>JASHOS010000036.1 GCA_030040995.1 Terriglobia bacterium | reverse complement strand
GCCGATAACCCAGCCGCAGCAACGCGGCCGCATCCACCAAGCGAAGCTCCTTACCCTGCACTCGTGCCAGTACCTCCACCCTCCCCAACTCTCTCTTGCTCATTTCAACTCTCCCCAAGGTGATCTCCTTTCGGAGGTCACCTTAGGGGACATTTCTATCGAGGACAAAAGGGGACATTATCATGGAGGTACAACAGCAGTGGCCGCTCAGACCATTGACGGGCCTGAGGCAGCGATAGCCACGGCGAGCGCTTTCCCTCGCCGCGGGCTTGTGCGCGCAAAGCCACGGCGAATTCAAAAAAACGAATTCCTTGTGGCTACCACGACCGCGCCACTGCACGACTGACGCCATTCCCATTTGTGTCACCAACCTGAACGGCGTGCACTCAAACCGCCTCTCTAAAGCATCCTGTTCAACCCGTCAAACGTCAGCCAGGGAATCGCCCCATACTGCTACCCGTGCCTATACCCGAATTTACTGAGTTCCTCCGATGGCCAAGACGCGGGACGGCAAGGTACCATCGAAAAAGGTGTGAACTAAACGGTGAACCAACTCAAGGGCGCGAAGCGAGGACTGAAGCTCCACAAAGGGCTGAAAATCGCAGGGATTGCGATCGCAGGGTTGGTGCTCGCGCTGGTGATCCTCGTTACGGAGATTTCTCCACTGAGCCACAGATGGGTGGTGGAGGCCCTGAGCGAGCATTATCACTCCCAGGTTCAGCTCAAAAGTTTTGAGGCCAGCCTGTTCCCCCGCGTCCGAATCGCTGGCGCTGGGTTGGTGCTGAGATACCGTAACCGGCCTGGCACTCCTCCTCTGATCTCCGTCGACAGTTTCACAGCGCATACAAGCTGGTTAGCCCTGCTGCGGCATCCCACTCGGGTGAACTACGTGCGGCTACAAGGTCTAAGGATAAATATTGCTCCCCGCGTGAATAAACAGGCGCCGGCAAAATCACGAAGACACCATCATCATCATCTTGTGGGTTTCGTGCTGGGCGAAGTGGATGCCGATGGGGCTGTTTTGACAATATCCTCCAGCAATCCGCAAAAGCCGCCCCGCGTATTCACCATATCGAAGCTCCGGCTTCATTCGGCTGGACCGAAGCGAGCCATGTCTTTTCAGGCTATCCTCACCAACCCCAAGCCGCTCGGTCAAATCCGCTCTGGAGGAAAATTTGGTCCGTGGGACGCCGACGATCCCAGCCGGACGCCAGTTTCCGGAACTTATAGCTTCGATCACGCTGACCTCTCCACGATTCGCGGCCTGGCCGGAATGCTATCCTCCGAGGGCAAATATACTGGAGTGCTGAGCTTCATTAAGGTTGACGGGAACACGGACACACCGGACTTCGCGCTCGGAATCAGCGGCCATCCTGTCGATTTGAAAGCTAACTTCCATGCGATCGTGGATGGCGTAAACGGAGATACCTTACTTCGTCCGGTAAACGTGCAGTTTCTTCAGTCTTCGCTTCAGGCTCGCGGTGGGGTTCTTCGAACTACAGGCGGAAAAGGATCAACGGTGGTCCTGGACCTTAGCTCAGACCACGCCCGCATCGAAAACCTTCTGTGGCTTGCGGTGAAGTCTCCAAAACCTATGCTGACCGGAGGCGTGGTTCTGAGAGTCAAGTTCGATCTTCCTCCCGGTCACCAGGACATTGCCAACCGGATGGGGTTGGGGGACGATTTTGAGATTCAATCAGGACAGTTTACCAATCCCAATTTAGAACATAAGCTGACGAGCCTCAGCCGCAGGGGACAGGGGGAGCACGGCGGGAGCGAATCGAGCAACGCGGTTTTTAACATCAAGGGCCGCTTCGCCCTGAATCAGGGAACGATGACTTTCCAGGAGCTAGCATTTGAAGTGCCGGGAGCCGCCGTCAATATACACGGCACCTACGCTCTGCTCGGTGGAGCCCTTGATTTTCGCGGACAATTAAGACTCAAAGCGAAGTTGTCACAAATAACGACGGGGAAGAAGTCCTTCTTCCTGAAGATGCTCGATCCGCTGTTTGCCGGGCACGGCGCCGGGACCGTTATCCCCATCAGGATCACCGGAACCCGGGAACACGTTTCTTTCACAGTGGACGTGCATAAGATGCTCCATCGGTTGAAGCTGTAACTCAAATTGGTGTTATGCGACGAGAGAGTGCGGCAGTTGTTGCAGCCATTTGGCGTTCACCTGGATTCACGCCAGATGGAGCAGTTGCAGATCTATTTGCAGATGTTGATGAAATGGAATCAGAAGATAAATCTCACTTCCATCCGCGACCCCGAACAGTGTATTACCCGCCACTTTGGTGAGTCTTTTTTTCTGAAGCGACATGAGGAAATTCGCGACAGGCTGCTTGATATTGGCAGTGGCGCGGGCTTCCCCGGTTTGGCCCTGAAGCTCGTCTTTCCCGACTGTGAGGTAACCCTGCTTGAGCCCGTTGCGAAGAAAAGAGCTTTCCTGAAGGAGGTGGTTCGATGTTGCGGAATAGAGCGGGTTGAAGTCCGGCGGGAGCGCCTGGAGGAGATTCCCGCACTCGGACAGAAATTTGACGCGGTCACAGCGCGAGCGGTGGACCGCCCCGCCTTGCTTGCGGCGCGCACCGTTCCACTGCTCAATCCCGGCGGCAAGATCCACCTTTGGACGACGCGCAACGAAGCAGAAAAATTTGCGGAGGCGCTTGGCGCAATTTTGTGGACGCGCCGCTTGCCTGTCCCCTTATCGCACGAGCGGGAAATCCTTACAGGAACGATTTAATGCTACGATGCTGATTTATCCCTATCTGTTGCGAGGCGCACGGAGATGGATTACACAGGATTCAACCTGGATGGTAAAAAGGCGCTGGTATTTGGCGGGACGAGCGGCATCGGCAGATCCATCGCGCACGGGCTTGCCCAAGCCGGCGCTGACGTGGTCACGGTGAGCCGGCGTCGGGAGGAGGTCTCGAAAACGGCTGCCGAAATCCGCTCGATGGAACGCAAGGCAGTGGAGCTCACGGCGGACGTTACTCGGCGGCAGGACATCCAGAGCGTGGCGGACAGCATGATTCGAGAAATGGGACGCATTGATATTCTCGTGAACTCTGCGGGTGTCACCAAGCGAGTTCCTTCGTTTGACGTCGACGACGAGACCTGGGATCGTATTCTGAATGTCAACCTGAAGGGGACTTGGCTCACCTGCCAGATCGTGGGCCGGGTTATGAAAGAGCAGCAGTATGGGCGCATCATCAATATTGCTTCCATCGGATCGTTTCTCGGCCTGCACGAAGCGGCGCCTTATTGCGCGAG
>JASHOS010000035.1 GCA_030040995.1 Terriglobia bacterium | reverse complement strand
AGAGAAGCTCATGGGAGCACGCGCAGGATAACCAGCGTCATGTCATCGTGCTGCGGAGCTCCGGCGGCAAATTGGATCGCGGCGCTCATGATGCTCGCCGCAATTTCTGCGGCGGACGCGCCCATCGCCGATTCCACGGCCGCCATGAACCGTTTCTCGCCCCACTCCTCGTCGTCAGGATTCATGGACTCCGTAATGCCGTCGGTATAGGCTATGAGGACGTCACCCGCATCGAGCTTCACCTGGTCCTGAGCGTAGCGCACGTGCTCAAGAAGTCCGATGACCGTACCGCCCGTTTCCAGCTTCTTCAGATGATTTGCAGTTGAGTTCAGAATGATGGGCGGGTTGTGGCCGGCATTGACGTAGGTCAACAAACGCGACTCCGGATTATACTGAGAATAAAAAAACGTGGCGTAGCGGTTCGAGGCGGACGCCTCATAAACCATGTGGTTCACGTTTGCCATCAAACCGCTCAGGTCATAATCGGCGCGGGCTGCTTCGCTTCGCAGTGAGGCCTGTAAGCTGGCCATCATGAGCGCGGCGGCAATCCCTTTTCCCGAGACGTCCCCTATCGCCATGCCGAGCCTTCCTCCGGGTAGCGCCAGAAAATCGAAATAATCGCCTCCCACCCCAAGCGCGGTCCGGCAAGTGCCGCAATAGTCCAGGCCGGGCACTGGGGGGAACTTTTGGGGAAACAGCCTCTCCTGGACTTCACGGGCAATTTCGAGCTCGCGGCTAAGCTTTTCACGCTGCGCCACCTCCTGGGCCATGGCGGCGCTGAGCTGGGCATTCTCGAGCGCCAGGCCCGTCTGTGCCGCCACGGATTTCAGCAGACGGAGGTCCGAGCCCGAATACGGCTCTTCAGAACGCTTTTCACTCAGGCTCATAAAGCCAAGGAGCTTATCCCTCACCGAAAGCGGCAGCAAAAGTTGGGCGCGAAGCGCCCCAAGTTGTTCGCGCTCGTCCTCCATCAGCCCTGGCGTCCGGTAGACCCAGGAGTTCCGGTCGTCCAGGTAGACGCGCGCAGGCTCGCGCGATCCGGCAAGCTGCCTCACGGTTCCGGAGGCGTCCGGAAAGGCGACGTCCGGACCGCTTCCGTAGCCCAGCGCGTAGGCAGGCTTATACTCCGCGGTTTGGCGGAGCAGCACCGCTATATTCGGCACGTGCAGCGTGCCTGCAATCGTCCGGCAAACGGTGTCCATTAGGGGGCGAGGCTCGACAATCGTCCTTACCTTTTCACCTAGCTCTGAAAGGACCAATTCGGCATTGTAAGCGTCTCGGAAAAATTTCCGGTCGGTCCAGGCTCTCAGCCGTTTGATCGGGTCCCTGGTTAAAACGATCAACGCAACTCCGGCTGCCACAACGATCCAGGGAAGGATACGATACTGCTGCAGGTGGATATTGGTAAGAACCATGAAGAAAATGAGCAGGCCGATGATGATGATGCGGAGGGCAAGAATTCCGTTCTTGGCCAGGGCGTATTGCAATCCCTGGCGGATGGCGACTCGGACATCCATAGCCCTTTGGACCACGATCACGTAAGCGAGTGTCAGTGGAAAAATGAAAAGCAGGGCGGAAGCGAAGAGCGCCAGCCAGGACGGGAAGTAGTCTTCCACCGGTTGTCTCGCGACCTTCGAGATCAGGACGAGAACGAAGACCGGCGCCAGGCTGATGACGCTGCCGATGTACAGCCAGCGCAAGCGGCGCTTGGCGTCGCGTGACTTCGCCATGCTGCCTTTGGTCCAGATCAAGGCAAAAAAGGCGGAAACAGCGATATACATCAGCACGACTTCGACGCCATGAAAGGGGGCCAAATCAAGAATCAAGGGAGACACGGACGCATAGTTTTCCATCGCACCGGCGGCAATAATTGCGTTCGTGACTGCGAAGAAGGCGAGTAGCGCCACCACGACCCACTTAAGCCGCTCCCACCAAGAGTATCGCCGGCCTAAAGCGGCAAGCGGCTCCGGAAAATAGATTCCGAAGAGAAACATCCAAATAGGCCATGTGGAAAACAAGCCTGAGTGGTAAGCGGCGCCGAAGTCGCGCAGGTGAGGTTGCCAATATCCCGCGCCCGCGTCGGAAAGAGTTGCAAAGCTCAGCATGAGGGCAAGCAGCAACCATGCCAGAGGATCGCGCGGCCGAACTGCCGCGACCCAGAATCCCAAGACCAGGCAGAATAGAGGCATGATTATGGAGAAGAAAACGTCAAGCGCGTCGGCTCCAGGAGCCCTGTGCGGCATCACATACGTGACGGTCCGTGCGGCTGAGGGATGATGAGAGTCCGGCGTGCGTACCGTGAGCAGCAGTTTTTCACCGGGATGCGTCCTCGCGACCGCTTGGCCAAACATTCCGATTCCAGTCAGAGGCTTCCCATCCACGGCCACCAGGATGTCACCATGGTGCACTTCCGCCCTGAGCAGGGAAGAATGGGTCCAAGCGATCTCGAGCCCGTCGCGCTCAGCCGACAGTTCTAAAGGCCGGTAGCTCGCCCGCCCGATAGAAAAAGGCCGGGGCAGTTGGTATTCAATCGCCCGCACCTGATACACCGCTGTGACGGCCAGGACGGCCGAAAGGCAGGCGTATTGAAGCACTGGCCGTTTCATGAGTTAAAGTTCCCTCCATTAAAACAGAGGTGAGAGAGAAGAGACAAGGGGCGAGGAAGAACCTGATCGGTCGATGACCGAAGCGATGTAGGGGGGCAGCTTGCCTTCCCCTGACTACCGGCCCGGAAATCAACCGGATAGGGCAAGCCCTACCCCTACGCTGGCCACCGAAGTGCCTTCTCGTCTCTTGTCTCTCGTCTCTGGTAGAATACTTCTGACCATGACCGATTTCTTGAGCCCACTGAATCCCGCGCAGCGCAAAGCCGCGGAGCATACGGAAGGTCCGCTACTGATCCTGGCGGGCGCAGGAAGCGGCAAGACCCGCGTGATCACGTTCCGGATCGCATACCTCATTGACCATCTTGGCGTGGCCCCGCGTGAGACTCTGGCCGTGACTTTCACCAACAAAGCGGCGTCGCAGATGAAAGAGCGCGTCGCAGCGCTGTTGCGTGATCCAGCTTCCGGCTCGAGTGCGCAAATCTCCACTTTCCACTCCTTTTGCGTCCGCGTGCTGCGCCAGCACATTGAGCGGCTAGGCTACGGCCGCGCGTTCTCGATTTACGACGATGACGACCAGGAGCGGCTCTTGCGGACGTGCGAAAAGGAAATGGGCCTTGCGGAAGAGACTCTGCCGCTCCGCAAGTCGCTTGGGCGCATTAGCCACGCCAAGAATTCCGGTGTAACACCGGAGGACATGTACCGTGACGCTCAAGATGGCGCGACCGAAAAGCTGGCCTCGCTGTACGAGCGTTATGTGCGCAGGCTGCGGGAAGCGAACGCTTTGGATTTCGATGACCTTCTGCTCAAGACCGTTGCGCTTTTCGACCACGCTCCGGACGTTCGAGACGATTATAATCGCCGCTTCCGTTATCTGATGGTGGACGAGTACCAGGATACGAATCGAATCCAGTATCGCCTTATTCGACAGCTCACCGAGTCTCACAATAATATCTGCGTCGTCGGGGATGAGGATCAGTCGATTTACCGGTGGCGCGGCGCGGATGTCACAAACATCTTGAATTTTAAGAAGGATTACCCGGCCGCGGCCGTTATCCGGCTCGAGCAAAACTACCGCTCCACCCAGGTGATTCTGGACGCGGCTTCGGCGGTAGTTGATCATAACCGCGCGCGTATCGGCAAGACTCTGTGGTCCCAGAAGACCGAAGGAAGCCTGGTGGAGCTTCATGAGGCTCCCGACGCTGATACAGAAGCGGCATTCATCGCCGAAAGAACCGCCGAAGCATTGGCGAGCAGTCCGGAGGAAACGGTTGCCGTGCTTTACCGCACGAACGCGCAATCCCGGCCGCTGGAAGAAGCGTTCCGTGCGCGCAGAATCCGGCACCAGGTTATTGGCGGCTTTCGTTTTTACGAGCGGGCGGAGATCAAGGACGTAATCGCATACGCCCGTCTTGCCGTTAACCCACAGGATTCCGCGGCGCTCCTGCGAGTCATCAATTCGCCGCCACGCGGAATCGGCGCTTCTACGGTCAGCGCGCTTCAATCGGCAGCGCAGCAGCTTCGATTAAGTCTCTGGCAGGCGATCGAACATCAGCTTGCCGCCAACGCATTCCCTGCGCGAGCGCATAAGGCGCTTGAGGCCTTTGCCGCTATCATGCGCAGGCTGATGGAGCAGGGTGCGCCGGCGCCGCTCACGGAGTTTTTCAAGAGCATCCTGGACGGGACGGGCTATATCCAGTTACTTGAAGCGGAAGGCACGCCAGAATCCTTGGGCCGCATCGAGAACCTTAAAGAACTGGTCAACGCCGCTACGGAGGCAGAGAGCCGGAATCAAAGCCTGCGTGATTTTCTGGATCACGCCGCCCTGGTTTCCGACACCGACGATTATCGGGAGAAGACGAGAGTCACTCTTATGACGCTGCACACCGCGAAAGGCCTTGAATTCTCCATAGTTTTCCTGGCCGGCCTCGAGGAAAAGCTTTTTCCGCATCAGCTCTCATTGAGCGAAGAAGCGGCCATAGAGGAGGAGCGTCGGCTTTGCTACGTTGGCATGACGCGCGCCAAGCAGCGCCTCATCATTACCCGCGCTCTGCGCCGCCGTATTTACGGCGAAGACTCGTTTAAAAACACGCATCCCTCGCGTTTCCTCGCCGAGATCCCCCAGAAGCTCATTGAGCATTCCTTCTCTGAAGCTCCTCCTCCCAAACCGCGCGTAACGTGGGACAACGCCTACAACTCAGTCGAGGAGATCAGCCAATATCTGACCGATCGCCGGACGGCTTTCGGAGAGCCCCGTGCTCACTCTCGGCATTTTTCCCCGTTCGAGCAATCCACGAAGAAACTCGCCGGCGTCGGGTCAGGTTCCGGCCGCTGGAGACTCGGCTCTCGCGTGCGACATCCGAAATATGGATTGGGGACAGTGGTTGAGTGCGAAGGTGACGGCCAGGATACCAAGTTGACCATCAGCTTTCCGGGCTATGGAAGAAAGAAGTTGATCGAGCGCTTCGCAGCTCTCGAGAGCGCATAGTTGTGTCTCAGAAGCTCGTTGAGGAATTTATACTGAGCGACCTATCTTAGCCCACGGCGTCAGCCGTGGGCTTGAACCGTATTCCCAGGGCTTGCGCCCTGGCGATGCTATTTCGCCCCTCGCGGGGCTCTGGGGTAACCAGCGATGAATACACGAACCATCAAGGACAAAGCCGAACGCAAGGAACTGAAGCGCGAGGCGCGCAAGAAACGGCCTGCCAAAGCCAAGAGGACTGACCCGCGCGGCTCCCACAAGCCCAAGGTCAAGAAGCGAGGACCCACCACCGCGCGCCGGTAACCCGGGTTCATGCCCAATCAACTGTTCCGCACCAAGAGCATCGACAAACTGATCGCTGACTCCGAGGAGCCGGAGCACCGGCTGCGGAAGACCCTGGGCCCGTGGTCCCTCACCGCACTGGGCATTGGGGCGATCGTGGGTGCCGGCATCTTCATTCTCACCGGCACAGCGGCCGCGGGACAGAAGCTCGAATTTCACTCTATCCTGAATGCACCGTTACTCGAAGTTTTATGGTCAGGCGAGCGTGCGTTAGGCATCAACGGACGTCCCGGCGCGGGGCCAGCCATCGCGCTTTCCTTCTTGCTGGTCGCCATTGTGTGCGGCCTGGCGGGCCTGTGCTATGCGGAGCTGGCGTCAATGATTCCGATTGCGGGCAGCGCCTACACGTATACTTACGCCACGCTGGGCGAAATTGTCGCCTGGATTATTGGGTGGGACCTGATCCTCGAATACGCGGTCAGTAACATGGCCGTGGCGGTCGGCTACTCCGCCTATATTGATAGTCTTCTGCAAAGTTTCGGCATCACCCTGCCCCGCAAGTTTATGGAACCTATTCTGGTGGGCGGCAAATGGTCGGGCGCATACTTTGACGTGCCCGGTTTTCTGATCGTCATGATCCTGACGGTCCTCCTGGTGATCGGCATCCGGGAAAGCGCCGGCGCAAACAATATTATGGTCGCGGTAAAGATCATCGCCATTTTGATCTTTGTGGCCGCAGCGGCGCCCCACGTAAAAACGGCCAACTGGAAGCCGTTTATGCCAAACGGCTGGCAAGGCGTTTTGACGGGCGGAGCCATCGTCTTCTTTAGCTACATCGGCTTCGACTCAGTCTCAACCGCAGCCGAAGAATGTGAGCATCCGCAAAAGGACGTTCCCTTCGGCATCATTGCCTCGCTGATTGCCTGTGCTATTCTCTACATCGCCGTCGCCGTCGTCCTCACCGGCATTCAGAAGTGGCCCGAGCTGGCCAATGCCGCGCCCGTGGCCAACGCCCTGCACGCGATCGGACTGGTTTCGGTGGAACGATGGGTAGTGGTCGGAGCCCTGATGGGAATGACAAGCTCTCTTCTCGTCTACCAATTAGGGCAGGCTCGCATCTGGTTCGCCATGTCCCGCGACGGGCTCCTGCCCCGGGTCTTTTCGAACGTTCACCGCAGGTTTCGCACACCTCACGTCAGCACGTGGGTGGCAGGCATATTCGTCGCGTTGCCCGCCGGCGTCTTCGATATTGGCGAGCTGGCAGACCTTTCGAATATCGGCACGTTGTTCGCTTTTGCTCTGGTGGCGCTGGGCGTGCTCATTCTGCGGCGGAAACAGCCCGCCCGCCGCCGCGGTTTTCGCGTCCCCTGGGTTCCCTTCCTCCCCGTCGCCGCCATCCTCTGTTGCGCCGTTCTCATGGCAAGCTTGCCGGCTGAAACCTGGCTCCGCTTCGTCGTCTGGCTACTGATCGGCCTTGCCATCTATTTTGGCTACAGCCGCCACCGCAGCGAGTTCGCCAGCCGCCAGCGCCTTTCCTGAATTCAAACTAAGCCGCCCTAATCCGCCGATAGCCAAAGGTGATGTAGGGGGACGGCTTGCCGTCCCCCTGATTTCGGCCCCGGAAATCAATCAGGGTAGGGCAAGCCCTACCCCTACGCTGCCTACCTCACGGGTGGATCCGGAGCAGGGCCGTGGGCACACGGCCGTTCGGCCATGAAGAAGATCTTCGGTCAGTGTTGTCAACAGATCGGCTAGCGACTTTTTGCTTGACAGAATCCGCATGGAGGGATGTAGCATGATTATGGGAGACGTGCCGCTCGGCAGCACATTAGTCGATCGTTTCCAGCAATCAGAAGGCACGAAGCGCTGTACGGATGCAGCGCTCCAGAAAACATGAAAGATAAAGGAATGACGAAGGAAGCCAACGAAAAGGAGCCCCCAGGTAGTTCGGGAGCTCAAACGCCTCCGTGAAATGAAGCTCGTAACGATGTGAGGCGGCCGCTGCCCGGCGCCGCCCGGTCTTTACTCACTCTCCTTTCACGGAAGCCAGCCGTGGAAGTGATGGAGTGAGGCCCTTCCCGCTGTAAGAATATCCAGGCCAACAACTCTCCACTCTTCTGTAGCCTTGCGTCGGCGCCAGCCACCGTGTGTGCCGGCTTTTGGCCAGGGGCGCTCCGAGCCCTACTTGCGCCCCTCACCCGGCCTCCTTCGTCGGCCACCCTTTCCCAAGGGATAGGGTTGAGATCGACCGTTGTCAATCGAAAATGGCGCGAGAAGACATGAGCAGCACAAAGACAATTGACACAGCCCCCGCCGGCGGCCGGATTGTCCGCAAGGCCTGGCAGCGCGACCTTCTGATGTTTCTGATGGTCGCGGGCCCAGGCTTGATCGTTATGGAGGCGGATAACGACGCCGGCGCGGTTTCAACCTACGTACAGGCTGGCGCGCAATACGGCACGCACCTGCTCTGGTTGCTTCTTCTGCTACTTCCCATCACCTACTTCACTCAGGAGATGGTAGCCCGGCTTGGCATCGCTACGGGCCAAGGCCACGCGGCAATGATTTACACCCGGTTTGGGAAATGGTGGGGACGCTTTTCACTCGCCGACCTGCTCATTCTCAATTTCCTGACGTTGATTACTGAGTTTGCGGCTGTTGACTTGGCGTTGGCGCGGGTAGGAATACCGCCCGTAATCGCCGTGCCTCTTTCCGCCGCCGGGCTGATCGCGCTGGTTCTCTCGGGCGGGTATCTGCGATGGGAGCGCATCACCATTTTTCTTTGTCTGCTCGACACGGCCTGGCTGGCGATCGCTCTGCTAGCTCATCCCCGCTGGCCTGCCGTGGCGCGACATGCACTATTGCCGAATTTACCTGTAGGAGGGCCTGCAGGAGGGGTAAGCGGGGTGCTGGTATTTCTGATGATCGCCATCGTCGGCACCACCATCGCACCCTGGCAGCTTTTCTTCCAGCAAAGCTGCGTCGCGGAAAAAAGGCTGAGATTCTCGGACCTTAAGTGGGAGCGCCTCGATACGCTCTTAGGGGCTTGCTTCACCATTGTTGTCGCCGGCTGCATGATGATCGCCGGCGCTCTCGCTTATCGGCATCAGCTTCCCTTTAACGATCCTGCACAGTTGGCGGCGGCCCTGGCCCCGTATGCGGGCCGGGCCGTCGAGGGACTCATTCTCCTTTTAATGGTCAATGCGTCCGTCCTCGGCGCCACCGCGATTTCGCTTTCCAGCGCCTGGGCCTATGGTGAAGTCAGGAAATGGCCTCACTCTCTACATAAGAAGGTGCGGGAGGCTCCTGGGTTTTACGCCATCTACGTCCTCTGCATTGCGGCCGCCGCCGGAATCGTTTTGGTTCCGCATCTGCCATTGCAGCTCGTCATCGTCTCGGTTCAGGTGCTCGCCGGGCTCATGTTGCCGCCAGCGATTATTTTCCTGCAGCTCCTGTTAAACGACCGCGAACTGCTTGGCAAAGATTTGGCTAATAAACCGTGGAATAACTGGGTGAATTGGACGATTGTCGTTCTTCTGTTCGCCCTTTCACTTATCCTGGCCGTCCAAGTGGCGACGCCCGGTTTATTCAGACAGGGGTAGCGGCGCGACGCTCTCGATGTCCGCGCCTTGTCCGTCGGATAAGCGAAAAGCCGCAGACCTACCTGCCGCAGGCAGGCGCAAACACGGTCTGCACTGCAAGGTCGTAAATCCTGTTTGTTTGGCAAGACTTCGAAGCCTGTCATTCTGAGCGGAGCGAAGAATCCCTGCATTTCGCTCGTGGACGGCAATACAGGGATTCTTCGGTCGCAGCGCTCCCTCAGAATGACAAGTTCCATGGTTGCGGCCGCAAGGCCCGGCTCCGCTACTATCTTTCGACCTCGGCTTTGATACTTCGGGCCTTATCTGGCTGGACGGCTCAATCCGTCAAGAAAGGAAAAAGGCTATGAAAAGTTCTTTGAAGAAATCCACGGCTGAATATTTCGAAGTGATTCACCCACTCAGCGATTCCGCCGAAGAGAAGCGCGACGCCGCACGGTTGGGACCTATCCGCATGAGTCGAAGTGTGAAAGTATCCTTGACCTTGCTCCGGGTGTATCTGATCGCGATGACCCTGCTTCTCATCTATCACGTACTAGGGCTGGCGGGAATTTGATCGCCGCGAACGCCATGCATTTGATCCGCCCCTCGGTATTCTCCGGAAGTCCTATGGTTATGAACTGTTTCCCGCAGGACGGAGTTTTGGCGAAGCACAGGACGGGAAGTTGCGCGGATTCATCCTGGTGTTACAGTCCTCCAGTATGCTCTGTGACTATTATGAAGCTGACGCAATGGCTCCGGTGTCCGTGGATCAGAGCTTTTCTGCTGGTGGTCATCGCCTGTGTCCCGGTTAGCGGCCAGGACCCGGCAGGTTTAGGCAATAGCCTGTGGAACCTGAATTTTCAGTCCACTCTCGCCGGACAGGGCGTGTTGCCGTTTCCTGCCGCATATTCGGGCCCGAACAGCCTGGACCCGAATGGCCAGGTGAAGGACACGTTCTCCTTCGATCTTATGGCCGCTATTCACCCGTGGAACGGCGGTGAATTCTATGTGGACGGTTTGGTATGGCAGGGTTATGGGCTGAGCAATACCGAGGGCATGGCTGCCTTCCCCAACGGAGAGGCGTACCGGGTAGGTACAACTGCGCCGGATGCAGTTATCGACCGTGCCTACTTACAGCAAACCTTCCATCTGGGCAAATCTGACTCCAAAGTGGCTGGGCGTGTGAGGAGGAGGTTGATCCTTACCGTGGGCCGTTTTGCCGTCACAGATATTTTCGACCAGAATGCCTACGCTAACGACTCGAGAACCCAGTTCATGAACTGGGCCTTCGTCAATAATCTCTCATGGGACTACCCGGCCAACACGCTGGGTGTTACGAATGGCATCGCAGGAGAGTTGGAATGGGGTGCGTGGGCGGCTCGCGCAGGCATCTTTCAGGTGTCCAAAGTTGCCAATGGAATACGCTTGGACTGGGACGTTGCGAACGCCTGGTCGATCGCGGGCGAGCTCGAGCGGCAGTATTCGTTTGAGGGACATCGTGGCGCCATCCGTCTGCTCGCGTGGAAGGAGCGGGCGCACATGGGAAGCTACCAGGAAGTGCTTGACGATCCGAAGGACATCGCGCTGAACGGCCAACTGCAATACCGGTCGAAGTATGGCTTCGGGATCAACATGGAACAGCAGATCCGCAAGGACCTGGGCGCGTTCATGCGCCTGGGCTGGGGCGACGGCAGGACTCAGGTGTGGGAGTTTACGGACGTGGACCGGACGGCGTCGCTGGGCCTGAGCTTAACGGGCGACGCCTGGCGCCGGCCTGGAGACACGATAGGTCTCGCTGCGGTGGTTGACGGTCTCACCGCCGTCCATCGGCAGTTCCTCGCCAACGGCGGCCTCGGAATCACGGTCGGCGACGGCGCTCTCGACTACGGCTCCGAACGCGCGGGCGAAGCTTACTACAACTGGAAGGTGGCGAAGCACCTCTGGTTTACCCCGGACTATCAACTTGCCATAAACCCTGGTTATAACCGCGTCCGTGGTCCGGCGAACATCTTTGCAACCCGGCTGCATTGGGAATTCTGAATCGCAAGAAGGAAATCGACCGGACGTCCCGGCTTTCCTCCCACAGTCTCAGGTCGAACCTATCGCTCTGCCAGGCTCGACGGATCGCGGCCCGCGCTAGGTCTATACCCTTTATTCAGCACGCAGGATCGCGGCTGGGTCAATGCGCACGGCTCGAATTACCGGTGGTAACCCCGCCACCAGCGCGGCAGCCAGAATGGTCAGCGCCGGAAGCGCCAGCATCCTCGGATCGGTCGGCCTTACTTGGTAAAGCAGCGACTCAATGTAGCGTACTGACGCGAAACCGAGCGCGAGGCCGGCCAGCGCTCCCGCGACCACCATTGAGTAAACGTCCGCGGTTACGCGCCGGGCAATGTGGCCTGCTCGGGCGCCGAGTGCCATGCGGATGGCCACTTCGCGTCGCCGCTGCAGCACGGAGTAATCGAGCACGCCGTAGAGTCCGACGCCCGCGAGCAAAAGTGCGACGACGCCAAAGAAGAACGCCAGCCTGGCCAGGAGCCGCTCCCGCACGGTGTGGGACTGGTCGATCTCAATCTGCGTGCGAATGTTCGACACCCGAAATTCGGGCCACGCACGCGGCACCTCGCGACGCAGAATGGAAGCCATCGCGAGCGGGTTCGCGCCGGCTGTGCGCACGATGAATGTCCCCTGGTCCTGGCCTTTTAGCTCCAACGCGTTCTTGGAATCCCGCGACTGGAAAGGATAATAGGCCTGAGGCAGGATAGCCTCATGCACGTCCCGGTAGCAAACATCGCCGACGAGGCCGACGACCTCAAAGTGGGCGCTCTTGCCGTTGTAGAAAAGCATGTCAAACGATTTTCCCACTGGATTATCACCGTTGAAGTACTTCTTGGCGAAGGTCTGGTTGACAAGCGCCATGCCAGGGTAGGTGTCGCTAGGGCGGAAATCGCGCCCGGCGATGAGCGGAATCTTCATGGTTTCCACCCACCCCGGCGAGACGCTCATAAAATAGCTGAGCACTCCGTTAGGCGGCGCGCCGGCAACGGAGACCGAGTTGTTCCAGCTCCAGCCGGCCATCAGCGGTGAGTTGGCGAGCGCCACGCTCTCGACGCCGGGCAATTCTCGCAGATGCTGCAAGGTCTGGTTCCAGTAAACCTGCGCCTGCGGGCGGCGAGCGACGGTATCGAGCGTCAGCAGGCGGTCCGCAGAGAAGCCGGTTGGCCGGTTCGACAGCCGCTGGAACGTGGCCACGAACAGACCGGCAACGAAAAGAACCAGAAAACAGAAGGCGGTCTGGACAGCGATCAGAGCATGCATGAGACGGCGCCGCGAGTGTGGGTCTTGACCACCCTTGAGCGCGCTCACCGGTTGTACGGCTGAGGCACGCAGCGCCGGCGCCAGGCCGAACAGCAGCATGACGCCAACGGTCAGCGCCAGACCGAATCCCACCACCCGCCAGTCTGCGGGAAGAACCAGCCTTGCCGGGTCGTCAGGCGGATTAATCATGCCCACTACGACCGGCGCGGACCACCAGGCAAACAATCCGCCAAGAGCGGCTGCCAGAAACGCCAACCAGGCGCTCTCGACCAAAACCAGCCGCACCAGACGCCAGCGTCCGGCGCCGATGGAAACTCGCAGCGCCATCTCACGGGCGCGTGCCGCTGCCTGGGCGGTCATCAGATTCGCTACGTTGGCGCACGCAATCAGCAGCACTAACGCCACCAGCACGCCGAGCGCCGCCAGGGACGTGCGGTAATCGCTCTGCATGTCAGAAGCACCGGAAGCCGCAGGCTCCATGATCAGGGGGTGGTTTAATATCTCATTGATCTCTTTCTTGGTCATTCCGAGGAAGCCTTTGGCTCTATCTTCTTCAAAAGCGCGGGAGGTTGCATCCAGTCTTGCGCGGAGCAGCTCGAGTGGGACTCCCGGATTCACCCGCGCCAACGTTCGCATCCAGGTCCAGTCGGGGCGCACTGCGCCGGGATGCATCATGGTGGGAACGAAGATGTCGATGATCGTGCCAGGCTCCGTGCCTGTAAAACGCTTAGGGCCGACGCCCACGACCTCGTAGAGGTCGTTCCCCATACGGAAAGTTCGCCCGATCACCTTTGGATCCTCGCCGAAGCGACGTTTCCAATAGTCGTACGAGAGAACGGCGTAGGGGTGAGCGCGCGGCTTCAGATCGTCGCTTTCACTCAGCAGCCGGCCCAGCGTGGGCCGCAATCCGAACGAGCTGAACATCCATCCGGACACATACTGCAGGTAAACCTTCTCCATATACTGGTCTGAGCCATACGTAATATCGGTCTGCTGGGAATAGGAGATCGCAATGAGTTCGGCTTCACCCCTTGCGGCGGCGCGCATCTGCTGAAAATCTGGATACGCCCAGCCGTCGAACGTGCCGATCCTGCCTTCGGGATCGATTCCCGTGCGGGCGAGCTCATACAACTGCTCGGGATGAGTGACGGGTAAAGGCCGAAACAGTAGAGCGTCGATCAGCCGAAAGGCCGAAGTACACGCGCCGATCCCCAGCGCGAGCGACAGGATGGCCGCTGCCGAGACGAGTTTGTTCTTCATGAGCTGGCGCCAGCCAAAGACAGCGTCGGCGCGCAGTGAATCGAGCCAGACAATCAGCCGGACGTCACGGCTCTCCTCGCGCAGACGTAGCGCCGAACCCAGGGCCCGGCGGGCTTCGGCCGGGTCACGGCCCTGTTCAGCAGCTTCTGCGAGATGCGATTGCAGTTCTTCATCGATCTCGCGGCTCAGACGATCGGCGCGAAACACGTTCGCAATGCGCGACCATAGCGACATATCAAGCCATCCTTAAAACGCGATTTACCGCAGCCGTTACCGCGTGCCAACGCGACTCCTCCGTCACAAGCTGCTTTCTGCCAGCCGCCGTCAACTGATACAGTCGCGCCCTACGCCCGTTGTCTTTTATAATCCATTCGGCTCGAACCCAGCCGGCTTCCTCCATGCGATGCAGCGCAGGATAGAGTGAACCTTCCTCGGTGCGGAGCACCTCTTCGGAGATATCTTGAATCGCCGACATGATGGCATAGCCGTGCAGGCGCGACCGGCGGGAGAGAATCTTGAGCACCAGCAGATCGAGTGAGCCCTGTAAGGAGTCAGCTTTGTTCATACATAGACATCGTAATATATAGACGGCTATATACGCAAGGCGGAAGATTAGGGCTCCTGGATTGCAAGAGAAGGTTACCACTGAGGCTTGAGTTCAGATATGCTTGGAGCTCTCGGCAAGGCGGACCGTTGAAATGTCGAAACGCACAGAACCACAGGTGAGCGCGGAGAAGAGTTTCTCCAGATATGCGATTCTCATCGCCATTATCGCGGCGATTGGAGGTTTGCTCTTCGGCTACGACACGAGCGTTATTTCAGGCGCAATTCTGTTCGTGCGGAAGCAATTCGGGCTCGACCCGTTTCAAACCGAACTGGCGGTGAGCGCCGTGCTGGCTGGGGCGGCGCTTGGGGCGGCGCTTGCCGGTTATCTCTCCGACCGCTTTGGCCGCCGGCCTGTCCTTCTCGTCAACGCTCTGATCTTCGGAGTGTTTGCGGTAGTCACCGGGATGTCCAACGGCATGGAACTGTTCCTGGTGGCCCGTTTTCTGGTTGGGCTGGCCATCGGCGTAACCTCGATGATCACGCCGCTTTACATTGCCGAGCTTGCTCCGGCGGCAATTCGCGGTGCGCTAGTGACGCTGAACCAATTGGCCATCGTCACCGGAATTGTGGTGGCCTATTATGTGGATTACCTGTTTGCCGGCTCAAACGACTGGCGCGCGATGTTCATCAGCGCCGTCATTCCGTCCATCCTCTTGTTAATCGCTCTGATCTTTCTTCCCGAAAGCCCGCGCTGGCTTGCGGCGCGCGGCCGCTTTGAGAGCGCGGAGAAGGTGCTTTCACGCCTCGAAAGCTCCGAAGAAGTCCGCCGCAACATGGAGGAGCTCCATCGGATCACTGAAGCTGACCGGCTAAGATTCTGGGACCTGCTGGCGCCCCGCTTTCGCAGACCCCTTATTGTTGGCATTGGCCTGGCCATTTTCCAGCAGATCACCGGCGTGAATACGATTATTTATTACACGCCCACCATCCTCCAGATGGGCGGGTATCACAGCGCCTCGACGGCCATACTCGCCACCGTGCTGGTGGGAGGCGTCAACTTTGTGGCAACGATCGTCTCGCTGTTCCTGCTCGACCGCGTCGGCCGCCGGCCGTTGTTGCTGATTGGCGTTGCCGGCATGACGTTCGGTCTGGCGCGGCTCGGCTATTCCTTCGGAGCGCGCCACGTCTCGCCCGCCGGCGTGCTGCTCGACGTGGTCGTATATCTTGCTTCCTTCGCCGTCAGCCTGGGTCCGATATTCTGGCTCCTGATTTCGGAAATCTACCCCACCACCATTCGAGGCCAAGCGATGTCGCTGGCTACGGTTGTGATATGGATTGCGGACCTCCTCGTCGCCATCACTTTTCTCAGCCTCGTTCAGGCATTTGGCGCCCGTCTGTCCTTCTGGTTGTACGGCGCCGCGTGCGTCGCCGCCTTCGTCTTTTCCTGGAAGCTCGTTCCCGAAACCAAGGACAAAACACTCGAGCAAATCGAAGCTTCGTGGTAAGCACTCGGCCCGAAAGCGAGGTTTCAACCCCACCCTGGAGTTTCAGGTTCTGAGCCGCGAAGCGGCACGCTATCACAGTTCCGCCCTGCGGGACCAGCCATCTTGGGTTAGAGGCATTCTGCTCTTGTAGAATGGAAGCCCTGAAAGGGCGTACCGCGTGAGGACACTTTAGGTCGCCCCTTCAGGGCTCGTTCTCGCAGGGCAGACCCGATTCCCTGGGCGTTGCCCAGGGGTATGATAGAGCGGCCCTCCGGGCCTCCAAATAAGCGGCCAAGCCGTTCGAGCGCTTCCTGGCTTGCTGTCCTGGCGCAGACCTGCCGTAACGCTGCACATAGCCGGAGAACGCCTTGTGCGCATGCATTGGCGCATGCCCAAAAACGTCGTGGAAAATGTCCGGCTCGGGAGTGTACTTGAGCGAGTCGCGGTTACGGAGGTAGGTGGCCGTCGGGAGCAATCGCGCCGCCAGCATTTCGAAAAACGCCGGGGACGGCAAGCCGTCCCCCTACATCAGCTTCGGTTACCAACCGATTGGGGCCGCGCTCTCACCTGGAATTTCATCCGCGGAGCACGCTAAAATCTTGCCATACTCGTATGCCGGAAACCAAGCTGGAACACGCAGCCGGGGTGGTGAGCTCGAGCGTGAGCCTTCGAGTGATGGCCGGAAT
>JASHOS010000276.1 GCA_030040995.1 Terriglobia bacterium | reverse complement strand
GTGCCGTGCTTCGTCCTCGTATCCACCGATTCAGTATCGATCGTTGTTCTTCGGTCACTCTCAACGGCTTCGCTGGTTTCCACATGAGCGAAGCTAACACAAAGAAGGCCTCATTGTCTACCTATTTATGTGGCATATGACTAGCACGCGCAAAAAATCAGACATTTCGCCAAGTAAATTTTCTTGACACCGAGGGCGGGGGGGGGGGGGCGTATAGAATCCCGTATAGTTGAAACGACTACTACCAGCCGGGAGGGCGGCATGGACCCAAGGGTTGAGGCGGTTCGCAGGATCATCGAGGCGGAGTATAAGTGCCGCCTGACCGTACCGGAGCTGGTCAGGCGGGCCGGCGTCAGCCGCTCACACTTGGCCTCTCTTTTCAAAAGCGAGACTGGCTTGCCGGTCCGTGCTTATCTCCGCGAAGTTCGCATGCGGAGAGCGAGCGAACTGCTCCGGGGAGGTGGAACGAGCATCAAAGAAGCCCTGCAGGCTGTCGGGTATCACGACGCTTCAAATTTTGCTCGCAACTTCAGGTCGCAGTTTGGCCGGACCGCCTCCCAGTATCGCCGCGAGGCCGCCTCCGGGCCCACCCCGGTGAGGTTGGGCTAACCCAGCACCAAGGAGATCGAGATGCGAGTAATATTATTGCTGATGGCGCTTAGCTTTGCCGCGGGCGCCGCAGGCGGGCCGCGGCTTGTCCTCGCGTTCGACACCTGCAATGGGTCGCAATGCTGGAACGTGGGATGCAACGGTACCGACGGTGATCCCAACGGGTGCGAGATTGGCTTCACGTGCAGGTACATTGAAGATTGCCCGCCCAGCACTGAACCCTGCACCCTTTCGTACGGATGGTGCCACACCCAAAATTGCAATGTAATATGCCGCCCCGGCGAAGAGGCGACATCCATGCAGTGCGAGGACGAGTATGCTTGCGAGGGAGACCTGCCTACTTTTTGCGAGGGGCTTAGCTGCCCCACCTGCTGATTACTTACTGCGTGGTCTCCATTTCGCCCGGTAACCCAGGAGGGTGCTATGTCGAAAATTCGGAAGTACGGCCTCCCGGCAGTTCTATGCCTGAGCGCTGCGGCAGCGGGGATACTGGTTTCCTACCGCCTGCTGTCACAAACCCAGCCAGAGGGTCAAATGCGGCCGTTCGTCGCGCTACGCATCGAAAAATACTTCGGGCCCGACGGGAAGCTTGCGCCGCTACCTGGCGGCATAGACTACAGCACGATTGCAAGGAAGAGCGATGGATCCCAAATCCGCTTTGTTCCTGTGCAGCAGCCCGACGGAAGTTTCTCGCTCGTGAGAATCATCTTCGATGTTTCGGGGAAGGAGATGCATGTGCTCGACGACACCAAATCTGTAGTCACGTATTACCGATCCCCCGTGCATGTTGAGCATCACATCGCCGACTTCGAGTCCTGTCCTCCAGAGGCCGAAGACCCCACCGCGCCGCGTTCCAGCCGCTTGGGTTACGCGGTGGTCGAGGTCAAGACGGAGAGGACGAGTTCGCGGGAGGTCGAAGACGACGACCAATGGGTCGCGCCGGCTCTGAATTGTCTCGCCCTTGCCGAGACATTAACCTTTTCTGGCGGATCGCGGAACGAGAGCGAGGTGATAAACGTCTTCGAAGGCGAGCCCCCGGAATCGTGGTTTAAGGTGCCAAGCGGCTTCACGGAGCGATCGCCGTCCCAGGTTGCGGCTGCTTATGCGGCGCGGTTCCCGGGACATAAGCTCATGTCGGACCAGGCCGCAGTAATGGGCGACCGGGTGTACCGCTTAAACCGGAGCCAGCGGCAGTGAAGCGGCTACGGAGTCTGGCCGGCGGGCGACGAAGTGGTTTGCGAGACTTGGCGTGTTGTGGGCTCTGTCCATGTCCGGGAGAATTGGTATATCTTCGCCTGCATGTTCGCAACGTTCACAGGCGCTGCCTTGCTCAGCACATTGCTGGTCGTTAACGTAGGCCACACCCAGGCTCCAGCCATCACCCGCGGAACGCTCCACGGCGTGGGCTCCCTCGCGCCCGGCTATCGCGGCTTTCATCGCGTGCCCCGCTACCCACTGCCCAGAACCATCTCACCCGAGGCCTTTACCAACCCGCGAGTGCGAATCGTTTATGCAATGGCCGGTAGGATCCGGGGCATCCTGGACCAACTGCCTTGTTACTGCGATTGTGAATCTGCGCTGGGACACGGGAGTCTTCTTGAGTGCTATGTAGGCCGCCACGCCTCGGTCTGTGAGGTTTGTCTCCTGGAAGCAGCGTTCGCGTACGAGCAAACAACAAGAAGAGAGACGCCAGTTCAGATTCGCGCCCAGCTTGATCGTGGGGCTTGGAGAGGGGTCAACCTCGATAAGGAGTGCACCTTGTTCCAACAAATGTCCGAGCAAGCACGCGCGGGGCCTCGCGAGCGAGTTGCTCGATAGGATCCCGAGAGGGACGCCTGCCTGCGGAGGGGAAGATGGCCGAGGGCAGTGGGCCTATGAGGCTCACCAGGAGACTGTTCCTCAAATCCGCTGCTGCGCTCGGGCCCGGGCTGAGCGGACGGTGCAGCCTTCCAAGCCTCGACGCACAAGGAGTAGCGTCCATGGGCATTCCTCCCGCGCCCAGGCCCAAGTTCTCCGGTCGCCGGTTCCCGGTCACGTTCAGTGACGTCGGGGCCGAAGCCGGATTGATTGCTCCCGCCACTTATGGCAGCCAGCAATTCGACAAGTATATTTTTGAAGCCAACGGACCTGGCATCGCCTTCTACGACTACGATAATGACGGCTGGCCCGACGTTTTCGTTCCCAACGGGACGAAACTCCAACGCAGCCCGGCAGCGCTGGAGCCCACGAACCACCTATATCACAACAACCGCGACGGAACATTCACCGATGTCACCTATCGGGCGGGGTTGACTCACCGCGGCTGGTGCTACGGGGTGTGCATCGGCGACTACGATAACGACGGCTACGACGATCTGTTCCTTACCTATTTCGGGAAAAATGTGCTCTACCACAACGACGGCGGCAGAAAATTCACCGATGTCACGGAAAAAGCGGGGCTCGCACAAGCCCGAAGGCGTTGGGCGACGGGATGCACTCTCGTGGACTACGACCGGGACGGCTGGCTCGACCTTTTCATTTCCCACTACGCGCGAATCGACCCCCGGAAAATCCCGCCGCCTGGCGCTAATGAGTATTGCCGTTTCGAGGATGTACCAGTTGCCTGCGGGCCCCTCGGTTTACCTCCTGAGACGTGCGCGCTCTACCGCAATAAGGGTGATGGAACATTCAGCGACGAGAGCGTCGCGGCCGGGATCAGCAAGGCAGGTCCCAGGTACAACCTCACTGCGCTCGCGTTCGACTACGACGACGACGGCTGGCCCGACATCTTCGTGGCTTGCGATTCAACTCGAAACCTGCTGTTTCGCAACAATCACAACGGCACCCTTTCGGAAGTGGGACTCGACTCCGGCGTCGCGACGAACAACGACGGCATGGAGCAGGCCAACATGGGGGTTGCCGTCGAGGACTACGCCGGCACCGGCTGGCCAGGTCTCTACGTCACGCACTTCAGCGGAGACACGCCCGTTCTCTACCAAAATTTGAAGGGTCAGTTCTTTAACGACGTCACGTTGGCCGCAGGCTTGGCGGTCGAGACCGCCTACGTGGGCTGGGGGACTGGCTTCGTCGACCTGGACAATGATGGCTGGCTCGATCTCTTCGAGGTTACCGGGTCCATTTACCCATCTGTTGAAAGGTCACATCCGAGCTATAAGTTCAAGACACCCCGCCTGGTCTTCCGAAACCTCGGTGGCGGGAGTTTTGAGGAAGTCTCCGAGCTGTGCGGGAGCGGCGTAACGACGCCGCACTCGAGCCGGGGCTGCGCTTTTGCAGACTTCAACAATGACGGCAGCATGGACGTGGCCGTCCAGAACATGGGCGAGCCGCCATCGTTGCTCGCGAATAGGTGCCGCAGCGGGTCCCACTGGATCAACATCAAGCTGCGGGGAACCCATTCCAATCGCTCGGCCATCGGTGCCCGAATTGCGGTGTACGGAGGTGGCAGACGCCAGGTCAGCGAGGTGCTTAGCGGATCGAGCTATATCTCGCAGAGCGACTTGAGGCAGCATTTCGGCTTAGGTAGTGAAAGGCGAGTGGAGAAGATCGAGGTACGCTGGCCAAGCGGATTCGTGGAGGCCATCGGCCCGCAAAGTTGCGATCAGTTCATGGTCATTGAAGAAGGCCGCGGCGTCGTGTCATCGAGGCGGACATCAGCGTAGCTGAGACTCGGCTCATATCCAGGCAAGGCTGTATCTGCCGCCTGATCGAGTCCTTGTTATCTTGCAACGGTACCAGCTGTAAGCAGGGAAGAGAATGCCAGCCTCGGGTTGCTTTCTGTTCCGCGTCAACTGTTCCTGGCCACGTGTTCTCTTCCACCTCTTCCCTGCTCTGTGGTGTAGGTCAACTCACTGAGCGTCTTTTCTAAGTATTGAAGGCTCGCGCGCATGCTCTCAGACGGCGGAAGAGCCACTTTGTCGTAAATTACATCCTGCTCGACGACCACCCAGCCCGAATATCGGGCAGCCCGCATTTCCCGGAAGAATTCGGCAAAGCAGATGCACCCTTCGCCAATTTGAGAGAATACGCCCGTTTCAACGGCTTGGTTGAACGTGAGCTTCTTTTGCCGCGCTTCACCGAGCTTGCGAGCGTCAATATCTTTGATATGGAGATAGCCGAGCAGTTCCCGGTACTTACGAGCTTCGTCAAGCGGGTCCCCTCCTCCGTATACGCAGTGGCCCGTATCGAGGCACAGGCCCGTGTGGCTCGAGCCGAGCGAATCGAAAAGATATTCGACCTCCAAGGGCGTCTCCACGTAAGTTCCTGCGTGAGGGTGAAACACCAGCTTCAGCCCTAAATCGGTTACCGCCTTCTCTATCTCCCCGATCATTCTGCCAGCCTCTTTCCATTGTTGGGGACGGAGAGACTGGCTTCCGTCTACAGGCACTCTGCCAGCCAGTTGCTGCCGTTCTGGCGTCTGGCAATCCGCGAGGACCAAGAGAGGCGCTTTGAAGGCTGCGAGGAGCCCCCCCACCTTTCGAACATGTTCCAAGACGTCTTTAGTCTGCGCCGGCCTCGAGAGCGGAACCGGAACGAACGAAGAAAGGAGGGTCAGTCCAAATTGATTTAGTTTTGGCGCCAGAATCTGCGGATCTACCGGGAAGTATCCGTAGGGTCCCAATTCCGTTCCGGCATAACCCGCAGCCGCGATCTCGCTGAGCACCTTTTCATAGGGCTGTTCCCAGCCGGGGCCGGGGTCGTCTTGTACGCCCCAGCTTACGGGTGCGCAGGCGAACTGAAGTCCGAAATCTGTGGCAGCCATCTTCCATCCTCCCCGCCTTGCGGAGTGTAGCGCCGACCTTCAGGTCGGCATTTGGCCGGACGCATGCCGGGCTGAAGCCCGGCGCTACGAACCCAAGGAGGCGTGCGGGAACTGCTTTATGGGCTTTCAGGCGATTCGCGAGGCGAGTTGTAAACCGCGGCCGCAATCTCACCGAGTGCCTCACCGACGATTTTATCAACTGAGCCGTCCGTATCGGGCACAGAGACGTTATTCGCATAGGCCGCAAAGGCCAAATGACGGCCGTCTGGTGTCGTCATATACCCGGCGAGACCTTTGCCGATCACCATATCATCGCGATTGAGCAAGTCCTCGGCGTCGTAGGTTCCCGTCTTCGCGAAAACATGGCTGGCGGCCGTTGAGTGAATTTGAATATCCACCAAAGTGCCGTCGCGGCCGAGGATGGGCAAGCCGGCAAAAAGCTGGGGGTAGATTTTCTGGTGGAACATGTAAGCGAGATAATGGACCATAAAATCCGGAGTGTAGAACGCCGCCCGCGATCCGCCAGCGCCGTCCGACTGCGAAGCGCCACTTACGTCTAGCCCGGCCTTGGCCAAAAAATCCCGCTCCAGATCGAACCCCGCCTGATCGACATTCGTCAGCGCGTGGCCAAGCACCGCGCCGATAATATACGGCATAACGCCGGCATGCAGGTTTTGGCTGACCTTCAGCGTGATCTGCACATCCTGCGACAGGGGTGGCGAGACGTGTTCAGCGACCAGATTTCCAGGCGTGTAGTAGGCGGAAAGCGCCTTAAAATTCGGAGCAGCGGCGCCAGTGCCGCTCACCGTGACTCCTTCTGCTTGCAAGCAGTCGGCCAGGGCCATCTCTGCAAAGCGGCTCGGCTGGGGCACCGAATAGGGAATCCGGGCAAGGGAGCCCCCGAGCGGCAGGGTTCCTGTCACGGTTACGTCGCGGCTTCCATCAGGATTCATCACGTCGCCGGACCACTCAACGTCGGGCTGCGAGTTAGCCGGCCCCGTCGTGGCGTGATTAATGAAACGAACGTAGGAAGTCTCGGGAGAAACGCCAAGGACAACCGGTGAACCGAGCGAGGGGCCAGGCGAGGCTGTAACGTCCACGATGTTGTCGTTCAGGATCATGGGAGAGATTACGGTCCCGGTTCCCTCCTCTCTTGCCCCTTCCGGGTACAAGCTGATGTCCACTAGCACCCGCCCGTCCACATTCTTAATACCATGCGCGGCGATTTGCCTTGCCAACTGCCTGATCACGGTGAGCGGGTCGCCCGGAACCGGCGGCCCGCCATAACAGTGATCATCGTTTTCGAAGGCGAGCGTGTCCCCGGGCTGAATGCGCTGCGAGATGTCCGGATCGCCACTCGCAACCAGAACCAGGTCTCCGCGTAGCGTACCGTCGGGACCAATGGGTCCCGTTCGGTACACGGGAGTGTGGAAACGGTAACCCGCGCCAAGCAGCTCCAGTGCCGTTCCTTCCGTCAAGAGTTTAGTCGTCGAAGCGGGCGTGAAAAGCTTTTCCGCATTGAGTTGGTAGACCGGCTTGTTGGTATCTAAGGAAAAAACTTCGATCCCGAAAGTTCCATGCCGGAAAACCGGGCGGCTGATGATCTGCTGGATGCTTACGACCAGAGGGTTCGGACGCTCAGCTCTGGCGCGTGCGCCCCATACAGCAGATACTCCGAATGCGGCTAGTGCAGCGGCAAGCGGCAAACCTTTTCTGAAGTCCCACATTCTTGAGAACCCCTCCGCAACTATGACGGTTGGATAGTATACATCACCCGGCTTGCCCCTACGCCGCCGAATTCGCAGATTTGGAGGCCCGAAGGGCCGCTCTATCATAGCCCTCGGCAACGCCCAGGGAATCGGGTCTACCCTGCGAAAAACGAGCCCTGAAGTAGATCTAAGACGCCCTCAATCCCACGCGCGCCGTTCGTTACACTCGATCTCGTAACTCTTCAAGAACCGCCGGTACTCGTCCTTGAAGCTCGGAGAGCAATGGTATGCCTCCCGCTACCCGATGCCATACCCTTAACCCAGGCAGGCTGGTCCGCAGGGTGGGACTGTCATGAAGCGCCGCTTCGCGGTTCGGAATGCGGAAGCTCCAATCGCAGACCCACAGGGTCTGCGCCGGACCCGGGCCGAGCGCAAGAAGTTTATAGGTTCTCCTTGAAAGTAAGTTGCTGATTAGAGGTGAGTTATCAAAAGTTGCTGCAATTTAATGCATAGTGCTAAAACCCCTTCTGAATGGAAGGTGTTAGGAGCATCGGAGGCGCGTTTTTCAACAAGTTTTTCAACAGAACTGTTAATATCTAGGAACCGGCCTTCGCCGGGCTCGCCGGCTGGGGCTTTAGCGGGTCTGCGCGCCGCGACTCTTCGGTCTTAAAAAGATTTTCGAAGACTTCGCGAAGCTTATCCGTGGCCTGCTTCGAGAACATGCCCGTCAATCCGGCCAGGGCCGTGACTCCGTAAGGGCTCAAGTCTCCGGCGCCGGCTCCTCCCGAAATCAGACCACCTCGTGCAGCGAAATAGACGGCCACAGCGAGCGCTGAGCCGATGAACGGCCGCAGCACGTACCACCACGCCCAGCTCTTCACGAACTGGCGGTTACCGAGGAAATCGGCAAACGAGGTCGCTAAGTGGATATAGCTCCCAAGCGCGCCCGCTACAACCACGAGCGCGAGGTAGCGGACTTCTGTCCACAAATCCACCTGCCAAAAGCCTGGAATCAAGTTCACCTTAAGATGATCGGCCCTCAGGGGCACCTGCCCGGGCCACAGCCTCAGAAGCAGATAGAGCAGCAAGAGGTTGAGCAGAATGAGGTAGATGCCGAAGCAAAAAGCCCACTTCTTCGAAGCCATCTCCGGCTGAATATCGGGTTGGAGGTTCATCGATTCTCCCCTCTTTTGATTATGGTGAATATTGCTCGCGCGAAGATAACGTCGGCGCGAACCGCTGCGCTGCACGCTGCCACTGCGGATTTTTATTGCGCCAAAAGATTATTGATCTCCTCTTGCGTGAGCGGGTTCTGCCCGTTGCGGAGCGCGCGCAGCCATCCTTGGCGCTGTTGCCTTTGCCCCTGATTATTAGTCCAGGCTACAAAATATTCGAAGTCGGGGATTGCGCGCTGATAGTGCCCCGTCAGCACGAGCGCCACTCCCTGGCTGTCCCGAATGTTTCCGTTGGAAGGATCGGCTTTCACCGCCTGTTCACAATAATCGATGACCTCCGCGGCATGCTTACGTAGCGCACCGAACCAGCACAGGTCATTTAAAGTGTCAACGGGAACTTCGATTTCAGGTTTTAACGCCCGGGCAGTTTCGAGAGCATGAATAGCGTCCTCCGCTTTTCCGTACCGGGAAAACCATGCCGCCTCGATCAAACTTCCTTGCGCGCGGAGGCTGGCTTCAGCCGCCCGCGTCGATTCGTTTACCTGTTCCGCTGTCTTTGCGGGATTCAGCTTCAGAAACGGCGCCAATTGCTCAGCTTTGTTGAAATCACTGGCCGCCTCAGCAAGATCTCCCTGCCTCGCCCACTGGAACCCTGCGCCGAGCTCTTCTAAAGCGGACGCTGCGGAAGGGCATTCTTCCGGAGTGTGCAGGTAATCCTCGCACTCCTTCTCTACGAATCCTCGGGTGAGATGGTTCTGGGCGAGACTCAGCAACTCACGGTCATCGAGAGAGAAAATGCGGAGCGAACCGTCGTCGCTTGCTGTAGCAAGGTGCTTGCCGTCCGGGCTGAAAACCACCTGGAACACCTTTCCCTGCCGGCCAGTAAGTGAAAACAGCTCATTCCCTGATTCGGTGTCCCACAACTTCACCGTCTTATCGTCGCTGCCGGTTGCGATCCACCTTCCGTTCGGGCTGAACGCTACACTTTCTATCCTGCCGCTATGCCCCTCAAGCGTATGCAAAACTTTGCACGACTTCACATTCCACAGGATGGCCGTACCGTCATCGCCTCCCGCGAGCACTTTGTCGGAGATGTACGCCACCGTGGTAAGTGCAGCCTTTCCCTTCAGGACGCCACCGCAACGCGAAGATGGGCGGCCGTCATCCGCATTCCAGAGCCTTACCGTCTCGTCGCCGCTCGCCGTTGCAATATACTGGCCGTCGGGACTGAAGGCTACGCCGTTGACATAGTCCGAGTGACCCCTAAGCGTGTAGAGCAGCTCTCCCGAATCCGCCCTCCACACTTGCGCTGTATGGTCGGTGCTCGCTGTGACAAACCGCGTTCCATCGGGGCTGAACGCAACATCCTTCAGTCTCCCCACCACGATGCCCGGTATGGCCCGCACCCGCCTCCCACTTTGGGCATCGAACACAGAGACCAAACCGTCAAAATTCGACGTCACTAAATACCGTCCGTCAGGGCTGTAGGCGATACCTCGAAGCGCGTTGCCCTGTGCCTGGGTCGAGAAGATCTTCCCTCCCGTCTGAACGTCCCAAACAACCGCGGTACGGTCGTAACTGCCCGTCACAAGCCGGTTTCCGTCCGGGCTGAAGGCGAGAGCCTCCACGTAGCTGGTGTGACCGGAAAAGGTGCGAACTAAGTTGCCGGACGCAACGTCCCATAGCTTTGCCGTCCTGTCATCACTTCCCGTCGCCAGGTACTTTCCACCCGGGCTAAATGCAACCGCCCACACTGCGGCGCTGTGGCCGCGAAGACTGTGGACAAGCTTTCCCGATTCCGTGTTCCAGATGCTCGCCACTTTGTCGCGGTTGGCGGTTGCCAATAACCTCCCGTCAGGGCTGAACGCCACTGCGGTCACCTCCCCCATGGAGGGATCTGTAAAGGTTGCGAGTTCCCGCCCCGTCCTCACATCCCAGATTTTGGCAGTTTCATCAGCGCTTGCGGTGGCCAGCCGTTTCCCATCGGGGCTGAACGCCACGCCAAAGATGGTGCCCTCGTGGCCTGAGAGCTTTCGGATTTCCCTGCCCTTCCTTGCATCCCATATCTTGACAGTTCGATCTCGGCTCGCCGTGGCCAAAAGTTTGCTATCAGGACTGTAAGCCACCCCGTACACTTCTTGCGTGTGGCCAACTAGCGTACTTAGCCACTGGCCTGTGCTCAGGTCCCAAACCCGTACTCTGTGATCGTCGCCCCCCGCCGCCATCTGGCGACCGTCGGGACTGACTGCAATGCAGTCGAGAGGATGCGTTATCGCTACAACTTGGCGCCCGGAAGCGACGTCCCATTGAGCCGCAGCCTCATCCCAGTAGGCGCTCACCAGTCTTCGCCCGTGGGGACTAAACCTAAGCCCCATAACGGCACCCCACTCACCAGGTAGTTCTTTCAATTCCGACCCCGTGTTCACATCCCAGATCTTGACCGCACCATCGCCTCCGCCGCTTGCCAGCCGCTTTCCATCTGAGCTGTAGGCGAGGGAGAAGGCCTGGTTGCCCGGGTAGGCGGGAAGCTCCAAAAGCGGGGCGGCAGGTGCCCACAGGATCGCATTTCTATCGAAACCTCCCGTAACCAGGCTGGTTCCATCCGGGGAGAAGGCCACGCTGCTGACTGCCGCTCGATGTCCAACCAGAGTTTCGAGTTCCGTACCCGTCCTCACATCCCAGATCTTTACAGTCTTGTCTTCGCTCGCCGTAGCGATCCATGTTCCCTGTGGGTTAAAGGCAATGCCTAAAACGGCGCCGGTGTGGCCGGCGAGTTTGTGTCGCTCGGTCCCGTTCGAGGCATCCCAAATTTCCGCCGTGCTCGAGTCTTCAGCAGTCGCAATGGTGGAACCATCCGGACTAAATGCAACCGCATAAACACTTTGGCTAGCGGTGGGAACGGTGATGAGATTAGCTCCCGAAACCGCATTCCATATCTTCGCGGTTCCGTCAGCGCCCCCGCTGACAAGTCGCTTCCCGGTTGGACTGAACATGACGGAGTACGTGCCGCGCGGATGGCCCGCGAGCGTCTGAACAACCTTTCGGTTAGACATATTCCAAATGATTATGGGTCCTTCGAAAGTGGCGGCTGCCATTCGCGCTCCGTCTGGGCTGAACGCTACGGCCTTTGCGGTTTGAAAAGCGGAGGGGTAGGGGAGGGGCGGAAGGCTTTCTTTTCCCGAAGCAACGTCCCATAGATGCACCGCCGCCTTGCCAGCCACGCCGATTAGCGCATCGTCGGGCATGAACGCAAGGCCGTAAACCGGTGCATCGCTCTCAATCTTCCTCACCAGCCGGCCCGAGACCGGATCCCATAATTTGATCAAGCCGTCTTTACTTCCCGTCGCAATCAGCGTGCCTGACGGGCTGAAGGCGACATCTTCGACCTGGTCCTCGTGGCCAGTCAGGCGCATGATCAAGTGCGAGGACCGCAACGCCTGGTTGAGAGCATTCCTGGCTTCTCCGGTCATCTCGCCATAAGATCCGTACGTCGAGTAGGCGCCTGCAAGCGCCAGCAGAAGGCTGCGCTCCGGGTCAATTTCCGTGTTTGAGATTGCCTCGTCTGACAAATCTCGCGAGGAAGAGTAGGCGGCTATTTTTTTGTCTCTCCGGTCGTCTCTCTGGGCCGCTTGTTCGAGGGCCTCGGCTCGTTTTCTTTGCTCCTGCTCTGCTTTCATCGCTTTTTCGACGCTTGCCTTAGCGGCGTCGGCCTTGTTCGCCAGCGCCTCCGCCTTCACTTCTTCTTGCCGAAACTCGCGGGCGGCCCGGGTTGCAGCATTGGACTCTTGTTCAGCTTTCATTTCAGCTAAGTGCGCTTTGGTCTGCTGATGTTTGTAGTTGATTGCGAAAGCCACTGCGGCGGCAAAGAAAACGACCAAGCCAACCACCTGGAGCCGTAGCCGCCGGTTTAATTGTATCTGTTCGTGTGCACGCCGCCGCTGCGCCAAAGCGAGCTCCTGGGCTTTGGCCGCCAGCGCCCGCTGCGTCTCCGCCAGCTCGTGCTCGCTCTCGGCCCGCTTCCTTTCGGCAAGAGCCTGCGCCTCCACTTGCTCGATCTGTTGCTGCTTTTGCTCCAGGCGGCTCAGGTTGATCAAGGCCGCGACGCTCGACGAGTATCCCAGTTCTGCGGCAGCCGGACTGGCAAGCCATTCAGTAGCCTCAGCCAGTTGTGTTGCGTCAAGGAGCTTCTCCCCGGGGCGGCCAGCCCGCTCCCATTCGGCGGCACGCCGCTCCAGATTCAGCTTCATATCGAGGGCTGCACCATGCTTCAAAAGCCACTCTTTATTCGAGTCCTGGATGGGCGCAATGAAGCGGTCATGGCACAGCTCATACCATGCTCCACCGGCGCGCTGCTCTTGCCGGATCAGGTGCAACGATTCGAGCTTGTCTACTGCCGCATTGGCTATCCCGGCCGTATCGTCTTGCCCGCGGTAAACCGTGCCGCGGGTGCCTTCTGGCGTAATCAGGGTCTCCCCGAACCACCGCCGCAGGCCGGCTTCGTTGACGTTAGTTAGCGCGACGGTCTTGGCGAGTGAATCCTCATAAAATGTGGCCAGCGCCCGATCCACGTCTCCAAATTTTTTCAGGTGCTCTTCGCTGATTTCCAGGACGTTCTCGTCCAAGCTTTCCCATAAACTGTCGCAGACGACGGCAAGCTGGACCGGCTCAACAAACTGGCCTTCCACCTCCTCAATCTGCCCCTCAGGGGTTTTGGCCCGGATGCGCGATAGGTTCTCAACCAACTTCTCCGCAACGCCGGGCGCAAAGGATCGCCGGGGCTCAACGCGTTCGAGCGGTCCCGTGATGGCTTCCAGAGCGTTGCTCGCTCGCAGACGCTCCAACCGGAACCGCGTTTTCATACGTTCCGGAAGCAGTGAAACGAATGGGGTGAGCCGGGCGATGTAATCCTCCCGCATCGAAAATACGACGCGCAGTTTCGGGTGGGTTTCAAGAGCCTCGCCGATCTGCTGGAAAAAGCCCTCCCGTTCGTCCTGGCGTCCGGGAAAAATTTCGAAAATCTCTTCGAGCTGGTCGAAGATCAAAACGTCAGGAGGCAATTCTTCCAAGTCTCTTTTCGGCGAGTCTCGAAGACCCAAAAAGCCGCTTAAAGACGCCTTTGCCAGCGCCTCCAAGTCGCAGTCCGGTCCCGCCCACTTTCGCAGCACGTTAAACACGAAGCTGTTATTCACCAGTTTTTGCACAGCGGGGGAGATTATGCCCGCTACGCGCGCAGGCACACAGACGTTGAAGCCCCGTTTTCGAAGCAGCGGGATCACCCCGGCATTTAACAGCGAGCTCTTACCGGCGCCGGATTGGGCGAAGAGGAGCACTTCTCCATGAGCGATGACCAGAGAGCAAAGGTCCTTCTTTTCCCGGTCACGGCCGAAGAAGATCGCCTCGTCCTTTTCCTCAAAGGGACTCGGCCCAACGTAAGGCTTCTTCGCTTTCACAGCATTGGATAATGTCGCCATAGTACCGCGCTTCCCGCCTTCGGACCGTCTTGATGGTTGCGACAGACGTAGGCGATCAGCGCCCGGTATCGCGCTTTCTCCACCGTTGTCGCAACTCCGAAGTGAACTGTTGGCACTTGCCCCAGTAAACGTGGATGTTGAGCTCGCCAAAGTAATTGTTCAGATAGTCCAGGACTGCGGCTTTCTTCTCTTCGGGCATGTTTCTGTCGAGCGGCGCCAATTGCACGGAAACATGCGCCTTCTTTGTGCTCCGCTTCATATAAGTCACCATGGTCCGGAACAGAACACGGAAGTTCCAGTCGCCGAGCCCGTAGCCGAGAAAGAGCAAGCTCGCGCCTGTAAAAGCCTCTTGAATGCGAGCCGGAAGCAACTCTTCGTCGTCCGCATCCATGCGGATCAGGAAATCGACGTAATCGTCTTCCGTCAATACAAGCGATTTGGGAACGTCCTTGTACCCGTGAAGATGGAACACCACGGGACTTCGGCTGCTGGCTTCCCAACCCGTACGTTGCTTGAACACCGAGGGCAGGCGCCGAATCTCATCGTTCCAGCGGCACACCTCGCGCTTCGGATCCTTCCCCTTCACCTGCAACGCCTGCGTCATATAGTCGTCATAATTGGTGGTGATATAAACGGGAGTAGGAAGGTCGGCCAGCAGAGAGTGAATTTGCGTCTCGGACTGGAAATCCGGAGCGGGAAGCGAATTGAAGATGTCCCGGATTTTAAATTTTGGATAGGTGGAGTCCCGGCGTGTGACCGCCATGAATTGAGAAACGCGTGAGAGGTCCCTCCGGCTGTCCTCCAAAGGGAAGCCGTATTCTGCAGCCCATTTTTCCGCTAAAGTCGAGGCAAGCGGAAGCGGAGGCGTGCTCGCGCCAGCGCCCAGAAAGGGAGTGCATTCTCCTTCGTGAAGGTTCATCAAAAGAGCGTCCCAATCTTCCTCGCGCAGCGGAATTGGATTTTGCTCTTCCTCGGCAGTTTTGACCGACGCGACGGCACCTGTTGCAATAGGCGCTGCCGCACCGGCCTCTGACCTTGCCATTCCGGGCACGGAGTTGTCGGAACCGCTTGCCATTGATGTCCTCCTGGCCCAGAAGTTTCTGGGTTGCGCGCCGTGACCCCTCAGCCGGTGCGACGACCCGTACCCGCAGGTGGGGGTCACCCTTGTGGCGCCTCCGCGTCCAGGGAGGGCCATAAAGGTTCTCCCTGAAGCGCATGCGAGACGTCGACAAAGTATTGTCGATGCGAGCACCCCAGGGCCCTAGCCTCGCCGCGCTTATTCCTGCCGATGCCAGCCCGCCCCTGGATATAAAAATGTAGTTCGATGAGATGCGTCCACATTGCCGCATCTTTTCCGCTTTGTCAATAGCTGAGTTTGCAGCCGCCTGATCGTTGATTGATTCTGAAGTTTCAGGCCCGGTGATGGCTTTAGCACCGGTCGGAGCCTGCCCTAGGGCGGAGACCAGCGCGTTTAGCCGCGGATAGAGCGGTGTTACATCTGGTTGTCTGCCGCCAGGAAGTCCCTGCCTCGCCTTTCCTTTCCGAGGCCGACCGCTATGGCGGTAAAGATGATAATGAAAAATTCGAATCCGCCCAGCGCCCAGCCGTAGCCGACATGGTCGCGAATCGTATATTCGAGGGTGTTCGTGGGAGCTGCGATCAGGATTCCGATCTGGTAAGCAAGACCGGGAAGCAGGCTCCGCGCACTTGCGGGAGCGAGCTCAGTAAGATGAGCGGGAATAATTCCCCAGGCGCCCTGCACGCCCATTTGCATAAGAAACGCGCCGGGCGCAAGAACGGCCAGGGATTGGCCAAAGGCCCACAGCGGAATCACGGCCAAAGAGAGAACCAGAGCCAGCACCATTCCTATGCGGCGTCCGAAGCGCTCGGAAACCTCTCCGAATGCGACGGCGCCAAGCACCGCGCCCACATTGTAGAGCACGGCGAGCATCGACATGGTCTTCGAGGTTAAGTGGTGCGCGCTTTTCAGAAAGTCCGGGTAGAGATCCTGGCTGCCGTGAGAAAGGAACATCATTAGGGTCATGAGGAATACTAGGTAAGCGAAGTTCTTCCAGTCACCAAGTACCGCGGTGAGAATTGCGCGCGTGCTTTTGGCGCGGCTCATGCGCCAGGCGGCGGGCTCCGGAGCGCCCAGACGGACGTAAAGCGCCAGCAAGGCCGGCGCTCCGCCTACCCAGAACATGGCGCGCCATCCCCAGGCGGGAAGAATAAACCGCGCCGACAATGCAGCCAGCAGATAACCTACGGAATACCCGGATTGCAAGACGCCGGATAGCAACCCCCGCCGGCGACGGGGCGCTGTTTCCATGGCAAGTGATGCGCCAACTCCCCATTCGCCTCCCATCCCAATTCCATAAAGGGTCCGCGCGATCAAAAAGAAAAGGTAGCTCTGGGAAAACCCGCAAAGGGCTTCCAAAAACGAGAAGCAGATGACGTTCGAGATCAGGGCGGTACGGCGGCCGTAACGGTCTGCCATCCAACCGAAGAGCAGCGCTCCCAGCGGGCGCATCGCCAGCGTGGCGGTCAAACTCCAGATGATGTCAGCCTTGCCCACGCCGAACTGATGGGCAAGAACGTCAACCAGAAAGACCACCGTGAAGAAGTCAAATGCGTCAAGGGTCCATCCGAGAAAGCTGGCGAAGACGGCGTGCCAGCAATTCAAAGATTGACCGGAGCTGGAAGTAGGCATGGAAGCTGCAGTAGGTCTCGAAACTCACCCCTTTTCGCGCAGGGGCAGGCAGTTCAATCGTAGGCAATAGAGCGGTGCTTGATGGTCAGAACAAACCGAGGTTTTTGCGCAACTGGCTAAAAGTGAGTCCGGGCTGACGATCGGAAAGACGCTCTAAGGCTGTGCGCAGATCCTCGGCGTCCTCCCGATAATGCTCCATAACGAAATCCCGCATGTAATCCGACAGCGGGACACCGCGCGACTGCACCTCAGCCATAAGTTTTGCCTCGATCTCTTTAGGCATGTCGAATGTTATGGTCATATCCTCAGACTATGAGAAAAACGCCGCACATGCAACGCCCAAAATCTTACCTATTCGAGACAGACCTGCGGGGGAAGGATGGAAGCGGCTGTCATGAAGGTCATTGACAAACGTAAATTGACGCTTTACATTCGTGAGGGTGATCAAGAGCTTCAGGCATAAGGGGCTGCGGAGCCTGTTTGAACAGGATGATGGCCGCAAAGTTAGAGCCGATCAGCTTGAACGTCTGCGCTTGATCCTGTCCGCTTTGGACCAGGCGGCCGGCGCAAAGGATATGAACCAACCCACATTTCGGCTGCACCCGCTCAAAGGAAATCGCACGGGATTCTGGTCCGTGACGGTACGGGCGAACTGGCGCGTGACCTTTCGCTTTGACAACGGCGATGTCTATGATGTCGATCTGGAAGATTACCATTAGGAGGAACCTATGCCGATGAAAAACCCCGTTCACCCCGGCACACTAGCCAGGGCCAACCTTGATGAGTTGGGGTTAAGCGTGGCCGAAGCCGCGAAAACCATGAAAGTCACGCGCCAACAGCTTCACAACGTGATTCAAGGCAGAAGCGCAGTCAGCCCGGAGATGGCGTTGCGGTTCGAACAGGCGTTCGGCGGGAGCGCGGATATGTGGCTGCGGATGCAGGTCGCATATGATCTCGCGCAAGTGCGAAAACGCCGGCGCGAAATGAACATTCCGCGTCTTGTCGAACGCCGGGCTGGGTGAAAACATTAGCGCGTGACCGAAGCGGAGCGCAGTCAGTGGACCTGCAGTTCTTGGGGAACGTGCTGACGGCGTACTTTGATTTTGCTTTCGTCCTTGCGAGCCTGCGCGAGGTCATAGGCTAGCTGCATCCGTAACCATGTCTCCGGCGTACTGCCGAAAGCTTTCGCCAATCGGATAGCCATTTCGGGGCTAATGCCGGAATCTCCGTTGATGACATTGTTAAGCGTTTGCCGACTGACCCCGAGAATTTTTGCGCCCTCGGTCACGGACAATCCCAAAGGCTCAAGGCAAGCACTCCTCACAATACGTCCGGGATGCGCGGGATTTTTCATCGGCATGGGCTTTGCTCCTTCGTGCCTAGTGGTAGTCGATCAGTTCAACGTCAAACGCATCCACGCCCTCGAAACGGAAGATAATGCGCCAGTTCGCCCGCACCGTAACAGACCAAAAGCCCTTCATGTCGCCTTTAAGCGGGTGCCCACAAGCTTGGGTCCATCTCCTGGATATCCTGGAAAGCAGCCGCCACGGCGCGGCGAGGAACGTCGCTCACCACCCGTACTTTTCCGATTCTCTCCGGAATAACCCACTGAATTTTCCCGCCGACGGTCTTTTTGTCCTGGGGAAGCAGGCGTAAGATTCGCGCCGTTGAGATATCGCGGATTGAGGGAAGCGGGCCAAGCCGCTGAACGAGACGCGCGATCCTCGTGCCCTCTTCCGGCGCCAGCAGGCGCAGCCGCTCGCCAAGCTGGGCAATCGCGAGCAATCCCCATCCCACCGCTTCGCCGTGCAGAAACCGCCGGTAGCCGGTGGCCTCTTCCAGGGCATGGCCGAAGGTGTGCCCAAGGTTAAGCGTCATGCGGAGGTTTCGTTCGCGCTCGTCACGGTTCACCACGTCCACTTTCACTTTTACGGCGGGTGGCAAAACCGCCTCCAACGCTTCCCTATCTTTGAGCTGCAGCCGCGGAAGGCTCGCCTCGAGTTGTTGACACAACGCGGGGCCGCCCAGGATGGCGTGCTTCACCACTTCATAGAGTCCCGAGCGGAAGTCCCAATGACCGAGCGAACTGAGCACGCGGAAATCGGAAACTACCATCCGGCCCGGATGAAAGGTTCCAATCAGGTTTTTCATTTCGCCCAGGTTGACCGCGGTCTTTCCTCCCACCGAGCTGTCCACCTGGGCGAGAATTGTCGTGGGAACGTGGATGCAGTCGATGCCCCGCATGTAGACCGAAGCCAGGAATGCGCCCAGGTCTCCCACCACGCCGCCTCCGAAGAGCGCGAGGCACGATCTCCGGTCGGCGCCCTGCTTGAGTAACTGTCCCGAAAGCCTCTCGAGAACTCGCAGCGATTTCGAGCGTTCTCCCGGAGCCACCAAAAGCGTGGTGACCGCGCTCAAACCGCTCTCTTCAAGAAACAATTTGCCCCAGCGGTTCCAAAGTCCCCTTTCAGTGATCACGAAAATCGAGGTGTACTTCCGGAAGGGAAACTTCCGCAACGTGCGCCACGCGCCGTTCCCAATGACCACGGGGTAAGTGAAATTTCTCGTTTTGACGTTAAATGTCTGCATTTCAGAACGTCCATCGTATCATTTTCCAAGGCTGGCGATGGGGGCTCAACGACCGCTTTGTTTCACCGGCTGCTTCCCGCGGACCAGCGGCGGGGTTCCGTCAAAGTTAGGCTTATTACGGTACAGAGGCCGTTTTTTGTAGCGCAGGGCGGCCTTTAGCCAAAACCAAACCGTCAGGAAATCCTGCCCTCGCCCCTATGGGGGAGAGGGCGGCGCGTAGCGCCGGGTGAGGGGGTCGCCAAAAGTTTGCCAAAAAAAGATTTCACGACCTTGCAATGCGGGCTCGCATTTTAGCCGTGTGGCTCGTAATTGCACGAAAGGGCCGCAGCGTTACAAGGCGAACGCTGCGCTACAACCGCCCCTATCAGAGCCTTGACATGACCGTGAGGCAAGCGGTCCCGGGCCAAAAAAGTGCCGAAAAAGTGCTTGACAGGGATGGGATCGCCCGCATATGACCCTTGGCATTTCGTCGGTTCGGAAAGTTGGGAGCGACGATCAGCATTCTGCTGAAGCGCTCAGTTTCTTGCCGCGGGTCTTTGGTCTTCAGAACACCCGCAAGAGGAAGAGGGGACGGCATGCGAGGGGAATAAGCCACGCCAATTTGTAGCGCAGAGCCGCAACCAAACCTACGCGAAGCCGCTACCCTCTCCCGAGGGAGAGGGTGGACCGCGGCCGGTGCTTTCTCCAGCCGGCGCGGGCCGGGTGAGGGGGTCGCCAAAAAGCTTGCTAAAGAAGCACGGTTTTGTGACCTTGCAATGCAGAGCCTTCCTTTGGCTCTGTAGTTATTCCCCGGGGAGCCAGCTAGCGGAGACGAGCTATCCGGACGACGGCGAGGTTCAGACGTCCTACAACGACGGGCCTTCGGGCAGCGTGGTGAGAACGACTAAGCTGAGTTCGTCATCGAGCCGGGAGGACACGGCGGAGTTGGATGGCCTGGGGCGCGTCACGCAGACGCAGCTCAATTCCGACCCGGCGGGCGCAGACCTGGCCACGACCAGCTACGACGACCTGGGCCGTGTTTCCAGCGTCTTCAATCCTTACCGCAGCGGCAGTTCGACTGGTGGCGACACTTACGGCTACGATGCCCTAAGCCGCGTCACCAGCATCACCCACGCCGATTCGAACGTCGTCCACAGCTATTACGGCGCGAACGTCAGCGGCGCCGGAGGGTTGGGCTCGCAACTTTGTTCCTCCTCGACTTACGGTTTGGGCTATCCCGCGCTCGCTTCGGACGAGAAAGGAAAACTGCGGCAGAGCTGGGCCGACGCCTTGGGGCGCGTGATCGAGGTCGATGAGCCCGATCCGGCCACAGGAAGTATGACGGACGGCTCGGAGGTCGCCACGTGCTATAGCTATGACGCCTTGAGCGATTTGACGCAAGTGACTCAGGGCGCGCAGACGCGGACGTATAATTACGACATGCTCCCGCGGCTCACTTCGGCCTCGACGCCCGAATCCGGCACAACGACGTATAGCTATTCCGGCTGCTCGGGCAACCCATCAAATGTCTGCTCGCGCACCGACGCCCGCGGCATCACGACGACCTATACGTATGACGCGCTGAACCGCCTGCTAACGGAGAGTTATTCCGACGGCACTCCGACGGCGAATTTCTGGTGGGACTACGATTCAGCGACTTTCGGCAACTGGACCCAGGGGTCGCTGACGAACACCAAGGGGCGCCTTTACGCCACCTGCACCAGCAACGCCGCTCGAACCTGTCCAGCCGGTTACACAGGAACTGTTTACAGCTACGACTCGACGGGGCGTGTCGTGAATTACTGGCAGGCGACCCCTTACAATGAGGGCAGCTCCGCCTGGCAAATGACGTACAGTTACGACTATGCAGGCGACGTCACAAGCTGGACGCATCCGGCCGGATTTACGATCACCAACACGATTAACGCGGCGCAACAAATCACGCAGATTCAAAGCTCGTGGGTGGATTCAGTTCATCCGCAGTATCTCGCCAAAGATATCACCTACACGCCGTGGGGCGCGGAGAGCACGCTGGAGAACGGCTGCACCTCGGCGTCAGGACAGGAGGACGGCTGCACGGACACAGTGGAGACCTACGCTTACAATAATCGCCTGCAGCCGGTGATGATCGAGTTAGGGAACACCAGCAGCGCCTCGGCCGATTATTGTCTCGTCTACAATTACTATCCCGACGTGGCGAATCCGTCGAGTTGCTCGGTTCCTGCGCAAGGTGGCTATAATGGTGGCAATGTGATCGGGCTTTTCTACCAGGACAGCGTGAACTCTTCCCTGAGCCACAGCGAGGCTTATTCCTACGATTACCTCAACCGCCTGTCCACCGCGGTGGCGACGGGCAACTCCACCTACAACCTGGCGTTTTCCTATGACCGCTACGGTAACATGACGTGCACGGTCAACGGCTCGACGAACGGCCTGTGCCCGCAATACAGCTTCAACGCCGCCAACAACCAAATCACGAATTCCGGCTTCACTTACGACGCGGCCGGGAATGTGACCGACGACGGGACAAATACCTATCAGTATGATGCCGAAGGGCGGCTCCTCAATATGAACCAAAGTGCAGCGGCTTCATGGTCCTACAACGCCTTGGGAGATCGCACCGGTTATAGCGCGCCATGGGCGACGGCAGACGTTTTATTTACCCCCGGCGGCCGGCTTCTGAGCTACTGGGACCGTTCAGACTCCGACTGGGGCTTCGAGCGTTTCTGGCTGAGCGGACGGATGATGGCATACTATAATCCCGACGGGGGCACGATGCGCTTTGAGCACGTCAGCGGGCTGGACTCTGCCACCATGGTGACGGATCAGATCGGAGGGCTGGTCACCGATCAATTGTTTTACCCGTGGGGCACGTTCTGGGAGGGGGCAGACACGGAGGACCCGACGTTTGCGTCGCTTTTGGGGGATGACCGGGCGGAGAATCTATACCCGGCAAAGTTTCGAGAATATAGCTCGAATTTCAATCGCTGGCTGATGCCCGACCCGCTGGGCGGCGAGCTGACGAACCCGCAGTCTCTCAACCGCTATGCCTACGCCCTCAATAACCCCACGACGCTCATTGACCCCTTGGGGCTGCAAGCGGGCTACTGTGGCAGCCTCACATACGGCCACGGGCTGGGGATGTGTCAGACTGAGGCCAACGGGGTCATCATGGCTGAGAGCTCGCTCGGCGACAGTACCTGGGATCCCTTCGACCTGATGAATATTCCGGTTGTAACGAATACCTACAGCCAGCCGAGCCTGCTCTCCTCGATCAACTGGCCCAGCTTGGCCAATGCGAACGGATACGCGGTCTCAGTGGGTATCCTTTCCCCCGGCGGGTGGACAACCACCTACCTCGGCGACGCGTTTACCACATTCGGCGGAGCGCTAACTGGAGGCGGTGCTCTGCCAGCCGCGCCCCCGCCTCTCACGATTGGTCCAGCCCCATCTCGAACAAGCCCGGTGCGGAGCAACGCGCCGAGTTGTGCAAGCGTGCTCTTGAGCAGCTTGCCAAACACGTTTTCTCCGGCCGCGGACACCACCCAGCAGGGTGCGCAAGCTGCCTCTGGATTCGCCACGCAAATGGCCTGGGTTTACGCAGCTTCAAAAGCTCTCGTGGTGCCGCTGCGCTCGCCGTACGTCCGGGCGCTGATTAACCTGGGAGAAGACCTCGCGTCTGTCGCGGAGGGTGCGCCGCTCGCATTCGCCGACTTCGACATCTTCCGGGCCGACCTAGCGACAGCGAAGGCCAGCTACACCGGCGCCTGCACTCCGGCGTTCTAGGTTCAACTGTGAAGGCGAATACCAAGGAGAACCTCAAGCTCACGGCGCTGGCGCTGCTGTTTATCGCCGTGGTCTTTCCTATCGGCCTAGCACTGGAGATCCATCACATAAACTTCGAAAAGTGGTTTGGGCTCATCTGGTGGACCGCTATCATCTTCGGGCTCCTGGCCAGCCTCTACTCCCGCGATCTGCGGAAGTTCCGGTGCCTCGCCGTCTTCCTGGGGTTTCTCGCCATCCACGCCAGCGCGCTGTTTTTCTATCTCCGCCACGCCACGGCGTTCCCCAACCTTTTCTTTCTGTTCTTCTCGCCGTTGGAAGGCGCGGCCATTGGGGTGATGCTGTTCATTTTTGGCGGGGCCAAGCCACACCGGGAATGGCGAGCCGCGAGGCGGCGCTCGGCCAGCCGTCGCGAAGGCACTGCGACAACGAGAAAGGACGCCGCACCCAGGTGAGGCCGCCATCCGGCTGGAGCAGCTACGGGTTACTGGCGGAAGCGGGCACGGAGGAGTCGCTGGGAATCAACTACTCGTCTCCTGGCGAGATCGACCTCTCGAGCGGCAACGCGTTTACCATGTTCGGGGGCCAGCTCGCCATGGGCGGCGGGGGTGGAGGTCCAGCGCAAGCCATCGGCCCGTCGAGTTCGTCGGTCACGGAGCCCCCGAACGGCAAGAAATGGTGGCCTTCGACGAATACGTCAAGCTGCACAGTTTACCCGCCTGGGAGCTTACCGGGGCGGGTGTGCAACCTGGCAGGAAACAGCCCACAGGCGAACTCCATTCGAGGATGCCTGCAGCAATTCTATGTTCCCAGTTCCGGTTATTTCCCTCTGTTAAGCATGATGCCCACGGTCGCGCCGGTGCCTAATCTTAGTTTCCTCGAGGGCTTGGACACGCGAGTTGGCTTTGGGGAACACGCCTATTGTCTGCCGGAGGGATTTCTGAACCCGTGAGGTCCTCCATGGTCTGGCTACGAAGGCTATTGTGCGCACTCGCTGGCGGCGTATCGTTCTGGGCCTTCACGACGCTGTTCGAGCTGCTGGCGCGCCGCGAGGCCGGCTTGGCGGCAGGTACGCTCGTTCCACCATGCGCCCTCGGCGTGGTGTACTTGCTTGCCCGGCCAAAGCTTCGGCTAAGGTACGCGGCGCTCTGGATGCTCGCTGGGGTATTCCTGCTGGGGCCGTGGCTTTGGATGGCGGGGCGGACCGTCTTTGGCGGGGGATTCGCCAGCCCGGTCGGCTCCGACAGCCTGCGACTACTGGTCGAGGCCTCGCTAATCCCACCGATGACGTTCATTCTAGCTGGGTACAGCGGGACACTTTTCGGCCTGCTGATCGCTACCGTCCTGATGCCGCTCCTTCAGTGGAAAGCCAACGCAAGGGGTAAGCCGACGCGGGACGCCCACGCGGCACCGTAGCTCGGCGGAAGCGGCCACGGTTACGACGCGCCCTCAGCGAGATAACGGATGCAGTCTCTCAACCGCTACGCCTACGCCGGCGATAGGTTTCCAGGTTATCTGGAATCAGAACGGACTCCTCGCCGGCCCAACGGCGGGTCTAGTTCTAGGGGTAGGCTTGGCCCGCACTTGGTCAGAGTGCAACTAGTCGGAGAGCGCGATGCATGATTGGACGTTTGCTGTATCCTATCTCTCCATTTCTGCTGCTTTTACACTCTTGGGACTTCTTGCACTGTTCCTGCCGCCCCAGCGGTACGCGAGGGTAGTGGGCCGGCTGTGGGCTGCTCCACGGAGGGAAGCCCCCGTGCACCGCTCGGATCTCCAGCGGAGACTGGCCGGCCTCGCCGTTGCGGCGATGGGGATTTACCTTCTCAGCGGCGTTGGCTCCGCCGTCAGACGACCCAACGGGGGACGGGAACTTTCGGCCCTCCCAGGCTCCCACCGGCTCGCTTTTGGACTCGGCTTTGCCATCTTCGTCGGAGGTCTGTACATCCTGATCCGGCCGGAGTTTCTTGTGAACTGGAGCCTGAGGGCGTTATTTGCGGGAAGCGGTGTCCCGCAGCGGACCCTCCGCATATGGCGTGCGGTGTTCCGCACCATGGGCGTCATCATGATGTGCAGCAGCATCGGCCTTTTTAGACTCTGGCTGCAGCATTGAGTCGGCAAGGGCCGCCGCTACCAAGTGAGCGACGCCGAAGGTAGTTGTCCCGAGCAGGCAACCTGCACGGTTAGCCGAAGACGCCGCCAATACGCCCATGGCACGTACGTTGAGGGCAATCGGGAACCTAATGGGTCAGGCTCTAAACATGGGGGGCCGCCCTAGCTTTTTAAGGAGCGAGTAATGTATTGCTTAACGCGTGAGGAGGTTAGGCGGGAGCTGGCCGTTCGGGAGTTATTCTTGCCGGTAGACGACAAGTTCTGTCCCTACTTTGATGAAAGCGACGCGGACTGCTTTATTGCTGATCTCCCAGGGCGCGCCTTGTCGCTCCCGCTCCTCTCGCGGGCGCTGTCCTTACTTGAGGCCGAGGACGAGAGCCAGTTCTCTGGCGCTTTCCTGTGGTTCGACCTCTGGGACATCGGCAGTCCGCAACTTGGCAAAATTGGCTGGGCTATCGTGGAAGAAATGCGTCTCGCTTATGGCGAGACAAGGTCCATTGAGGTGGCTCCGGCGCATCGTTTCAGGGGCGACGAATCGACGCAAGTACAGGGATTTCTTTTGCAGGCGCTTGTCTTTCAATGGGACGCGAATCTTGTGTACTCCAGGCGTGACCGCTTTGTGCACATCAGCCACGACGGGTTTCTGTTGGCAGCCGGCAAGACGAAGGCGGTTCGCGACGAATGTTGGTCAAGGTTGGAGTACCTTAGCCCACGGCCTGCTTCCGATAAGGTCCGGGCTCGATTCTGCCGACCGCATCTCACGGCTGCGAGATGAAACGCCCCGGGAGTACCCGCCCGCGCGGGATAGAGCAGGCGTTTCTAGTGGCGCCAGCTGCGCCCCAACACCGGAAGTTTCTAGGAATCGCCCGGAGCATTCGGCAGCCCGCTCTCGGGCTTCCAGGCCGTGGCTGAGGCGGCGGATGCTGGAGCGTTATCGACCCCAGGCAAGTCCCTCTGCAGGCACTCGAAGACGCTGCCAATACCCCCATGGCACGTGCGTTGAGAGCAATCGGAAACCTAATGGGTCAGGCTCTAAACATGGGTGGCCGCAGTTCTTCTTCCCGGTCGTTGTCGATCCCCGCCTCACCATTCCGTCCCTGAACCCTCCGTATCCCCCGGGAGGGAGCGAGTTCTGATCCCATGGACACGGAGCGATTTAACCACGCCATCGCGCTGCGCGAATCAGGAAAAGTGGAGGCGGCGCATCACGAGCTTCTCGCACTGTCGGAGGCTGCTTCGGATGCTGAAGAGAAGGCCTCTCTCCTAGCGAATCAGGCAAGGTGTTCCCTCTTATTAGGTCGGCTTGAGGAGGCTCGTAGCGCGATCGACTTGGCCCTAGCCTGACTTTCGCAGATACGGCGCGGTGCGGAGCGAATTTGATCACTGCGTCGATCTAACCTCTTCCGGATCAGTTCACCCCTAAGGCGGGCGGCTGTAGTGCCGACCACCCTCTTTACATGCGGTCCAGGAGTTTGTCAGGATGCTGTTTTTGTCAACCTGATTTGGCCCACTTTGATACTCTCATTTGGCCCACCGTAAGTATCTGATTTGATTTCTCTTTCTTCTCTTCTGAGCCTTTTGGCTT
>JASHOS010000275.1 GCA_030040995.1 Terriglobia bacterium | reverse complement strand
GATCAGGAGCCGATATATCGCGCGTAGAGAGAGCGGGCGAGCGCCGGATCCTGCGTTCCCTTAATTATGGCCCGGCCATCCGGGAAAACTGTCAACTCATAGTCGCCCACGCGGCATTGCACGAGATGTTGATTGGCTTGCACGGGTCCGAAATTGGAAAGCCGGGTTTTGAGCACACCGAGATTCACCGGACGCGGCTGGCGCTGGTGAATTTGCACCGAGTTACGGCCGCACATCGAGACCCTCGAAGCCGATTCGCGCTCAAGATAGACAAAATCGCGGGCGACGCAGGTTCGGCAACCACTCTGGCGGCGCGCCTCAACACCCTGGCGGCGGTTTGTCCAAAGGTCATAGGAGAGCAGCGTGCCGTGTAATTCCTCGCGGCGGCCGAGAAGAATTTTAAGCGCCTCGCTCACCTGAATCGCGGTCACCCAACCCGCGGCAGCGCCAATGACCCCCACTGTATCGCACGTTTCGTGGATACCGCCCGGGGGCTCGGGAAAGACGCAGGCAAGGCACGCCGTATGCTCGGGCACGATGGTGAGCGTGAGGCCATAACTCGCCACTACGGCGCCGTAAATCCAGGGCAGGCCGTGTTTCACCGCCACGTCATTGAGCAGGTAACGAGTTTCAAAGTTATCGGTTCCATCGAGCACGAGATCGCATCCCGACGTAAATTCCTCGATGTTACCGCTCCGCGCGTCCGCCACAATCGCTTCAATCTGAACGTCAGAATTGATTCGCTTCAGTTTTTCTTCCGCAGCAACTGCCTTGGGAAGCTTGCGCGCGGCGTCGGCTTCCTCGAAGAGCATCTGGCGTTGAAGATTGCTCTCTTCGACGTAGTCGCGATCCACAATGCGAATCGCGCCGACGCCCGCGCGCGCCAGGAGATTGGCTTGTGAAGTTCCGAGCGCTCCGCAGCCGATAATCACAATTTTCGCTTGGCGCAACTTCTCCTGTCCTTCGCGTCCAATGGGAGCAAAAAGGATCTGCCGGGAATACCTGTCCGTAACGCTCATTCCCTGACGCTTCGCCTGCGAAGATTCTGCTCCTCGTTCAATCATCGCTATTCCTCAAACCGCGATTAGCTATCGCCGCCCGGCCCTCGTTTCGGTGGAAGGCCTCGTTAGGATTATAGATTGAAACCCTACGTCTCCGTCCCGGGCAGCGGCCAGGTAGCGCAGACTCTCGCATTTCAGAGGGTCTGCGGCTTTTCTCGAGTTCCGGGGGATAAGAGCCGCAGAGGGGCGCTGCGCGACCCCTTCAGGGTCGCCGTCCTTATGGCTCATCTGGTTCCGTAGGTTTCATCCCACGCTGCGGGACTACTCACGGAACGGCCCCTTTCGGGGCGGAAACAACAGGCACGAAAAAAGGCGCTTGACAACTGACATCTATATATGTAGAGTTACGGGCATGAAGACTCCGCGCCTCTCTCCCGAAACGCTACTGGTGCTGGAAAGGTTCGTCGAGCGCCCTGGCGATTGGCGCTACGGCTACGAGCTCAGCCGCGGAACCGGGCTGAAGTCCGGGACGCTTTATCCCATTCTCATGCGCCTCGAAAAGCACTCGTTGCTGGAGGCTCGCTGGGTGGCAACGGAAGACGGCGTGCCGCCCCGTCATACGTACAGGTTGACGCCAAATGGATTGGAACTAGCCCGGTCGAAGCTAGCGGAGTCTCGCAACCGGTGGCTGCTGCGCCAGCCGAGCCTAAGCAGGGGATAGGCATTATGCTTGCAACGAATCTCCGTCATGCGGCGAATGTGATTCTGGCATCGGCTGATCCGGCAAATGCTTACGGGGAACATCTTGCTTCGAGTTCTGGGAGGCGTGGCGGGCCTTGCGCTGGGCTATGTGGCCCGGTAAGCCGGCGTTGGCTTCCGGATTCGTGGGACCGTCAGCAGCCGCGTGGTTGAACCTGACGCAACGCAAGGAGATTGAGTTGCTCAAACAGGCGGCGGAAGCAGCCGTCGCTCCCCAAGGAGATCACGGCGTGGGTCTTAAGTCCCCGACACTAACCGCCGATAATTCGTGGGAGGTGAAGCATGAAAATTAGAGCAGTCTTAGTAGCCGCAGTTCTCCTGGTGGGTTTCAGTACAGCGTTAGCGCAAACTCCTAGCTCCGACCAACAGATCGTAGCTTCGTTTAAGAAGTTCGCACTGAACTTCGAAAAACATATTCCTGAAAACTGGCCCACCCGGTATTCCGCCTGCGGTCCAAACCACGCGCAAGTGTTGCGGGTACAATCAGACCCTGACTTAAATTCTATTCCAGGCTATGATCCCGGACAGTGGTTCAACGGTTATGCTGAGTGCCCGGTTATCAGTATCGACGTGCGTAAAACCGACTCTTTGATCTCGCCTTACGTCGGTACTGTCTCCTACCATATGCCAACCGTCCATACCAGTGCGGATCATGACTCCGAAAAGGATGCCGAGCAGGACCACGATTTCCACGCGCAAGCGGGAGAAGGTTCGATCACTAACCACTTCGGATACCAGGAAGGCACATGGAAGCTAATAGGAAAATTCAACCAGTCTACCCCTTAACGGGAGGGCTCGGACGACCTTCGGCCGGCCTGCCGGTCGTGCAACTCCAGCAAGCACCAGTCCACCCCACCGTGGCGCCGCTGGGGGCCTGTGGCCTCACATCTCGCGAGTCTATGGTCGTGGCTCTCAAACGGCTGACTACGCGGACTGTTGGAACAGAGCTACTGATTTCTCGCCAAGGGCTTACGAAGCTTCTAAACCAAGAGCGGCCAGCTGCCGCCGACATCATCATTCAGCACGCGAGTTGCGGCGAAATCTCGATCTATGCTTGAGCGTCTAGGCATGATGGGATTCTAGCGCAGAACGGAGAGCGACAGTGCCAATCTTAACCGTGAAGCAGCTAAACAAGGAAGACGTTTATACCGACAGCGCTCGAATCAACGAGAAATATCGGATCGACGAGAACGGAACTGAGATACCCGAAGGTCGCGTATGTAAGGTGTATGTTGCCGGAAGAAGCAAACTGCTTTCCTTGAGGGGAGATCAGCAATCGAGCACACCGACAATATCCCTTGATGATGTTACCCGAGGCAAATGGGGTTTGAGATTGCAGGAAAGTCAAGAGGCTGAATTTCGGTTTAGGAAGGTATCATGGTTCGGCCAATTTCTTTGGGCGTGGAGAGCCGCTAATCCGGCTTATCGGATCACCGCTCGAATCGGTCTTGTGTCTGTCATATTGGGCGTAGCAGGATTAATCTTGGGAGCTATTGGCCTATTCACCGCGCTGAAACGCTAACGTCATCAAATTACGCATCTCACCACAAAGACACCAAGACACGGAAAAAGGAGTTTTGCTTTCAAGCTCCCTGCCTTGGTGCCTTTGTGGTCCAAATGAGGCTGCTGAGAATCTGAGGGATTCTCCGAGTCTCATTCCGGCTGGGGTTTGAGCTTGAGCGTGCCGCTTCGCTTTTCCTGGTCGACAAATGCGCGCAAATCGTCCGCCACGTCGAGCAATTTTTCCCATTGCTCCGCGTACAGCGTCACCGGAAACCTGCCCAGGCCGTAGACGCTGACGCCTCCCTTCTCGCTTACTTTGAATTCCAGCTTACGGCTGCCTCTCTTCGATGACACTTGTTTTTCAAGATCAGCAATCCGCGACAGTAGTTCCTCCCTTGTCGGTTCCGCCATGCTTGCCTCCTTGGCATGTAATTCCCGGCCGGCCCATGCAGCCCAGGATGACGCTCGCCGCCGCGCCGATGAATGCTCCATGATAGGCGATTTCTCCGTTTCGAAACAAGCAGACGAGCGGAATCCTGATTCCGTCCATGTGGTCGTACCCTCCGCGGTATCCACCTTGAGGCGAGCAGCGTGGGGGTAGGGCTTGCCTACCCTCGCTGATTTTCGGCGCGATAAGGGGACGACATCGTTTCGCGGCAAGGATCAGTCTACGGGCTGTTGGGT
>JASHOS010000274.1 GCA_030040995.1 Terriglobia bacterium | reverse complement strand
CTACGCCTGAACAATGGGAAGGACTTCATGGCTTCACCTCACAGGGCGCGGCAAGCTGCACTAAGCCATCTCGCTAGACAGATAGCGCGGACCTCCGCTTTTGAGGTCCGCCGCTTGTCGTACTTCGTTGGACGGTAGCCACGGCGAGTGCTTTCTCTCGCCGTGGGCTTTTTGCCGATGACAAACCCACGACGAATTCAAGAAGCGAATTCGTCGTGGTTACCTCTCCGATGAGGGGTAATCGTTTCGGTCGATCGAAAGGCGGCAGCGAAGCTGCCGCACTCCAAGCCCGCTCCGCGTCACGGCACAAGAACGGTGTCGCGACTCCAGTCTCCCGAACCACAAATCACTAATCACTAACCACTAACCACTAACCACTAACCACTAACCACTGCCTTACTCGTGTCTCAGCGCCACCATCGGATCCACCTTCGCCGCCCGGCGCGCCGCAAGGTAGGTGGCCATCGAGGCAACGAGCAAAAGAAACAGTGCCACTACGGCGAAGGTGAGCGGGTCCAATGGTCGAACACCGTAATAGAAACCTGAGACCAGCGGCGTCAGCATCGCGGCGCCAAGCAGTCCGATTAAGTCGCTCAAGACTGTAAGCAACATGCCTTCGGCGAGAATGTTCCTCACGAGGCCGCCCGGCGTGGCCCCGAGCGCCATTCGGATGCCCATCTCGTGTGTTCGCTGCGAGACGTTATACGCCATCAGTCCATAGACGCCTACAGCGGCGAGAAGCAACCCGACCAAGCCGAGTCCGGTCATCATGCCGCCAATTTCTAACAGGCCTGCCATCTGGTTATAGATAAGGCTGTCGAGCGTCTGAGGATTCGACATGGTCACGTCCTTGCTCACCAGCGCGATCTGACGACGGACCGTCGCGATCAGGCTGTCAGGGGCCACGGCCGCACGCAGCGCGAGGAATGACTGATCGGGAGGTGACTGTTGATACGGCAGGTAGACCGTGGCTTCAGGCGCATTGTCTGTCCAGTCGTATTCGACGTCGGATGCGATTCCAACTACGGTGAGCCACGGGCCGGGCGGTCCACCATTCAGCGGCGTCCGGCGAAATTGTTTGCCGAGTGGGTCTTGCCCGGGCCAGTAAAGCCGGGCGAGCTTGCGGCTTACGATTGCCACCGGGACCGATTGGGCGTTATCTGCGGAGGAAAAGTACCGCCCACGCAGCAGCGGAATGTGCAAGATCCTGAACGTGCCGGGACTCACCACCTGAACCACGGCCGCGCGAGGCGTGCGGCCGGGCGCTTGGCTGTGAAATTCCAGTCTGGCCCACGCAGTACCGTTGTTGCTGAGAGGAGGAGTGCTCAGCATGGAGGCGCCGGCCACGCCAGGAAGCGCGCCGAGCCTCTGGAGGGCCTGTGAGTAAAAGTTGGCCCTCTGCGCACGCGTCGGAAAGCTCAACTCCACTTGCGTCGTGAGCAAGGTTCGCGGCTGGCACTCTGTGGCCATGCCAAGCAAGTTGTAAAAACCGCGCACCATCAGCCCCGCTCCGATAACGAGAATGATTGCCACTGCGGTTTGCGCGCCCGCCAGCACGGAACGGGTTCGCCGTCCCTCGGGCGCCGCGGAACTGCCCGATCCCGCTTTCAACTCCTCGCATAGATTCGGCTTGGAAGCTTGAAGTGCGGGAAACAGGCCCGACAACATTCCGGCGAGCGCGGCGACGCCAATTGCGAAGATCAGAGTATGAGGATCGAGGCTGATCGTGCTCCAACCGGAAATGATGCGGGCTGTGGCTTCAGGGATCAACGCAATAACCAGCCGGAGCGCCCAGTGCGCCAGAAGTAGTCCGCCGCCCGCGCCCAGGGCTGCAAGCAGAAGGCTCTCCGCCAGGAGCTGGCGCGTGATCCGCCACCGCCCGGCGCCCAGAGCAGAGCGCGTCACGATCTCTCGGCGGCGCGCGCTGGCGCGGACGAATTGCAGATTGGCGCAATTCGCGCACGCAATGAGCAGCACAAATCCGGCGGCTCCGAGCAACGTAAGAACGAAAACAGGAGTTATGGTGCCGTTGATTACGTCGCCCATCGGCCACACAAAAGCGCCGACATGCTTGTTGGTCTGTGGAAAGGCTCGGCTCAAGCGTTCCGCAATTCCGCTCATTTCCGCGCGCGCTTGGGCGAGAGTTGCATCTGGCTTCAGCCGGCCGAACACCCGGAGCTTCCATCCTCGCCGGTCATTCCAATCCTGTACCGTGTATTCGAGCGGTAGCCAAACGTCCGATCCGGCAGGGAAATTGAAGGCCTGCGGCATCACTCCCGCCACCACGGTGGGCTTGCCGTCGAGGTCGATGGTTTTTCCAATAATCCCCCGGTTTCCGCCAAAGTGTTGCTTCCAGAAGCCGTACCCGAGGATTACCGCAGGATGTCCCAGTTGATATTCCTGAGGCAGAAATTTGCGCCCAAGGAAGGGATTCACTTCTACCGTTTTGAAAAATCCCGGCGTCACAAAGGCGGCCGGCAATCGCTCCGGAAGAGAGTCCGCCTTCAACGTTACTGGTTCGAAGTCGATCTCGGCAGCCATCGAACTGAACGACCGCGCCTGCCTCTTCCAGTCTCGAAAATTTGCCGGGGCCGAGCTTGCCCAGAAGTCTCCTCGCTGCGTGATGGCCACCACCCTGTTTTGCCGGGGCACTAAAGACAATGGCCGGAAGACAATTGCGTTCCCGACGCTGAACACCACGGTCGTGGCTGCGATGCCGAGCGTTAGCGTACCAACCGCGACGGCAGTGAAGCCGGGATTGCGGCGTAACTGCCGCAGGCCGTAGCGCATATCCTGAAGCAGCGTTTCAAGCCACCGCCAACCCCACATCTCGCGCGTGACCTCTTTCACCAGCGTGGCGTTGCCGAACTCGCGCCGGGCGTTCGCTTCGGCCTCGGCAGGGGCTTCGCCCTGCTCGATCCGCTCGCGGGTGTCCATCGCCAGGTGCACGCGGATTTCCTCGTCCAGGTTTTGCTCACGCTGTCTCCTGCGTGCGAGCCATTCTAAAAGTTTCATCTCATCACCTTACAGGGCGCGGCAAGCCGCGCCGCTACAGCATCTCGCTAGCCAGGTAGCGCGGACCTCCGCTTTTGAGGTCCGCGGCTTGTCGTGCTTCGTTGGATGGTAGCCACGGCGAGTGCTGTTCCCCGCCGTGGGCCGTCTTGCCGATAACAAACCCATGGCCAGTTCAAAAAGCAAAGCGGGGGCAGCGCAGAGTTTCCTGTCTTTGGAAACTCTGCGGCTTGTCAGCACATGCTAAGAAAAAGCCGCAGACTTCGAAAGGCACGAAGTCTGCATTGCAATACCATAAAATCTTGTTTTTTTAACCAGATTTTCTAGAGACCCCTCACCCGCCTGCGGGCAGGAGCCGCTCCGTCGCTGAAGCTCTGGAGCGTAAGCGACCTTCGGTGGGCGCAGGCCCGACTCGCGCCGGCTGGAGAAAACGCCGGCCGCGAGCCACCCTCTCCCGAGGGAGAGGGCAAGGGCTTCGCGCTGGTTTGGTTGCGGCCAAAGGCCGCGCTGCGCTACCCGATCGCTCGCCAATCGAAAACGACGAAAGACACCCAAACCTTCCGTGGTTATCCTGCTTCCTGACACCTGGAACCTGAAACTCCATGAGCTTGACATGCGTTTTGCATGGAACTATGCTCGTCACATGTCGACGATGGTCCAGATTCGAAACGTACCCGCCGATCTGCACCGAGAACTTAAGGCGCGCGCCGCGCTGGAAGGTCTCTCGCTCTCGGACTACCTGCTCCGTGAAATTCGCCAGGCTCTGGAGCGGCCGACGCTAGAAGAACTCCGAAAGCGACTCGCCGCGCGGGAACCCATCCGGCCGCGCCCCGCCCCCGCAGCGGCTGTGCGGGCTGAGAGGAAGAGCCGTTGATTGTGGTGGATGCTTCTGCGGTCATCGAGGTGCTGCTGCAAACTCCTGCCGCTTTCAAGGCGAGCCGCCGCATCTTTCGCGCGGGAGAGACGCTCCATGCTCCGCACCTCCTCGACATAGAGGTCGCCCAAGTCTTGCGCCGGTATGTTCTTTCGGGCATCATCTCGCCGGAGCGCGGCGCTGAAGCCCTTATAGATTTGGCCGACCTGCCGCTCAATCGTTACCCGCATTTCGTCCTTCTGCCCCGCATCTGGCAACTGCGGCACAATGTAACCGCCTACGATGCGGCTTATCTGGCTCTTGCCGAAGCCTTGGATGCCCCGCTTGTGACGCGTGACAGAGCGCTGGCCTCGGCGGGCGCAAGGGTACCCGTCGAACTGATCTAAAACTGCTCCGTTATTAAGGCCTCAGCGGGGTAGCGCAGAGTTTCCCGTTTTTGGAAACTCTGCGGCTTGTCAGCACTAAGAAAAAGTCGCAGACTTCGAAACGCACGAAGTCTGCATTGCAATGCCGTGAAATCTTGTTTTTTAACCAGATTTTCTAGGGACCCCCTCACCCGCCTGCGGGCAGGAGCCGCTCCGTCGCTGAAGCTCTGGAGCGTAAGCGACCTTCGGTGGGCGCAGGCCCGACTCGCGCCGGCTGGAGAAAGCGCCGGCCGCGAGCCACCCTCTCCCGAGGGAAAGGGCAAGGGCTTCGCCCTGGTTTGATTGCGGCCGTGAGGCCGCGCTACGCTATCCGATCGCCACAGGGCCCTGCGAGGCGAGCCATGTGGATTACGCTTCGACCCTCGCCGGTTTCATCACTCCGCTCACGGCTTTCACGATCTCATCCCAGCGCGATTCTTCGTTTACCAGATGCTTGCGGCCGGCGGCGGTCAACCGGTAGTACTTGGCGCGCTGGTTATTTTCGGACAGCTTCCACCCAGCCGTAATCCAGCGTTGCTTTTCCAGGCGGTGGAGGGCGGGATAGAGCGATCCGGTTTCGACCGTCAAGACGTTCCCTGATCCGGACTGAATCGCGCGGCTGATTCCATAACCGTGCTGCGGACCCCACTGGAGGGTGCGGAGAATCAGCATATCCAAGGTTCCTTGCAGCAGTTCGATGCGGCTTTGATAGCGAAACTTCTTTGCTCTTGGCATGTAGATAATCTACTTCAGGGGCCTGCCATTGTCAAGGGGTCGCGGCCACGCTGTGCTAGACTTAGGCGGGGGCGTGACCAGCGCCTTTCGCTTGCATCCAACTAACCAAGGGCTTCGCCCTTGATATCCCGTAGCGCCGACCTTTAGGTCGGAACCTGCCGGGCTAAAGCCCGGCGCTACAAAAGGCGAACAAGATTCTCGTTTAGGGGCCGATAACGGCCTCGAGGGATTTCACTCAGTCAGTGTTTAGCGGGATCGTAGAGAAGACCAGCGGCGTCTTGCGTGTCGAGGACGTCCGTGATCAGCGGGTAATGGTGATCCGCAAGCCCCGGGGCTGGCGATTGCGGCCTGGCGAGAGTGTTTCCGTGGAAGGAGTCTGCTCAACCGTGCAGAAATTGGCGAACGGCTCGTTCCAGGTGACGTATATGCCGGAAACGCTTCGCTCGACCACACTGGGAGGAATGATCGCTGGAGGCCGCGTGAACCTCGAACGCAGCCTCACGTTGACGAGCCTGTTGGGAGGGCATTTGGTCCAAGGCCATGTCGATACGACCGCCCGCCTGGCAAGCATCTCTTCGGAAGGTGAAGCGAAGATTTACGAGTTTGCCGTTCCGGCGCGCTACTCCCGCTACATCGTGGCCAAGGGCTCGGTTGCGGTGGATGGCGTCAGCCTTACCGTTGTCAGAGAGCGGCGAGGAAGATTCTCCACGTCGCTGCTCGCGTACACGTTGGCCCACACCACGCTTGGACAGAAGGTTCCGGGAGACTTGGTGAACCTGGAGGTTGACGTTTTAGCCAAATACGTGGAGAGCCTGGCCACCCGATGAGACGGAAAGCGCCGCTCGCGGAAGCTACCCGCAATTCTAGCGCACTGAACCGCCTGCGACGGACGAAAATTGCTTTGATTCGGGCCGAATATAATGCTGAGATTACCCGAAGCCTCGAAGCAAAGTGCATCGAAGGGCTGCTTGAATCCGGGCTTCACGGTCATCAAATCGAGCGTTATAGCGTGCCGGGTTGCTTTGAGATTCCGTTATTTGCACAGCGGCTTGCCATGCGGAAGCGCTACGACGCATTGATTGCTTTGGGGGCCGTGATTCGGGGCGAGACGCTGCATTTCGATCTGGTCGCCTGGGAATGCGCGCGCGGAGTGATGAACGTATCTTTAAAATATAATTTGCCGGTGGTTTTTGAAGTCCTGGCGGTGAACAAGCGCGGCGATGCGCTGCGCCGCGCGGGAAACAACCGTATGAATAAGGGATATGAAGCGGCTCAAGCTGCCCTGACGATTCTAGCGGAGCTCGGTCGCGTCGAGGACTGAGGGACTTTCATGAGGGAAGATGCGACAGTCGAAGAAGCTTTGAAAGAGATCCGCAAGGGACGCATGGTGGTGGTGCGGGACAGCCTCGAACGGGAAAACGAAGCCGACCTGGTGATGGCCGCGCGGAAAGCGACGGCGGCTGATCTAAATTTCCTGATCAAGAACGGGGGCGGCATCATCTGCGTTGCTCTTACCCGTGAGCGCGCTCAAAAGCTGGGGTTGGCGCCGATGGTACCTGAGGAAGAGAACCTTCAGCCCTTCGGATGCAGCTTTACGGTCTCAGTGGATGCTCGAAAGGGCGTGAAGACAGGCATTTCGGCTCAGGAACGTGCTATGACCGTGCGCACCCTGGCCAATCCTCGCGCCGTTTCGTATGACTTGGTACGCCCAGGCCACGTCTTCCCTACGCGAGCGCGGACGGGGGGCGTGCTGGCGCGGGCGGGGCACACAGAAGCTGCCGTGGACCTGGCTCGCTTGGCAGGGCTCCAACCCGTTGGCATAACTTGCGAGATCCTGGACGCGAAGGGGAAGGCCGCAGACGGCAGAACGGTCGAAGAGCTTGCGCGACAGCACAAGCTGAAAATGATCACTGTTGAGCAGTTAATCGAATACCGCCAGAAAACGGAAAAGCTGGTGGACCGAGTGGCCAAAGCCCGGCTTCCAACGGAATACGGCGAATTCATGGCACACGTTTATAGCTGCCCATCGCAAAACCGGGAACACCTGGCGCTGGTAATGGGCCGCGTCTCACCCCTCCGGCCGGCGTTAGTGCGCGTTCACTCGCAGTGCCTCACGGGGGATACGCTGCACTCCATCCGGTGCGATTGCCGCGAGCAGCTTGACTCCGCGATGCGTCAGGTGGCGCAAAAAGGCGAAGGCGTCATCCTGTATCTCAGCCAGGAAGGCCGAGGCATCGGCCTCACCAACAAAATTCGCGCCTACGCGCTCCAGGATCGGGGGCTTGACACCGTGCAAGCGAACGAGCGGTTGGGGCTTCCCGCCGATATGCGGGATTACTCCGTGGGCGCGCAAATTCTGGCTGACCTTGGCGTGCGCAAGATTCACCTCTTGACGAACAATCCGAAAAAGATCTCCGGCATCGAGCGGTACGGCCTGCGCATTCTGAAGCGGATTCCCCTCGAAACCACTCCGCACCACAACAACCTCGCCTATCTGAAGGTAAAAAAAGACAAGCTCGGACACTTATTGAGCAAGGTCCAGTAGATTCCATCATGCCACGCGGCGACGAGTTCTTTATGCGCGAAGCTTTACGGCTCGCTCGCCAGGCGGCCTCGATGCCTTATCCCAATCCCTGGGTGGGCTGCGTCATTGTGCGGAATGGAAAAATTGTGGGCCGTGGATTCCATCGCGGGCCGGGATCGGAGCACGCGGAGGTTAGAGCTTTAGCCGGTGCTGCGGGCCGAAGCCGCAATGCGGCGCTTTACGTGAATCTTGAGCCGTGCTGCCATCATGGCCGCACGCCTCCGTGTACCGATGCGATCCTGGCGGCGGGGATTAAGCGCGTCATTTATGCGATAGGAGATCCCAATCCGCTTGTTGGCCGCAAGAGTGCCAGAATTCTCCAGCGCGCGGGAGTGAGCCTGACCGCAGGAATATGCGCCAGAGAGGCCCGAGCCCTCAACGAAGTCTATCTGAAGTTCAGGGCCACTGGCTTGCCTTTTGTAAGTGTCAAAGCCGCTACGAGCCTGGACGGCAAGACGGCCACGCGGACCGGCGAATCCCAGTGGATTACGGACCGCGCCGCACGCCTTTCCGGCAGAAAACTTCGAGCCCAAAATCAGGCCGTCGTTGTGGGCATCAATACCGTTCTTGCGGATGATCCTCACCTCGGGCCGCGAATTGCCGGCGCGCCGGAGCCGTGGCGCGTGATTCTGGATTCTCGTTTGCGTCTTCCCCCCAGAGCGCAGGTTGTGGTCTCTGGCCGCTCGATCGTCGCGTGCTGCGAGCCCTCGGATGCGCGCAAGCGGGAGCGGCTTGAGCGAGCGGGCGCGCGCGTCTGGGAATTTCGCGGAAAGCGCGTGCCGGTCGAAAAACTGCTCCGAAGGCTTGCGAGCGAAGGCATTCTCGCAGTGCTGGTCGAAGGTGGCAGTACGGTTCTGGGCAGCTTCTTCGACTGCGGCCTGGTCGACCGGATTTATTGGTTCATTGCTCCAATACTGATTGGGTCCGGGCAGAGCCGCCCGGCCATCGCCGGTGCAGGGGTGTCCGCTCTCTCGAGTGCCTGGAGGTTGCGCGGTGCATCTGTAGACAGCGCGGGAAGAGGCTGGATGGTCCGCGGCAACCTGAGCCGCTGGGCGCTCGGTTCCTAACCCGTCGATAATGCCGCCGAACATGTCCTGGTCGACCAGGCATGTGCGCGTGCCCCTGCTCCCGATCCACCCATGAGACAGGCAGCGTAGGGGTAGGGCTTGCCCCCACGCTGTCCAAATTAGCCAAACCGAGAGCGGCTTTGCCGCCCGCTGTGCGGAAAGCCTGCGGCTTTCCGGGCAAAGACACAAATTGCATATTCGTGCTGGGCGCAGGTTCAGCCTGCGCGCCCAGCACGAACAAGGTTAGGGAGTATGGCTCGGTTCCGGAAGGGCACAGCCCTTCCGCACAGCAGGCGGCGAAGCCGCACGGCACCTCGAAAGATCCGAAAGCTAATTTGGACAAGGCTGGGGCTTGCCTCTGGTTGATTTTAGAGGTGGTAATCAAGGGGACGGCAAGCCGTCCGCCTACATCAGCTTCTGCCATCGAGGAACAGCAGGATACTGCGTTTTTCAGCAGTGGATAGTGCGAGGGAATTACAACGCGGGTTGCGATCCTTTCCATCTTAATAAATGGATTACAGAAGATCAGAAAGGAGCAACACCAATGAAGCACACGCTTCTAAAAGCTGCGATCGGAGCAGCCGCCACCTTGTTTTTGGCCGGCGGCATAATGTTTGCGAAGACCAGCAATGTCAACGTGATGTACCGTGCCGACCTCGGGAGAAACCTGACCCTGGCGCCCGGCCAGTACAAAATGTCGGTCAGCACTCTGGCGGGCGCTCACCAAGCCGCATTCTTTAAGAATGGGAAATTGGTGGGAACGGCGCCGGTGAATGTGGTAAGCGAAACGAGAAAGAATGACCAGACGATGGTCTACTTTTCGTCGCCCCATAACGACGTCCGGCACATCACGCAAATCGATGTTGGCGGTTGGAAAGCCAAATTGATGTTTGGGGAACCCGCCACAGCTACAGAGTAACGCGCCGATGCTATGCGCAGGAGACGGCTTCCGTCTTCTGCGCCAATGGCATTGAGCGGCCTACAACGCAAGAGCCTTCCACATTTCATTAACACGTTTCTTGGTTTCTGCATCCATTCGAATCTCGTCCGGCCACGGCCGCGCGAAGCCTTCGTCGCGCCATTTGCGCGTAGCGTCAACTCCCATTTTCGAGCCGAAGTTCGGGAGCCTTGAAGCATGCTCGAGCTGGTCGACCGGGCCAAGCATAAACTGAATATCCCGCTCGGGATCGATGTGGTTCAAGACTTTCCACACGATCTCCCGCGGATTGTGAACGTCTACGTCATGGTCAACCACCACCAGGCATTTGGTAAACATGGCGCCGGGCAGTCCCCAGATTGCGTTCATCACTTTGCGCGCGTGACCCGGATAGCTTTTGCGAATAGCGACGATCATCAGGTTGTGAAACACGCCTTCAGCCGGCATGTGCATCTCGACCAGCTCGGGCAACTGGGCGCGCATGAGGGGCAGGAAGATGCGCTCCACGGCATGGCCCATCCAGTAATCTTCCATAGGAGGAGGGCCCACAATGGTGGAGACGAAAATGGGATTCTTCCTCCGCGTGATGCAAGTAAGATGGAAGGCGGGAAACTTATCCGGCAGCGAATAATACCCCGTGTGATCCCCGAACGGCCCCTCGGTGCGAAGATCGTCCAGATCAGCGTAGCCTTCCAACACAATCTCGGCGTTCGCGGGAACCTCCAAATCAATCGTTTCACACTTCACCAGCTCTACGGCGCTTTTTCGCAGAAAACCTGCAAACATAAACTCATCCACGTCTTCAGGCAGCGGGAAGATTGCGGAAAGCATGGTAGCGGGGTCAGCTCCCAAAGCCACCGCCACGTCCATGCGCCGGCCTATCCCCTGCCGGTCGAGCCAGCGAAAATGCTCGGCGCCGCCTTTATGAATCTGCCAGTGCATCGCCGTGGTGCGCTCGTCAAAAACTTGCATTCGGTAGCAGCCCACATTGCGTCTTCCGGTGCGCGGGCTTCGGGTGATCACCATGGGGAGGGTGATGAAACGCCCTCCATCCTGCGGCCAACACTTCATAATGGGCAAGCTGAAAAGCGATAAATTCTCGCGCTCGATAATTTCCTTTGCCGGGCCGTCTTTGACAGATTTTGGGAAAAAAGAACTCAATTCAGCGAGTTGCGGCAGCATCCGTACTTTGTCCAGGAGCCCGCCCGGAGGCTTAAGCTCCAGCAAGTTTTGGATTCGCCGCGCAACGTCTTCCAGATTGTCCACGCCCAGGGCCGCTTCCACCCTCTTTTTCGTGCCAAGAGAATTAATGAGGAGTGGAATTTGATAATCGGCTTTGTCTTTGCGCGAGCGCGGCTTCTCAAAAAGGAGCGCCGGGCCTCCGCTCTTCGAAACGCGGTCGGTGATTTCGGCGATTTCAAGATCGACGTCCACCGGAATCGCAATACGCCTTAATTCGTGGTCGCGATCGAGGCGGGTGACGAACTCCTGAAGGTTCTGGTATGCCATAACTGTGAAGCCGGTGAATTAATCGTTTGAACCACAAAGGCACCAAGGGACGGAGCTTGAAAACAAAACTCCTTTCTCAGGGCCTTCGTGTCTTTGTGGTGAGGCGTGCAACTTATTCACACGTTCTGTTGCCGGGGGTTGACAGGAATTCCTGCAAGCGGGCCAGGAAACCAAACTGAGCCGTGTTAATCCGCCGTTTTGCTTCTTGAATATCGAAGAAGGCGGCGCGATCGATCTCCGGAAATTTCTGCTTCTTTCCCGATCGCGGCGGCCATTCCATTTCGAACGAGTTGCTTTTGACCAGCTTGGGGTCGCAGTCTCCCTCCACTGCCCAGGCGTAGACGATTTTGCCCGACTTTTGAGCAACGGCGCCTAACGGCAGCATGCTGCCGCCAGGGGAAAGTCCGGTTTCCTCTTCAAATTCCCTCTTGGCGGCAGCCAGCACTTCTTCTCCCGCCGGCACTTCGCCCTTGGGAATGCTCCATGCCCCGAAATCCTTTTTGGCCCAGAACGGGCCTCCCGGATGCACAAGCAGAACCTCAACGGTCCCGCCTTTAAGCCGGTAAAGAACAAGGCCGGCACTCACCTTCGGCATGTCCGAAGTATAGCATCGCCCCGATCACTGCTCGGTTGCTTTGATTTCGTACCGCTCCAGGCGCCGGTAAAGGGCGCTGCGGCTCAGGCCGAGGGCTTGCGCGGTCTGGGTGATATTGCCATCGAAACGGCTCAGCGCCTTCTGGATGAGACATTTCTCAACCTCTTCGAGCGCCATATCTTCGAGCCGCGCTGGAGCTTCATGGCGCGTTCGCAGTCCCAGGTCCGCTGCGGTGACCGTGCTTCCTTGCGCCATCAGCACGGCGCGCTCGATGGCGTGGTTGAGCTCGCGGACATTACCGGGCCAGGCGTAATTCTTCAGTTCCTGTTCGGCTGCATAGTCCAGGCCCGCAACCGATTTTTGATACCTCCGATTATGGCGGCTGAGAAAATGGAGGGCCAAAGGCAGAATATCCTCGCGGCGCTCGCGAAGAGGAGGAAGGTGAATCTCAATGGTATTGAGCCGGAACAGGAGATCCTCGCGAAAGCGCCCCGATAAAACCTCCTGCTGCAAGTTTGCATTGGTGGCCGAGATCAGCCGCACATTCACCCGGTAAGTTTTCGATGAACCGACGCGCTGCGCCTCGCTTGTCTCAATGGCGCGCAAAAGCTTGGCTTGCTGGCTGAGAGGGACGTTAGCGACTTCATCGAGAAACAGCGTGCCGCCGGAGGCCAGCTCAAAGCGCCCGACCCGGTCGGATTTGGCGTCGGTGAAAGCACCCTTGACGTGGCCGAATATCTCACTTTCGAAAACGCCCTCGGGAATGCCTCCCGCGTTCACCGCCACTATCGGATGGGCCGCCCGGGGTGAGAGGGTGTGCAGCGTCTGGGCAACCACTTCTTTCCCCGCGCCATGCTCGCCGGTTACGAGCACGTTGGCGTCCGAAGGCGCGATCCGGTGAATGAGCTCAACAACGGGCTGCATCGCCGGCGATTTGGCGGTCAGGGAAGACAGGCGAGCAGACCGCAATAACTGATTTTCCGCCTCCAGACGCAGCCCTTCCCGCAACGCACGGCTCAATTCGACCTGGGTGCGGAGGATGGAAAGCAGACGCGTATTCTCCCAAGGCTTCTGGATGAAATCCCGGGCGCCCCGGCGCATGGCTTCCACGGCAACTTCGACGCTGCTCCAGGCGGTCATCACCACCACCGGAAGCGTGCGATCGATTGCCTGCATGCGGGCAAGAACGTCCAGCCCCTCGGAACCGGAGGTGGTGTCGCGAGTGTAATTGAGGTCCAGGAGCACAACGTCAAACTCGTGAGTTTCAACCGCCTTGAGCACCCCCGCCGGCGAGGAAACCGTCTGGACCTGAAAACCCTCGCTCTTCAGCAGCAATCGCAAAGCTTCGAGAACGTCCGGCGCATCATCAGCGACGAGAACACCGGGCGGAGTGTTTGCTGGGATCTTCAAGATATCCACCCATCCACGAGCTTGACTATCTTCCGGCCGTAATTTGCCCAGTTCTCGTTATGAGTCACCTGGATCACGGTCGTTCCCTCCTCATTGAGCTTCTTGAAAAGCTCCATAATCTCCTTCCCCTGGCTCGAATGCAGGTTGCCCGTGGGTTCGTCAGCAAGAATGAGCTTCGGATTGGCGATGATGGCCCGCGCCACCGCCACAAGCTGCTGCTGACCGCCGGAAAGCTGGCTCGGAAAAAGGTCCTTCTTTCCAACGATGTGAAACCGGTCCAGCATATCCGCCACCACCGCCTGGCGCTCGGAGGACCGGATATTGCGATAGGAAAGCGGAATATCCAGGTTTTCGGCGACGGTGAGGCTGTCGAGCAAGTGATATTGCTGGAACACGAAACCGATGTACCGTTTATTAAGCTCGGCACGTTGTTTGACGCTCAGCTTATGAACCGGCTCTCCCAGGAAGCGATACTCACCCTTGAACTCTCCGTCGAGCATGCCCAGGATGGCGAGCAGTGTGGATTTGCCGGCGCCCGACGGCCCCATGATGGTGACGAATTCGCCGTCTTTTACTTCGAGATTGATCCGGCGCAGCACGTAATATCTTGACGGGCCAACCGGGTACGACTTCTCCACATTAGCCAACTCGATCATAATCACCTCGAGAGATCGGTGTTCCGGCCGCCGCTTCCCGTGCAGACCCCGATTTCGGTGTCTGATGCGGCCAGACCGCAGGACTGTAACACCGTAACACAGAGGCCCGAATACAAACAAACGTAGGGCGAGGGCTTGCCCCAGGCGTGTCCATCAAATTAGCTTTCAGATCTTTGGAGGCGACGAGCGGCTTGGCTAATTTGGACACCATTGGGCGAGCCGTCCCCCTACATCACCTTCGGTCATCGGCGAATTAGGGTGTCCTGTTTTGGCGTGCATCACCGAATAATCACTTGGCGCGCCCGCCTTTCTCTGATATTGTGTGTCTCTTTATTACGTCATTTTCGAACTGGCCGAAGGGATGGCAAGCGATGAGAGCCTCCAGGAAACCCATCCTCTTGATTATGACGCTCATGGTAGGGGCAAGTCTGCCGGTTCGCGGCGAACAGGCAAAGAAAGACCTCACCCTCCAGTTTATCAGCACTCCGGGACTGTTCTATGGCCTCGGGCCGCGGCATCTTGCCTGGAGGCCCGGTTCCGATCAACTTAGCTTTGTGATGCCGGGAACGCCGGGCGCCACGCCTGCTCTCTGGATTTACGACGCATCGGCCCAAAAGGAACGCGTTCTTCTTACCGCTCCCCGCGACGGACCTCAGCTATCCCTGTCCTCTTATCAGTGGTCACCCCAGGGAAAGAGCCTGCTGTTTGAAGGAGACGGCGGATTGTGGCTCTGGAGCGCGCAAACCCGTGCTTTCCGGCTTCTGACGCATACGGCCGGGCAGTACGAAAACCCAACATTTTCGCCCACCGGGGACCGCATCGCCTTTGTCCAACGGAATAATCTCTGTGTGCTGGACATTGGAAGCGGCCAGATACGACAGCTTACCTCTGACGGGAGCGCCAGCGTTCTCGACGGCAAGCTGGATTGGGTGTACGGAGAGGAATTGTCGTATCGCTCGACGAGCCGGGCCTACGAATGGGCGCCTGACGGTAAATCAGTCGCTTATCTCGAGCTCAATGACGGTCCGGTTTTCCAGTATCCGATTACCGCATTTCTCAAAGACTATGTCAGTATCACGAACCAGCGTTATCCCCAGTCTGGCGGCGCAAATCCGGTGGCATCGATGCACGTTGTAAGCGCCGATGGTGGCCCGGCGGCAAGTTACCCGCTGCGAAGCGGCGACGAATACATCAGCCCGGACTTTGAGTGGACGCCGGATTCGAAGGAGGTCTGTTTCCTGACGCTCAATCGGAACCAAACACGGGAAACGGTGCAATTGTGGAACCCGGCTACGGGAGCCAACGAACAGCCAGTTGTTGAAACGGACCCCTATTGGATTAATCCTCTCATTCCCCCTTTCTTCATCGATCGGGGCGGGCGGTTCTTGTGGCTTTCGGAGCGGGACGGCTGGATTCACCTCTACCTGTACACGCGGCAGGGAACGCTGGTTAAGAAAATCACGAGCGGAAACTGGATGGTTGATCTTCCGATCTTTCAGCCGGCAACCGTTCACGTGGACCAAGCCGGCGGTTGGGTTTATTTTCAGGCAACCCGGCCCGACCCGCGCCAGCGGCAGATCTTTCGGGTGCGATTTGATGGAACCGGTTTCGAGCGGCTCACGCGCGAGCCCGGCACGCACGAGTTTAACCTGTCTCCTGACGGGCGCTACCTTGTTGATAGCTTTTCGGCTGTGAACGAGCCGCCCGAAGTGCGCCTCCTCAAGCCGGATGGCAGCGATCTGGCAACTATCGACGCCGCTTCCAATCCTCTTGCCGGATACGCTCTGGGCCACACCAGTATGCTCAGTCTGAAGGCGGACGACGGCACCACGCTCTACGCGCGGCTGGTTACTCCGCCCGGCTTTGATCCGCAGAAGAAATACCCGGTGATTGTGGATGTTTACGGTGGACCGTCGATACAGGTTGTACGCGACGAGTGGGGCCTGACTTCGTCTTTGGATCAGCTTCTTTCCGAGCACGGTTTTTTGATCTGGCAGCTTGATAATCGCGGCTCGTGGGGCCGGGGCCATGCTTTTGAAACCGTAATTTTCAAGGACATGGGTAAGCATGAATTGCAGGATCAACTGGCGGGAGTCCGCTATCTCAAATCGCTTCCTTACGTGGACGCTTCGCGCATCGGGATCACCGGATGGTCTTACGGCGGTTATATGACGCTCTATGCCATAACCCACGCTCCCGATGTTTTCAAGTGCGCCGTCGCGGGCGCGCCGGTGACGGACTGGCACTACTACGACACGATCTACACGGAACGATACATGCGCACGCCAAGCGAGAATCCTGCGGGCTACGATGATTCGTCGGATGTTCAAGCGGCAAGCCACCTTCGCGCCAAGCTGCTTCTCATCCACGGGACATCAGATAACAACGTGCACCTGCAGAACACCATCAATTTTATCCAGGCTCTGATCGATGCGCGGATTCCTTATCAGCTTTACCTCCAGCCCGCCGAAAGCCACGGATTTGAGAGCCCGTCATCTGTTTTTTATCGCAACATGCGCATTTTTGATTTTTTCGAGCACAACCTGTAGCTGGAGTTCGGAGTGAGCGGTCAGTAGTCTGAAGTTAGCAGTCAGCAGTTAGTTGGGTAGCCACGGCCGGTGCTTTCCTGGCCGTGGGCTTTTCCAACGGATCTGCGCAATCTGCGGATAAATGAATCCAATCGAGAGCGGCCTATGCGATTTCTAAGACTGTTGCTGGGTTTGAGCTTGTTAGGAGGGCTTGCGGCGGCAGAACCACCCCAGGTGCCATTCCCGGGATATTCGGCGGTCTCGGGACAAGCCGAGCAGGCGAGGGAAACACAGTTTCGCTCCATGATTAGCGCCGAAAAGATCCGGAGCTACGACGAATATCTTGCTGCCTATCCGCATAACGCGGGCACCGCGCAGGATCGAAAGAACGTCGAATGGATCCTTTCCAAATTCAAGCAATTCGGCTGGGACGCGCACATTGAAACCTTCTACGTGCTTCTGCCCTGGCCCAAGCAACGCCTCGTCGAGATGGTCGAGCCTGCCGTTTTTAGGGCGAAGCTGGAAGAGCCGACGATTGCCGTTGATCCAACTTCCTCGCAGCATAGCCAGCAACTCCCTACCTACAACATGTATTCTGCGGATGGCGACGTCACCGCCCCGCTCGTCTATGTGAATTACGGAATGAAGTCTGATTACGAGGAGCTTGAGCGGCTCGGGATCTCCGTCAAGGGAGATATCGTCATTGCCCGCTACGGAGGCGGCTGGCGGGGCCTTAAATCCAAGCTTGCCGCGCAACACGGCGCCGTGGGATGTTTAATCTACTCCGACCCGCACGATGACGGGTACTGGCAAGGCAACGTTTATCCTGAAGGCGCCTGGCGGCCGCGCGGAGGTGTTCAGCGCGGCAGCGTGATGGATATGCTGCTCTATCCGGGCGATCCTCTCACCCCGGGCATTGGAGCTACTAAGAACGCGAAGCGCCTCGCGCTCCAGAATGCCAAGACCATTGAAACGATACCCGTGCTCCCTATGTCCTACGGCGACGCGCAGCCGCTGCTCGCGGCAATCGCCGGACCCGTCGCGCCGCAGGGCTGGCGGGGGGCGCTTCCCATTACGTATCATATCGGCCCCGGTCCTGCGAAGGTCCACCTGATCGTGAAGTCGAGCTGGGATGTGAGACCCATTTGGGACGTGATCGCCAGGATTCCTGGCGCCATATACCCGGACCAATGGGTTATCCGCGGCAACCATCAGGACGCTTGGGTGAACGGAGCGCAGGACCCTCTCTCCGGCTTCTCCGCGGAGCTTGAAGAGGCGCGGAACCTGGGAAAGCTGATGAGGCAAGGCTGGAGGCCTAAGCGCACGATTATCTACTGCGCCTGGGATGGCGAAGAGGAAGGGCTGCTCGGCTCGACCGAGTGGGCAGAGGAACACGCGGAGGAGCTGCGCCAGCATGCGGCGATCTACGTGAATTCCGACGACAATGCCAGAGGCTTTTTGGATGTGGGTGGTTCTCATACGCTCCAGAAGTTCATTGATGGAGTCGCCGGGAGCGTTCAGGACCCGGAAAAGAACATGCCGGTCGAGTCGCGTCTGCGCCTGTATCTGATTCAGCACTCCAGCTCCGCGGAATATCGCACGGCGCTCAGGCATGGCGCGGACGTTCGAATCGGCGCTCTCGGATCGGGGTCTGACTACTCATCTTTCATCGATCACCTCGGCATTGCTTCCCTCGATCTGACCTTTGGAGGCGAATCGGGAGGTGGAATTTACCATTCCATTTATGACGATTTCTATTGGTACACTCATTTTGGCGATCAGCACTTTGCCTACGGAAAGGCGCTCGCCCAGACTGCGGGCACGGCCGTGATGCGGTTCGCTGGCGCCGACCTGTTGCCTTACGATTTCTCAGACCTCGCCACGACCGTTGAGCGGTACGTTAGCCAATTGAAGAACGGCCTTGCGAACGAGAGAACGCAGGAACAGGAACAAAATATGGAAATAAAGGAGGGGGTGTTTACGGCGACCGCCGACCCCGAACAATCCTTCATCCCGCGTATGGCCCAAGCGCCGCCTCCTTACTTGGATTTCGCGCCGCTTGAGAATGGAGTGGCTGCTCTCAAACAAAGCGCCCAGGAGTATGCGAAGGCATTTGCGGCTGCTGAAGCTGGTGATGGCGCCTCGCTCGCCCGCGCTTCTCTCGAAAAAGTCAACACGACCCTTATTCAGAGTGAACGGATGTTGACCTCGCCGCAGGGATTGCCGGGCCGTCCCTGGTATCAACACGAGCTTTATGCTCCAGGCCTTTTTACAGGCTACGCGGCCAAAGCGCTCCCGGGAGTGCAGCAGGAAATCGAGCTCAAGGACTGGAAAATGGCTGATCAACAAATCCAGGCTGCTGGTGACGCCCTCGAACGCGAAGCGCAACTTGTCCGAGCGGCCACAACGCAGCTTGAGCAGGCGATCCAGTGAAGGTATAATCAGCCCAAATACAACAATATTGCCGAACCTAGGACTCTCGGGAGATTTGAAAATGCGGAGGAGAAGACTTATGAAGCGTTACACAGTGGGCATATGCGTCTTTTTTTTGATGGTGGCGATCGAGGGAATTGGCTTAGCGCAGGGGAACCCACGCGGACTCAGCAGCGTGAGCCTCGATGGTTACAAAGTTTCGGTTGATTATGGCCGGCCATCCCTGAGAGGGAAGTCCGTCGAAGATGCCATGAAGATGCCGTTTGAGCCTGGCCACGGCTTCTGGAGACTGGGCGCCGATACGTCTACAACCTTTACGACGGCGACCGACCTCAAGTTTGGCAATGTAACGGTCCCAAAGGGCGTTTACAGCCTATATGCCCAGCGCGAGGGCGCCAACTCTTGGAGGCTGGTTTTCAATAAACAGCACGGCCAGTGGGGAACCCACCACGACCCATCAAAAGATTTTGCTTTTGTCCCGTTTAGAGAGCGAAAGACCTCCAACACGGCCGACGAGTTGGTGATTGACCTTATGAAGAGAGGCTCCGGCGCAACCTTTCTGGTTCGCTGGGGTGACATGGAGCTCACCACTCACTTCACCGCGGCATAGCCGGCGCTTGGCGACAGCTCTTCGATGCGCAGGCGGCGGCTGCGATTTTTCGCGCAAGCTGGGAGATAGCCTCGTGATCCACGCGCGTGATGGGCACCCAGCGAAAACTTCCCGGCATCATTCGGCCGGGCGTTGCCGTATAGAGCGCCACGGTGATCGACCGAAACGTGATCCTGTGGCGCACCGTTCCCTCCAGGGGCTTGAATTCAAGCTGCGAGCCGGTTATTCCTTCTAGTTTTGCTCCCAGCCTTTCCAGAGCTTCCTGCCGTGTTTGCCCGAACGCGGCAGGAAAATTCCACATGTCTCCCAGAAGACCCTCCTCGAGACCACGAACCAACGCGACTCGGTCACCTTTGCGAATAATGGCGGCGGCCAGGTTCCTCGGCTCGGCAGCGCGCGCGGGCCGCCGAGCTGGATAGTCCTGCGGATCGCCGAAGCGATAAGCGCAACACCACTTCTTCAGCGGACATTTACTGCACTGCGGAGCCCGCGGCAAACAAAGCGTTTGTCCCAGCTCCATTAAGGATTGGTTAAAATCCCCGGGATTCCGGGCTGAAATCAGCTCGCTCAGCCGCAGATTGGCCGCGCGGCGAAAAGCCGGTTGGTTCACGCTGCCGCTCGACCGGTCGAGCCGCGCGATAATCCGCGCCCCGTTTCCATCTACGGCCGCGAACGCTCCGCCATAAGCAATGCTGAGCACCGCGCGGGCGGTGTAATCGCCCACGCCCGGAATTTGGCGGGCTTCGTGGTACGTGGATGGGAAACGGCCTTCAAAATCCTTGACGATCTTTTTCGCTCCCAGGTGAAGCAGGCGCGCCCGGCGATAATAGCCTAGCCCGGACCACATCTCCGCAACTTTGCCAAACGGCGCGTCCGCCAGGCGATCACACGTTGGAAAGACTCGCAGGAATCGCTCATAAAACGGGATCACAGTCTGCACCTGGGTTTGCTGGAGCATGACTTCAGATACCCAGATGCAATAAGGGTCTTGGGTTTTTCGCCACGGCAAAGGGCGCTTATTCGTTCGGTACCAGCGCAGGAGCGCGGCCCGGATCGCGGAATCTTCCTGCGCTCCGCGGAATTTGCGGGAATGGTGATTTGATTTCGGCAATCGGATAGCTGATCTCTGAAGCTGATTGCTTCGGCTGCTACCAGACCGTTTTCACGAGCGGGCTGCGCCGGATTCTCTCGTCGCGCGTTACCAGCAGCAAACCCTCCGCGCGGGCCGTGGCGCCAATCAGGCGATCGGCGGGGTCAAGTGGATAGTCCTCAGGGAACTGCGTCGCTAAGGCTGCGACTTCCGGCGTGAGCGGTTTTACGATCACTCCCTCAGTCAAGAGGCGGACCGACGCTTCCACCGTTCCGTACGCTTGAATTTGTCCTCTAGCTACTAAGGCGGCCAGTTCCCAAAGCGTAACCGCCGCGATCGCCAGGCCGTCTTCTCTTCGTGCCTGCCGGATGGCTGCCGCCGCCGGTCGCGATAACCTCTTTGATTTGGCAACGGCCCAAACGAGTGCGTACGTATCCAATAGGATCACCGAAGGGCCTTCCAGTTTTCCGGAGGCTCCACTGGAGACTCGATGTCACCGATGATTTTCACGACGCCCTCCAAGCGTCCGATGAAATCGTCCGAAGAATCGTCGGGAGGAACGAGCTTCGCCATAGGCTCTCCACGCTTCGTAATCAGGACCGGCTCCTTGGTGGTGCGCACATCTTCCATCACCGCAAGGCAGCGGGCCTTGAACTGTGCGGCCTGAATCTTCTTCATAGTCTCATTACACTTTCCTTGGTCATATTGCCATGACCATCACCGCGGAATCGCAACGCAGCACAGGAGGCCGAAGACCCAACCACGGGGTCTGTGTTGCAAGGTCAGGTAGTGGGTCAGTTTGATGTAGAGGCGGCTTTACGCCGCCACATGGCGAGGTAAACTCGCCGCTACAAATTCAAACTGACCCACTGCCCAAGGTCATAAGGCCTTGCTTTTTAGCAAGATTTTCGGGACCCCCTCACCCAGCGCTGCGTGCCGCCCTCTCCCCCTTGGGGGAGAGGGCAGAGTTTCCCTCTGGTTTGGCTGCGGCTCTGCCCGGCTGCGCCCGTCGAAAGCCGGAATCACGAATCGCTAACCACGGACCACGGCATTACTCGTACCTTAGCGCCACGACCGGATCCACTTTTGAAGCGCGGCGGGCAGGAATATAGCCGGCAAGCAAGGTGATGGCAAGCAGCAGGAATGATACGCCGATGAAGGTTAGCGGGTCCGTTGACTTCACTCCGAACAGCAGACTTGAAATCAGACGCGCAAGCAGAAGGGCTGCGATCACTCCAATCGCGACGCCGGCTAAGGCCAAGCTCAGGCCTTGCCTGACGACCAGCCATAGGACGTCGTGCTTCTCTGCACCCAATGCCATCC
>JASHOS010000273.1 GCA_030040995.1 Terriglobia bacterium | reverse complement strand
ATCACTCTGGTGCTGGTGATTGCAGAGTTTGTGGCCGGCTCGCTTGCCCATAGTCTTTCGCTGGTCAGCGATGGGTGGCATAACCTGTCGGACATCCCTTCACTGGTTTTCGCCTCGCTGGCCCTTTACTTTGAACGCCGGCCTCCAAACCAGCGGAAAACATTCGGTTATCAGCGTGCGGGCGTCCTGGCAGCGTTTGTCAATGCGCTTATCCTGGTGGTCGTGGCAGTCGCGATCTGCTATGAGGGGTACCAGAGGATTATCCGTCCTCAGCCTATCGCCGTCATGGTAATGATGATCACCGGGGTCGCAGCTTTGATCATCAATGGGAGCATCACGTATGGTTTGGCTCACGGCCGGTCGGACCTGAACATTCGGGCGATTTTCATCCACAACCTGGGCGACGCGCTCTCGAACGTGGCCATCATCGTTGGAGCGTGGATTATTGGCGTGACAGGGGACAAGATTATCGATCCTTTGATCGCTTTTCTTATTGCTGGGATGATTCTCTGGAGCGCCATTGGAATTATAGAAGAGTCGGTGAATATATTGCTTGAGAGCCTCCCCAAAGGTATGACTGCCGGCGACGTTGCCAATGCCATGCTCGAGGTGGATGGAGTGCGCGAAGTGCATGATGTTCACGTCTGGAGCCTGAACGGCCATTCTCATGCTATGGCCTGCCACGTGAGTATCCTGGACATGCCCACCTCCGAAACCGAAAGGATTGGCGAGCAGATCCGCCGCGCGGTGGCCGACGGATTTGACATCACCCATTGCACCATTCAGTTTGAGCATACCCACCTGCCGGGAGAGTTCCATACCTATATGCCGGAGTCGGCGCCCTCGCATCACGCCGAGCCGTAGGTTTGCATCGCAGCGTTCGCCTTTCGCCTCCCGGAAGTGAAACCTCGTTTTCTGATATCCCGCTTTAATTGAAACCCAACCTTAGACTCTCCTCGTTCAGCACGACCCCATCCTCCCTTTTATGGTGAAGGGCGATGCGGACGATAAGACTAACGTGACGGAAACCGAGTCGAAAGTGGAGCACAACCGTTCTGAAGATAGCGGGCCGGTTGCGTTCATCGGGTTGCAGGGATCTCTTGTTATGACGTTTCATCCTGAAGGCATGAGTACCCATAGCCCTCCCGTTGTAGATCCGGACGTGACGGATTAAGGTCCACGCCATTCGTAAGCTCCCATCCGATAGACAAGTGGACCTCCCCGTGGCGATCCTCATGCACGACCGACCTACAAGTGCAATGGAGCGAAGACGATGAAGATTACAAAACAGGAGATCGAGCAAATCCGCGTGTTGTTGCAGGCCGCTCCAGGAAAGCTCGAATATCAGCGGATCCAATGCGTATGGATGGGTGGAGCCCTTGGCCTCACGTCGAAACAAATCTCGATCGCGATCGGATGGAATGCAGGCTCAGTGCGCAGAATTCAAGCCCTTTACCGCAGGTTGGGAACCGATGCCTTCGACTCCGCTGAACGTGGTGGCCGGCGGCGTCAAAACATGTCTCTGCAGCAGGAGGCTGATCTGCTTAAACCATTTCTTCGATACACTCGGGTGGGATTTCCGCTAAACATTCAGGGAGTGAAGACGGCTTATGAGCGGGCCGTGAAGCGGCCGGTTCCGAAATCCACAGTTTATCGCCTGATTCGACGCCACGGGCTGGGCTCCTCGTTGCGGCGAAGACGGGTGGTCTAGGCGAGTTGATGTTGCTTCTGATAGCTACTTACTACTTGATAACATTTCAGGGGTATTGACACATGAGTTATCTCCGCCGAAACTGATTTCACCGCGATTACTTCTCGCTGGCGAGACGGACGTTGGATAACGATCCGATTAAGTCTCGACCGGCGGGTTGGGCGGAGCAGTCAGACTTTCAACCTTTGAGGAGGAACAGCATGCCAGCAGCACCAGGAGACTCGATTCAGCAACAGGGGACAGCCCTGCTCAACCAAATACCCTTCGAATCCGTGATCGGCGGACCGCTGAAGGCAGCGGTTGCGGCTCAGGGGCAGGCGGCAATAGCCTCTGCTGACTTTATCAAAGCCGTGGGATTCCACCACGATGACAAAGGGAACATCACCGATCCGGTGAATGTGTCTTTCAGCTACGTGAAGTCAGCGACAGAGCCCCAAGAGAAGCCGATAACCGCCACACTGACGGTTCCCATCCTGACCATCATCCCCATTCCTTTTATTCGCATCGACAACATGACCATCGACTTCAAAACTTCGATCAACGCCAGCACCGAAGCCTCCGAGACGGAAAGCTCTAGCTTCGCGGCGGGCGGCTCGCTGAGCGGCAAGGTGGGCTGGGGCATTTTCAGCGCCAGCTTCTCGGCCAACGTGTCGAGCAAGAAGGACTCGAGCTCGACCAAAACCTCCAAATACTCGGTGGAGTACACGATTGATGTAAACGTGCACGCCATGCAAGATGACATGCCTGCCGGAATGGCCAAGGTGTTGAACATTCTCACTGATGCAATTACCGCGCAGCCCACGGCAGTTGCAAAGGCAGCGTAGGCCTCAGTCCCATGGCGGAACTTTACCAGATCGTCGGCGCGATGCTTCGCGACATCACGCAGGCCCGAGTGATGTCGGACCTGTACTCGCGGAGCATCAGCCGGCGCTACGAGCAGGATTCATTACTTCGGCGTTTTCCCGTTCCGCGGGCGGAAATCAGCGAGCTGGAAATCGACTTGAGTTTCGCTCTCTCGCGGGTTGCCATTGACCCCAGCCGGCACGATGCGCTTAACGCCCGCATCTCAAGCATTCTCGAAGACTACAGCGCCACTCTGATTCGCGGCATTATCGACCGGCTGAAGGACCGGGCGGACCGGCTCAAAGGGCGCAAGGACCTGACCACCGCGCAGACCAATGCCCTGAACGCGTTCGACGCCAAGTTCCTTTCCACCGAATTCCGGGACTTGCTGCGGGGACGGCTGTTGCGCTATTTCGAAGACAACCAGACGAAGCTGATCGACGCAAGCGGCAATTTGAACGTGGACGCGACGGTCGAAGCCATCAAGCAGTTCACATTGCAGCTCGCCCAGGAGACCCCGGAAGTCAGCCAATTGCTCGCGATTCTGAAGGAAGAAGTGCAGAAGGCGTGGGACGACATTCTAACGAATGTGAGCGAGCGCCTGCAGTCGATGCAGGGCGAGATTCATGAGGCGTTCAAGTCCACGGTGGAGTTCAAGGTCGAGGTGGAGGTGGACGCGGCCACGCTCGCCGGGCGGGCTCCCGACACCGTTTCGACAGTAAAGATGAAATGCTCGGTACGCAACTACACGTGGGCCAAGGTGGATACCGATCCGAAGGATTTACGGTCGATCCGGAGATTGGTTCCGGAGACCTGAGTTCAGCGAGGTGAGAGATGGCTCGCCAGGTGAGAGAGTCCGAAGCGTTGAGGTTGTATCAACTCATTGGAGCGCCGCTGATGGCTCTGGTTCAGGCGGAGGTACAGGCTGCCCAAGCCACCGCAGAATTCGTCGAGCGCGTTGGGTTCGAGAAACCGCAGGGTGCGGACAAAGACGCAAACAGTATTGGCGACTTGCGCACCGCTAGCTTTCGCCATCAGCGAACCGGTCCGGACGGCAAGCCACAAACGTATAACGTCGAAATACCTTTGCTTTCCATGGTTCCCATCCCCCTCATTCAGATCAAGAATGCGGAGCTCGACTTCGCCGTGAAGATTCTGGAGACGGTGCAGACTGGCGAAGCCGAGACGCACCTCCAGCGCGCAACGAGCAGCGAAACACCTGAAGCAGCCAGCGGCGACGGCACGGCGAGCGCGGACGAGGACTTTCTCTCGCCGGCGCGGATGGAAATGAAGGCGGTATTGGGCCGGGGAGATGGCGGAGCATCGAGTGAGAAAAAAACCGAGACTCAGATTCGAATCAAGGTGAATGTCGAGCAGGCGGATATTCCGGCGGGAATCCTGAAACTGCTGAACTTGATGGACCAGAGCGTCAACATCACGCCTGTTGAGCCGGGGATGTGACATGGCGAAACAAAGTACGTCGCAAGGAGGCGCCGGAATCACCTGCCCGGAATGTGGCGCCCGATTCGGGATAACGATTCCTCAACTGTTATCCGGCGACGCTATTTGCTGTACCGCTTGCGGGTTGCGGTTGACCGTTGACCAGGAAAAGTCACGAGAAGCCTTGGAGCTGGTACGCCAGCTTCAAAAGGGTGTTACGCCCGCTCAGGACCTGATGCCGCGGATGCCCGGCTCGGCCGGCAAGCGATCCAGAAGAGATAGAACCAAGGAGAACTGATGGGCCGCGAGAATTGGCAAGGCTCGGCAACGGAGCGCCGCAACATAATAAGAGGAGGCCTCCGCCGTGTCTTCACGCGTCCTCCGAAGCGGAAACCCCTGCGAGCGAAACCGCCCGCGCCGTTTTCCGCCGGTGTCGCTCGCCGTTTCGCCGGCGTCTTGCCAACTGAGTTATTGGGCAGCAGCGCCTATTCGTCCGTTTGGTCCCGTTTCCTGGATCGGATCACGGGTTTCCTTCGGAGCTTTCTTGCTGGATCCGGGACATTCTTTGTGCCACAACGCGCGGAATTCCTCCGAGATTCGCGCGATGAGCCGAAGACGCCCGGACATGAGCACAATCGTGAAGATTCCAGTCATCCTATCGTGCGCTTTCGCCTGGACCACATGGATTTCCGCGTGGTGGGCGCCCGTTTCGAAGCGTCCGCGGCGTTACTCGAAGCGTTTTTGCTGACGCGGGCCGCTGCTATCGCGCGAGAATCGGCGGCTAAGTCGGCCGCAAAAAACAATGCGTATCTTTTACCGTAGCTAACTTAGGGCAACCGTGCGGCCGAGAAACACCGCAAGCTCGCCGGAAGAGGCAAAGCCTTGACGGTAAGATTCGATCCATCAAGCGATGGTTTTCGTTTTGGGGATGGCTGGCAGCTTTCACCAGAGGGTGCCCGGGATGTGGTTAAAAGCTTCGAGGCGAGCTTCACATCCGCGCTGGGGTTTCTGGCGCCGCGGTTCGAAGGCGCCCTGGACTTGCATAACGTTGAGGACGGGCTATGCCAGATGACGCAGTCAGGCCGGCCGGGCGACTTCGGCCGGCGCGCGGCCATCGCGTTCGCTGCCCTGGACTATTTCAACGCGCGCGTTCTGCCACCGACTCTGTCCCAAGTAGAGCCGGCAGGCCGAAGTGCAAGACTCGATTCCTATCTGCGGCGGCGGTCGGGCGCGAGCGCGGCTGTGTTGGCTCCGGCGTTGCTGGCCCGAGCAGGTGTTCTCGCCTGCATTCCGGAAAGCTGGATTCCAGAGCGACTGGTGACCGGCCCGTTGCAACGGGAATTGAATAGACTTTTTGGACCTAATAGTGCGAAGATCGAGCTCGATCTGAAGCTCCCGTTTCCGGGCGGCGCGCCCTGGCTTAGCCAACAGACTTTGATTGAGCTGAAAGAGCTGAAGCGGCATCTGGGTCGCAGTCGGCCCTGGCCCATTGTCTTGATTCCCAAGAACCGAGACCTCTTCGATGCACGCGTCATGGTGGCTTACCGGTACGAGGAGGCGGGCCGTAGCGAGACGACGATTTTTTGCTACGACCCGGACTTTCCCGGGAACACGCAAGCCTTCCACGTCGATGTCACGGAAGACGCAGCCATTCTGGGCGCGCTTTCCCATGCGCCGGGAGCCTTTCATCCGGCCGGAATGTTCTGTGGTGAGTATGAAACCGCTGGACCGCCGATGGGCTTCCTTCTCCGGTTACTCCGGGCACTGCGGCTCTCGATCGTTATATGGCTGCCGGGGCGCCTGGTGCGGCGCTGGCGGTTAGGAACTTCCCGTTTGCGGCGTGGTTCGCAGCCGCGGGCCTCCGAGCAGTTGAACGATACGCAGCAGGCGGGTGACGGCACACCACATGCCTAAATGGCTCATTATTTGGTTGTATTGGATACCGACGTGGGAGCTTGCTCTTCTCTTCTTTGTGTTGATCAGCGGCGGGTCGTTGCTCGGCCTGCTCATCTCCCGCCGCTTGATGCGCCGCTATCCGCATCAAGCGAACGACTTGGTGTTCAATTTCGTGGCCAGCGCCAGCGTCGTTTATGCGTTAGTGCTGGGCCTGATCGCCGTGGCCACGTGGGAACGGTTCGAGCAGGTAGAGACCGTTGCTAATGAAGAGGCTTTTGCGCTCAGTAATCTCTATGCTGACGCCGGCGGCCTGGACGATCACACCCGCCTCGCGGTTCAGAACGAGATTCGTAATTACCTGCGCTTTGTCATTAACAAGGAATGGCCGGCGCAGCGCAGGGGAAGCGCGATATCCGGCGGCGATGCCCTGGTTGGTCAAATGGAGTCAGACTTGGTCCATGCGGCCGACGCGACGGACGACGAACGCGCCGTCCATGCCCAGGCCTTCGTTGAATTCAATAATTTCATCTTCCGGAGGCGCGCTCGCCGCGAGGCCGTGAACTATAGTCTGCCCGGAATCCTGTATCTCGTGGTGTTCGCGGGAGCCGCGCTGCTCATCATGATGACTTACGGCTTATGGACCGAGAAATTTGTTCTTCAGTTCTTGCTCACCCTCGGACTTGCGGCGATGTTGAGCCTGGTGGTCGTTCTCGTTGTGGCCATGGACCATCCTCTCTGGGGTCCGGTGAGCGTCTCTCCACACACTTACAAGACCGTGCTCTCGGCCCTTTCGAACCCGGAGCCATAAAGCCAGACGGGAGAGCGCAACTGGCATCGCTGGGGGGAATTTTCGGAGGCAAAATTGGCAACTCGTAACTATGCCATTCCAACTCTTAGGATGACGATGGACGGGAGCGGAGCCACCCCGGAGCAGATCCGCGAGCTGCAACGGGATTTGCGCGCTCTCGGATATCTGCGACGAGGCATTGACGGCGTTTTCGGGTCGGGAACCGGATTCGCTGTCCGGGCGCTCCAGAGCGACCTTTTGATGAGCAACGGCGCCGGACCGGACGGAACGGCTCCCGTGAAGATCAAGGATTACAATCGTGGCCGCGTGTTAGCCGTCACGGGAATCGTTGACTTCGGGCTTGCGAGCTGCATCGCAGACATGCTCGACGACCCCAATTTTCCGCATCTGCCTAAGGCCGCTGACCCGGCAAGCGAAAATCGTAAGATTGTTTCGACATTGAAGACGGCAGCGCCCTCTCGCGCTCCCATCCCGTTTGTGCTTGGAATCCTGATGCAGGAAAGCGGCCTGAAGCATTTTAACGAGCCCCGGACGAACGACGAAGACACTTATATCGTGGTAGGTCTCGATACGAATGCGGCTGACAAAGCGGTCATCACGTCCCGCGGATACGGTGTGGGCCAGTATACGCTTTTCCACCATCCGCCTCGCGCCGAGGAAGTGTCTGGAATCATGCTCGATGCGAGCCGGAACGTGTCCAAGACGGTCGCCACTCTGCGGGATAAGTTCGATCATTTTGTTGCGGGCCCTACGGCAGGAACGCAGGCAGACGATCGTCTGGCGGAGATTGGCACAGGTCCGCTTCGCATTTGCAAATATGCCGCAACGGATTCCCGCTACCTAAGCGACTGCCAGGGCTGTTTGAAAGAGGCGGGCGCCATCGACATTCAGTCCGGCGTCACGACGCTTCACCCGCGCACTGCGGAGACGTACGCGCCCACTCAGTATTATCCGAATGCCTCTTATACGGGCGTTCCGAACCGCGCGCGTGTGGGGTGCGATTGGCCTTACGCAGTCCGTCGTTACAACGGCTCCGGGATGAATTCGTACCACTACCAGGCGAAAGTGCTCTTGAACGTCATCCGGTTTCAGTAAGAGCACAGACGTCGAAGGACTCCTCCGTTTCGTGAGCGCCGGGGCGCTTTGGCCGCCATTTCCTATGGCGGGTCAAGCGCGGAGCTCCGGTTGCGCCCAGGATATTCCGGGAAGGTTTGGACACGCCATGAGGATTGCAAAGTTTTTCTGGACATGGGCAGGACGGATTCCCGCCCGATTCACGATTCCTTTCGCACTCTTTATGCTGGCTTACCTTGAGGTGGTGGCACGATTTGTGGAAGCGTTCAAGGAACCTAACGTGGCTGACCTTCTCTGGGAAGCGATGGTCAGGCTGGGCGTTCCCGCCTGGTTGAGAAATGCTCCTCCCGTGCGGATCTTTTGGGAAGGAACCGCTACGACAACCCTTCTGCTCGGGGGTATCGTCATTTCCTACAACCTCTCTGTTTTGATCTACAGGAGAATTCGTCACCGGCCCTCGATGAAGGGAGCGAAGCCCTTTACTCCGGCAGAGGGTCGGGGGAATCGCCTGAGCGGATACGAGAAGATCGGGATCATCCTTGCGGGTGGAGGAGCAAAGGGCGCTTACCAGGCCGGCGCTATGAAGGCAATTTATGAGTTCCTGGAAGAGAATAACGCGCTCGCCAAGCTTCGAATGATCGCCGGCACTTCGATCGGATCATGGAATGCGCTCTTCTGGCTGGCTGGCTTGGTGAAGCCCGGCGGCCCGGGCCAGCCGAGCGCGCACGAGCTGTGGTGGCGCTCCATCAGCCTCGATCGCATTATGGAATTCGACTATTTCCTGCCTTTCCGGGCAAACCACTTTATGGTGGCAGATCCGTGGGTGGAGACGGCTCAGCAGATGTTTCTGCAGACGCCGGAGACTCGCCAGAGCCTGGAAGGGCTCTTTGCGGCGGGGGCAGGCGTGCCGGAGCCTGTTCATTTCTATTTCACGCGTTCCCGGGTAGAGCAAGGACGCCTGGAGTTTTGCACCAATTGGCCGGGAATTCGCGAACTGAAAGCCTCGAACAATCAACCTGTTGTTCCCTCGGGGCGATACGAAGTGATTGCGGGCAAGCCGGAGGCGGCGATCGGTGGCACGCTGGCCGGCGTCTTCGCCTCCATGGACATCCCGCCCTTGTTCCCGTACGTGAAGCTCACCTGCGATGCTGAGGCGTGGTATGAAGACGGAGGAGTAATCGACAATCTCCCGATGTGGTTTGGGACGGAAGTCGAGCACTGTGATCTGCTCTTCGTTCTGCCTTTGAATGCCACTTTCGCCGAGCCGGTCAACCAAACGTCGGTGGCGAAACGAATTTCGCGAGTCCTGTCCGTCCGGCAAGGCGCCCTGGAAAGGCATTCCTTCCATCTGGCCCTCCAGTATAACGAGTTGTGCGGTGTCGCGAACGCGCCTGTGCTGGTGGCTTCGCAAGCGGCGTCCAGCTACAGCTCGCCCGCGCGAGTTACCACGGCAACAGTGGCTGCGCGCCACAAAGGCGTCTCCATTTTTGCGATATGCCCGCAGAGCCCTCTCGCCATCGATACCATCGAGTTCTGGAAAACTCGCCAGGCCGGCGAAGCGTTTGGCCACATGTATGCGGCCACCAAGTACGAGCTGCAGGACAAGTTCGAAGAGATCACCGATCCCAGCCGTATTCGGCTGGTCCTCGTGAGCCCGGAGGGGGAGCGCAGCTATGCGGAGGATTTCTGAAGCGCTGAAGTTTTAATAACACCAAACCGGAGGATAAATCTATGCCGCAGATTAATGGCGTGGTTGTAACGGACAATAACACGGGAGCGCAGTGGCAGACGGGAAACATGGCCACCGTGCGCCAGATGGCTGCTGCGACCATCGTATACTGCAATGCCGACAACACCCACCAGCCGCCGGTGGGATTCCTAAACAATCCTGGTCACAATTTTGTGATTACAGGCAGTGATGTGGCGAGCGGTCAGGCCTATAACTCCGGGAACACGCACCCGAACGGAGGAGAATCCGAACCTCCGAATACTTATGCATTCAGCTAACACTCCTTGGTTAGGTTTCGTCCCTTAGCTGAGTTTCATGCCAGAAAGACGGATAGTAACGTCGAAGCTGTGGTGGCGGCGCCAAACAACAACCTGATGTATTGTCATCCATTCAAATCCAGGAGGATAAACGAACATGCCAGATTACATGACTCAGAAGATGAGCGACCAGGGCGGAAAATGCATACCCATCACCTATTTCCGTAAGCAGACCCAGCCCCATGTGAGCCACGACGAGTCGGGAGCTTTCACTCAGGACGCCAAACAAAACTACTCAACCTTCAATAACCTTAATGTGGATCAGGTGGTCGAGGGTACTTTCAAAAGCAGCCAAGGAGTGCCGACGGGTGGCAAGGTTTATGAAATCTGACGCGATGCAGTCTTAACCCAGCTGTCAGCGTGCCCGTATCTTTTTTCTGAAGGCGGCTGATACAAGACGCGCTGGCCGTCTGGCTCATCTGGCAGCATTGAGTTGAAACCCGCCCTTCCATCGCGAGCAGCAGTCCTGGTGAGAAGGTTGGGCTAGCCGTATTCGGTTGGTCTCGTGAGTCCGGAGGCGCGCGCCGCTATGCGGAGGATTTCTGAATTTAAATCTACCAGCAAAGGAGAGAGCGTATGTACCAGGTCAAATTCGAGAATGCCAACTCACTCGTCGAGGCAGCCGTAAACGGTCTGCTGCCTGACTTGAATAACATCGTGGCCAACGGAGCCGCTCCGAAGTTTTCCGAGGATCTCCGCAGCAGATGGTTCAAGGACCAGGCAAACTCTCAGCAAGTCCTCGACAATCTTAAGAAAATGGATACTTATCTCAACAAGACCTGCCAGGTTTTGACTTTTGTCGTCAAGGACGTGGATCACCGCGTAGACTCTGCAAAAGTTGAGAAGGGAGATTACGCCCAGGTGATTAACACTGATTACGTCTCTTCCGGTACACGAATCTTCATCCTTCCGAGCTTCGCGAGCCAGGTGCCCGAAGAGAAGCTCAACACCGTAATTCATGAACTCAGCCACCGAATCTTTGGAACCACAGATGCTCCCGGCGGCACATTAGTCTACGGTCGAGACGCCGCGCTGAACCTCAGAGGAGCGAACGCTGTTATTTGCGCCGAGAACTGGGGCTACTTCTACATGGAATTGGGCCAGAAGCTGGGCGTGGTTAAGGGTAAATCTGCGGCTGGCGCATAGCCATAGTCGAAGAGGGGCGAGCCGGGTGGTCAAATGACGCGGCTCGCCCGCTTGGCGAATCCGCGTTGTCCTCGCAGTCGCCAGTGTGCGAGAGTTGTGGCGGCTTTAAGCCGGTATCTTGACCTCAGGAAAGGAGGCAGCAACAATGCCTTGGACCATTGACAAATCACGAGCTACGTATTTGCAGTTGACTAATTCAGAGCAAGCCAAGTGGGACGCGTTCCAGAATGCAATCCAGAACGAGGGGACGGATCCGAAGACCGCAGCCGAGCAGGCCGGCGATACCAATTACAAGAAATTGGCCGGCGCTCAGAATCAATACGAGATTCGGTTAAGCAAGGGTACGCGGGCCACTTTTCTCGTGGACAGTCAGGCGCAGGTTGTGACCGTGTTGCAAGTAGGCGGTCACACGTAATTACGGCCTCTCAACCCAACAGGCTTGGGGCTCCGGCTAAAACGCTCGCCAGCAGCCTTCTCCCGCCCAGAGCGCGGCGTCGTAGACGTGTCATCTTGCTGTTGGCGCCGCTCTGCCCATCAAACCTCTCGCGCCTCCGGTGAAGAGGACGCACGGCTGGCCGTCACTCGAGTTCCTGCGGATGGTGAAGGGAAGGGCGTAGAACACCCAATTCGCGTTGAGATAGCGTGGGCAGCCTCCCGCAGCGCCTCGCCAAGAATTTCAATTCTTGCCTCGGACACGCGCGTCGTCGGCCCCGCCACGCTGATGGCCGCTACCGCCTCTCCTAAAGAATTCAGGATGGGAGCGCTGATGCAGCGGCACCCCAGAAATCTCTCTTCATTATCCACAGCAAAGCCCTGCTCCCGCACTTTCTCCATCTCTTCACAGAACTGCTCCACGCTGCATAAGGTGTGAGGCGTGAAGGGCTGAAATTGCATGGACTCGAGCAGCCGCTCAGCTTTCTCGCGAGAGAGAAATGCCACGATGGCCTTGCCGAGCGCTGCGGAATAGGCTGGATGATGGGCGCCGACCCGAGCGGCCATGCGGAATTCGTGCGCGCTCTCCAAAACTTCAAGGTAAACCACGGAGAGCCCTTTCAAAACACCCAAATTCACGGTCTCGCCGGTCGCTCTGTGAAGCTCGCGTAACGTAGCGGCGGCTACGTGCCGCAGAGTGGATTCGTGGTTTGAGGCGGAAGCAAGCTCGAACAAACGCATGCCGAGCATATAGACGCCATGCTCTTCGCGTACTAAGTACCCTTCCCGCTCCAAATGGGAAAGAAAGCGGTAAGCGGTGCTCTTGTTGAGTCCGGTAAAATCGCAAAGCGGTTTCAGGCGTAATCCTGACGGGTTTCGTTGCAAGGCGTCAAAAATCGCCAAGACTTTGGTCAGAACGCCTACTGCGGCGGCCTTTGATTTCCGTGGTCCTCTCACCGTTCATCCCCAACCCTCCGGCACTCGGAGAGTGAAACGATATCACAATCTTTCGCGGATGTTAAGCCAATGTTAAGCCGGCCGGTCCTGCGGCTTGCTGCTCGAAGACCTTGCTCAGGAATTCTTCTGTACTCTTCAGGTTTTTATAACGTGCAAAAATTCTTTCTACGATGCGCTGAGCTTCGCTGCGAGAGTATTCGAGCTGCTCGAGCACTTGCAGGGCTTCCGCCTTTAACTCCTCCTCTGACTCTTTTTCGATGGAAAGCGGCTCAAGGCGAGGTGAAAGGGCGAACTTGGCCATCTTGCCCCGCAACTCGGTCACGATACGCTCGGCAGTCTTAGCTCCGATGAAAGGAAGTTCCTTCAGGAATCCCGTGTCACCGCGCTCGATCGCCAAAGCGATCTCGGTGATCGGCCGCACGAGACACTTCAGAGCGCGCATAAACCCGACGCCCGGAACCGTTGTGAACACTTCGAAAAATTCACGATCCAGCGGGTCCAGGAATCCCAGCAGCCGCGGCGTCAAATGTCCCCCTCCCACACCTCCATCGATATAGTAGATGGTGTAGATCGTCAGCGGATTACGCCGCTCATTCCCGGGCGTGTGCCGCAGGCGGGACGCGATACCGGAAGGGACCCACACCTCGTAGCAGAGGGCCCCTGCCTTGAGTAAAACGGAGTTGCGCTGGATGCGCTCGTAGAGAATCTCGCCGGTGATTTCACTGATCATGGGCTATAGCACCTACGATCGACGATTTCAATCAGCAATTATCCCGGCCCCAGTGTGGCGTCCCACGTAATTTCTGACAATCGTTGTTTCGGCGACCCCCTCACCCGCCTGCGGGCAGGAGCCGCTCCGTCGCTGAAGCTCTGGAGCGTAAGCGACCTTCGGTGGGCGCAGGCCCGACTCGCGCCGGCTGGTGAAGACGCCGTACGCGAGCCACCCTCTCCCACAAAGGGGGCGAGGGCAATTGTCAATGCTTGTACAGGACACTAGATCGCAATACGCGGACTTTCAACCAGGAGCCTTCGTCCTGCAGGCCATCCCCTAGCCGCCATCCGCTGTGCGTTCGCAAAGCATAAGGCCGCAGCCAAGGCGTCCGCAACGTCAGGAGGATGCGGAGTACGTTCGAGAGAAAAAAAATGGCGCACGGCCCGCTGCACTTGCAGTTTGCTGGCGTTTCCGTTGCCGGTAACCGATTGCTTGATTCTTTTAGCGGAAAGGCTGATGACCGGTATTCCTGCCTGCCGGGCGGCCAGGCAGATAACGCCGCGCGCGTGGCTCATGAGAATAGCGGTCTGCGGGTAGAATCGATGGCTGTAAACATCTTCCAAACACATTTGTTCGGGCCGGAACTCCTTGAGTAGGCGACGGAGTTCTTCGAAAAGGGCATCAAGCCGTTCCGGCAAACTGGCTTGGGCGCTTCGCGGCAGCCTGATCACTCCTGCCTCCTGAAGACTGATGGCTATGGCCTCCACGTGGATCAGGCCGTAGCCGGTGATATTCAGTCCGGGATCGATTCCGATAATCCGCTGAGAGTCACGAGCGGGAGCCATGGCATAGGATTGTAGCGGGAAAAGCAGAAAAGAAAAAGAACATCCAACTCCCGCTAGCCAGAATTTCTCAACAGCTTTATTGCTGAAATGCAGGGTAAGTTAAAGCCCCTCCGTCCTTCTGCCTGGAGAGAGATGCCGGCTGAGGGGCCCTCCTCCTATCACATGAGGGACATGCGTGAAGTGGAGAATGGTTAGCCTGACGGCTGGTTTTGCTCTCAGATCACGAACCGAGCTGATAAATCTCGCGGCGGTGCCCGACCAAGACGATTGTGAGCCGTCTGTTTTGGCGGTCCACTCGATAAATGATCCGGTAGTCGCCGACGCGAAACTTTAGGAAGCCGCCAAACGGCCCGGCTAGCGATTCGGGCTTGAGAGAGTCGAAATTTTCCGCTAGCCACCGGAGCTTCTTCAGCAATCGCTGGGCAACTGGTTTGTCAAGGCGCCCAAGCGCTTCGGTGGCCTCGGGAAGAAATTGGACTTGATACATTCACCACTCGAGGCCCAAGCGCCGGGCGGCTTCGGAAGCGGGGATAGCATCGCTGGCAGTCTGATTGAGTTTTTTGAGAAGCAGATCGCGAATCTCCGGACGGACCGCAAGGCCTTCATCAGGATCTCCCAGCAATTCACGCAATTTCTCCTCGATGACCTCTTCTATGAACGAACGCAACTCCTCAACCGAAAGGTCTTTAACAGCAGCCATACACTTTACCTCATTGCTCATTCTACACTCCCTTAGGTTATTTATTCGTTACTGGCGCCGTCTCTACTTCGTCCCCGTAAGCACCGGCGCCGCCGGCGCGGCATAGGCGCGGCGAGTCCGGTCCCATTTAATTCGCGGCAGAATGGACTCCCGGCGGATGCGGTGAGCGTTTCGCTGGATATGATGTAACATGCTGCCGATCAGAACGTCCGAAAGCTTATGGGGTGTAAGACCGAGTTCGACCAGCTTCTGGTGCCGGGCGTTGTAGTAGTGCTCCTCCGCTTCGACGCGGGGGTTCTCGAGGTGCTGGATCTCCACCGCCAGCCCCATTTTTCCGCCCTGGCTCTTCACCAGAGCGGCGAGGTCCCGAAGACTGAATATTTCCGTGAACTGATTGAACACGCGGTACTCGCCAGCGCCCGGCGGATTGCTGATGGCCAGTTCGACGCAGCGCAATGTGTCCCGGATATTGAGGAATCCCCGCTTTTGGGTACCTTTGCCATAGAGTGTCAGCGGCATACCGGCAACGGCTTGAACACAAAAACGGTTGAGCGCGGTGCCGAAGATCTCGTCGTAATGAAAACTGGTCGCCAGACCGTCGTGAAGCGCAGTTTCATCCGTTTCGATTCCATATACGACGCCCTGATTCAGATCTGTGGAACGTAAGTTCCAGACGTGGCAGGCAAAAAGGATGTTGTGGCTGTCATGAACTTTGGAGAGATGATAGAACGAACCCGGCTGTTTGGGAAAAGGCAGAATGTCTTTGCGGCCGTTGTGCTCAATCTCGATGAATCCCTCTTCAATATCGATGTTCGGCGTCCCGTATTCACCCATGGTCCCGAGCTTCACCAAGTGGCAGTCCGGGGCATGCCAGCGCAGCGCCCAGAGCACGTTCAGTGTCCCACTGATGTTGTTGGTCTGCGTCAGAACCGTGTGCTGCTGGTCGATCATTGAGAACGGCGCGGAAGGCTGTTCGCCGTAATGCACGATGGCTTGCGGTGCGAAGTCCTTAACGATGGCTTGCACCCGGCCATAGTCGCAAAGATCCGCTTCCGCAACCGAGATATTCAGGCCGGTAACACTCCGCCACAATTTAACGCGTTCCCTGAGCGGCAAGATGGGAACGAGGGGCTCAACGCCTAGTTCGCTCTCCCATTGCCGCTTGAAGAAGCTATCCACAACGCCGACGCGATGGCCTCGCCGGCTCAGGTACATGGCGGTCGGCCAGCCGAGATAGCCATCGCCCCCTAAGACCAAAATTCGCATAGGTTAACTTTCCTGGAGCCCAATCTTCCTGTAATGCCTCCCGCTTGTCCCCCTCTATTCTAACCCGGCATGATGAGATGGCGAGGACAGATGAGGCAAAAGGGCCACTTTTTCGCAAGCGGCGTCTGGCCTGGACGCGGCAGAGGCTGATGCTGGGAATCCTCAGTTCCGGGCGCGTAGAGGCGGCTTTATGCCGCCATGTTGCGTGGCGGGATAAACCCGCCCCTATAGTTGCCCCCGAAGCTGAGGCAGAGTTAATGCGGCGCGCGATCTACTTCCGGGTAGTGGGCTACTTTGAAAAATCATCAAACCATATGGACTTTTAGAGATAACGGTGATTTAATGGCGTTTCGCGTTTATCAGGTGTGTTCCATTATTGGTCCCTTTTCAGCGACGGTCGTCCCTATGGAGAGATTTTCCTTCCAGCCTGCATTGCATGGAGCAGGAGGGTTTGCCAAGGTCATTAGAGGAAAAGACAACGCGTTAGATCGGGACGTAGCGGTAAAGGTTCTGAATCCTCTAATAACCGAGTTCAGCGGACCAGACCAAGAGCGCTTTAAACGCGAAGCGCGGATTCTCGCTCGCCTCTCGCATCCCAATATCCCAGCGATATACGACGTAAATTTTGACAACGGCCAATTCTTGATCATTTTCCAATTCATAGAAGGCCAAACCCTGAGAGAAATACTTACGAACGGAGGGGCCGTCCCAATAAGCCAAGCCCGAACATGGTTCCACCAGTTAGCGTCGGCTTTGGAGCACGCTCACAAACTCGGCATCATCCATAGGGATGTGAAACCGGAAAATATAATTGTTACTCCTAACAAAGAGTCTGCCTACTTAGTAGATTTCGGCATTGCGGTCTCCGTGGAGGATGGAAGAAAACTTACGAGGTCAGGCTTCGTAGTTGGTACACCCGGCTACATGTCACCAGAGCAGCACGGTGGCGAGCCTCTTGACGAGCGGACGGATATCTACTCGCTTGGCGTTACGCTGTACGAAACGCTCGCTGGTCATCCGCTACGGCTTGGTGCGTATGAACCACTCTTCGCCATAAATGAAACCATCCCACCGCAGGTAGACGATCTCATAACAGCATGTATAAATGACAAAGCAAGAAGGCTAGAAACCATTCGGCTGTTCAGTTCTCAACTGGCCGGAGCTCTACAGCTACCGTCTAAGCCCCTGTCAGAGGTTTTAACACACGGCAAGCTCCACGAAATAGCATTGCATCTGGAATCTCTAACGCCCGCAGACGTAGCGAACCTACCAGGAGGACAACGCGACTTGCTGGTAGCAAAGGTAACCGATGTTGTCGCCTCTAATGAGCCTAGCTTGGAATTCCCGTCTGAAAGATTCTTACAGTTGATGCTTACGCGTGGCATATTTTTATCGAGAGATGACTACCGTGACATCGTAGTTCCCTCCATCGTGTGGGCCTTTGAAAAGCAATTTGCTGCGCGGCTCGGCAAGGCAACGTTACGCGATGGGCTAGAGGAAGCAGCGTTTATTTGCCGTGGCGACGCCCACCAAGTCATAAAGGAGGAATTCACGAGTTTCTTGGGACACGTTCACCTAGATGACAAGGAGGACTGGTTTCTGCACGCGATACGAGAGGTAATCGTAGCTCTGATGGCGAACCCTTCTTGTACGGAGGGATCTGCGGAGCTAAGAAACGCTTTGAAAGAAGTTAATCAGATTCAGCGTTCACGACCCTAAGCCGCTCTTTCGCCCTCCCTTTCTTCCGCCTCCAACAGGCCCACAAGATCGGAAACCTCGAACAGCCGGTCAGTGACGCCAGCCGCCATCGCAGGCGTCATCCTCAGTGTCCGATGAATCCTAACGAAATTATACGCGAAATAGTATAGAGCAACTGCAGCCGCATGATTCTCAAACTTCCTAGAGAGGCCATTAGACAGGCGTGTGTAGCGCCTCATATTGGTGCGGGCTGTCCAATTCTGGCGCTCCGCATAGCTGGTTGAAATATGATCGGGGTCTGGATTTCCCGATATGATTTTTTGCTCGCACGCTATGCATTTGGCCGGACTGTAGCGCGTTTCCTCTTCTTTCGGGTCGGCTCCATACAGCTTAACCAACATGGCGTAATCAACATCGCAGCCAAAGACTCCCTCGATAGCATTTAGATAAGCGCCGTGCCCGTCCGTTGTAACTTGAACGCGGTTCTTTAGACGCGATGCGAGATCATCAATGAACAGCGTGGCAGTGCGGGCATCACGATGGCGTGAATGGAGCAACCTTCGAGAAGGCAGCTTAGGACTTGCGATCTGGTTTCGGTATCTAGTCTGTTCATGAATTCATTATGCCAAGTCCGCTTTAGCATGTCAATATAAATAAGCTTGACTGAAGGCGAGCCCCCTGTTACTATTTAGTGACCAACTCCTATTACACGCACGGGCACTTGACGGTGAGTGTGTGAGATGCCAAAATCATGGCCCCCATTAAAATGTTACAATGCACGGTTCTATCGCTTAATGCATCTAAATTAATACTGGGGGATTGAAAGGTTGATGAGGCACGAAACATGAGCGCTAACGAAAGGATTAAGGCACTCAAGGATGCGCCGCCGAATGGCTGGATTGCGTTTAACGGTGACGAGACCAAGGTTGTAGGTTACGGCAACACCTATGATGAGGTGGTGTCCGTTGCCGAAGAATCTGGCGTTTCCGATCCACTGCTTGTAAAGGTTCCGAAGGATTGGACAGCCACGGTGATGGGCGGATGAAGCTCCAATGTAAATCCTGGCCCGTTAGTTCTCCACACCCAGCATTTTCGAAAGAAGTATCCGACTGGGGGTGGATTATTAGGGTTAAGGTGGCGTACAAGCACTCGCCTCAGACTAAGTAGTTCGAAGCATGGATGGACTCCGGATCGCCGTGGTGTCTCTTCCATGCTGACCTGTGCTCCTCACTTGGGATACTCCTCGAATCGGGTGTTCCTGGAAATCTGAAAGGTATTTTCGGCGGGGCGGTAGCCACAATGTATTTCCATAATATTCAGGTCATCCTATCCTCGGGAGATCAGTTTCACACGATGGCTGCTTTCTCGTCAGCGCTTTCAGTTGCAGGAATTTTGGGTAGACGAGGATTTTTCGAGAACTTCCACGTTACCTTTGACGCGTCTGACTCACCCCCAAGTATTGAAGTATCTAGGATTAACCGAGCGTGATCCTGCTTAGCGGTTTTACCTTCTGACCTTTGCATGAATAATGCATCTAAAACGTCGTGGAAGGAAATTTCGATGCTAGACACCGAGCGCAAATTCTTGGAAGAAAACCGCGACCGACTCTTGAAAGAATACGGCGGTAAATTCCTTGTGATTAAGGGCGAAGATATTTCTGGTGTGTACGAAACAATAGACGAAGCTCTTCAAGGGGCAGCGGCGCAGTTTGGCTTGGAGAGTGTACTTATTAGACGAGCCTCTGACGTTCAGCAGATGGAACTTTCAGCACCAGCCTTGACACTGGGGATTTTGAATGCCGGTCTTTCATGCGCAGATGATGGCCTTCGCTAAAGGACAGGCCGGGAAGATGGTGCCTGTTCCACCTGTTGCGGCTTTGCAGCAGCGAGGCCCAGTAGTCCAAGTGTCGGTTACGGTTGAGCAGAACACAGGGAAAGGTCTGGCAAGTCAAGGTAAGCCTGTGCCACCTCCGCAAACTGGACAGGCACTGATCGACACGGGAGCTTCAAATAGCTGCATCGATGACGAGGTTGCCAAGAAGCTTGGGCTACCCGTCATCGACCAAGGATTTATGGTTTCCGCGACGCATGAGAAAGTCCCTTGCAATATCTATCCTGTCCTTATCTCTAGTCCCATCATGAATTTTAACATTCCAAGGGCAATGGGCGCGGCCTTGGTCTCCCAAGGTCTTGTGGCCATTATAGGTCGGGACGTTCTGCAATCTTGTACTTTGTTTTACAACGGCCCAGCGGGACAGTTTACTTTGTCCTTATAGTATCAGATTTCGAAGATGACCACCTTGCCTTTGCGGCCTTTCTCGCAACCAATATTCGCTCCCGTGAGGTCATAGTTTCAAGCCTACGTTTGCCTCCGATCTTTCCGCCCCTCCTGCCTAACTCCGCCATAAACATTGAGATTTGTGCGGCAGTGGCTGGCGTCGTTACAGGTGTGTTAGGTAAGTTGGTGGTAGCTAGCTCGCCTACAGACTTAGCGCCGATACGATGTGCCCACTCATTTACATCTCTCGGTCTTTTCGTTTGCTTATGCTGCTTTGGCATGCCTCTAGTTTTGCATGGGTTGGATGCGGGCGCAAGAGCGGCATAATTGAAAGTAGCCCACTACCTCCTTCCGCCAGTCCTGGAAGCAGGCTGGGGTGCGTGCTACACTGGCAGATTCGCTTACGGGGAGATCAGGATGGCTCTTTATTTGGTAACCGGTGGCAGCGGATTCATCGGCTCGCATATTGTGGATGAACTCTTGCGCCGCGGCGAACGCGTGAACGTTTTAGACAACCTCTCTACCGGCCGGAAGGAGAACATCGCACACGTAAAGGAGCAGATTGAGCTCTGGGAAACGGATATCCGCGAGCTAGAACAAATCCGGCCGGCGTTCGCGGGAGTTGATTACGTGATTCATCTGGCTGCGCTTCCTTCTGTGCCGCGTTCGGTAAAGGACCCGCTGACGTCGAATGCGGTCAATATTAATGGAACGCTTCACGTGCTTCTCGCGGCTCGCGACGCCGGCGTGAAGCGGGTGGTTCTTGCGGCATCATCTTCGGCTTACGGCGATAATCCCGTTTTGCCTCGAGTTGAGACGCATACGCCGCGCCCGCTTTCCCCCTACGCGCTGACCAAGCTTGCCGGTGAATATTACTGCCAGCTCTTTACGCAGCTTTACGGGCTGGAGGCGGTGGCGCTGCGTTACTTCAACATTTTCGGGCCCCGGCAGAATCCGGATTCGCCTTACACTGGCGTGCTCTCCTTATTTATTGCTGCCTACATTCGCGGGGAAACTCCAACCATCTTTGGAGACGGCAACCAATCGCGTGATTTCACCTACGTTGCCAACGCCGTTCAAGCGACACTGCTCGCATGCACGGCTCCTGAGGCGAGCGGAAGGGTGATTAACGTCGGGGTGGGCGACAGTTTTACGCTGAACCGGACCATTGAGCTTCTCAACGAGATCTTCGGACGGCAAGTCACCCCGGAATATGCTTCTCCCCGCGAGGGTGACGTTCGCGAATCACTCGCCGACATTTCTCTCGCACGGCAGATTCTTGGCTATGAGCCCGCTTTTCGCTACGAAGAGGGTCTGCGGAAGACCGTCGAGTGGTATCGGGCGGAGCTAGGAAATTGACGATTGTTGATTCGAAACCGTCAATTCGATGAACTGGCCTCTGACTTATGTTCTCGCCCTGATCGTTGCCTGGGTGATTGCGCTCCTCTATTACGGCTGCGCGGTTCCTCGTTCGCAGCTTCTGGGACCGTCCCTGGTGCGTGGCCAACCCGGAAAAAAGCGCGTGGCCCTCACCTTCGATGATGGACCTACTCCTCCCGAAACTGGCCAGATACTGGATATCCTCAAAGCTTACCGCGTCCCTGCCACCTTTTTTGTGAACGGAAAGCAGGTGAGCCGCTATCCCGAATGCCTGAGCAGGATTCACCGCGAAAACCATACGATCGGGAACCACACTTACACGCATCTCTTTTTATACCTGAAGAGCCGGGGGAGGATTGGCCGCGAGATCGACCAGACGCAAGCCGCGATCGAGGCGGTAACGGGCGTCCGGCCCAACATCTTTCGCTGCCCTTACGGCGTCCGCTGGTTTGGGCTCTTCTCCCTTCTCCGCCAGCGGGGAATACACTCGATCCAATGGTCGGATACAGGGTATGACTGGGTGAAAAAGAATACTCCCGCCCTGATCGTTCGCAAAACGCTCAAGAGCCTCCGCGACGGTTCGGTGATCCTGCTTCACGACGGCTGCGGCGCCCGTAATCCGGGCGAAGTTTCCCACGCCTTCACGGTGACCGCCTTGCCGATGATCATTGAAGAAATTCGGGAGCGCGGCTTCAGCTTTGTTTCCATAAACGAGTTTCTTCCTTGATCCTGATTCTTACGACTTCGCATGGCGCCTCGCATCGCAGAGCTTCGGAAGCCGTGCGAAAGTGCCTCTACGAATTAAATCCCAAGGTCACCGTCGAGATTATTGATGCGATTCAGCATTGCACGTGGTGGTTCCGCGCCTATTATGATTCGTATGCCATCCCGCTTCGCTACTGGCCGGGCATGTGGAGGTGGATTGAGAGCTACCAACACCAGCAGCCCTCGACGGGGCCGGGCTGGTTGTATGCCCGTGGAGCACATCCTCTTTTCCAATACATTCAAAAGACGAATCCAGAGGCCGTCGTTGCGACGGAAGTAGGTGTGTGCGAACTGGCGGCTCTCCACAAGCGGCAGTCGCAGGCGCAGTTTTTTCTTGCCGGCCTCGAGCTCATGGATTTTAACCGGGCGTGGATTCAGCCGGAGGTTGATCTCTACGCGGTTGTCCATCCCGATCTCGGGGCTGAATTGGTGGCGGCGGGGGCGCCAGCTCCCAAAGTCCTGGTGAGCGGAATGCCCATCGATCCTGTATACGCCCGATTGCCGAACCGCGCAACTGCCCGGCGCCGGCTGGCTATCCGGGATGAATTACCTCTGATCCTGGTTCTGTTTGGCGGTACAGGCTTTGGCAAGCCCCGCCAGATTTCCGCCGAGCTCGGGCGCGTCCGTGTGCCTTTTCAGGCGGCTTTCATCGCGGGGAAAAACCCCAAGCTCGAGGCGGAGCTGCGCAAGCTTTGCGTTGGCAAAAGTTGCTGGAGGGTGCTGGGCTGGGTGGACAACATTCACGAATGGATGGCTGCCGCTGATCTTCTCGTCAGCAAGCCGGGTGGGGCAACAGTGATGGAGGCGGCCGCTTGCGGAGTACCACTGCTGGCCCTCGATCCGCTTCCTGGCAACGAAGAGCGCACGTGCGCTTGGCTTGAAAAGTGGGGAGCGGGACTATGGGTCCGGTCGTTTGGCGAAATTTCAGGCACGGTTGAGCGGCTTCTGAAAAGTTCAGCAGCACGGGATCATCTGGCGGCGCGAACAAGCGCCCTCAGCCGGCCCCGGGCCGCCTATGTCATCGCGGAAGCTATTCTCGCTCGTGTTGCGAGACAGTAGACACGCGCTGTATTACGCCTGGTCTCCGCCAATGGCCTCAAGCAGCTCGCGGCGGGAGGTCTGAGAAGTTCCAAACTTCAAGACAACTCTGCCGGCAGCGGCGTTCGCCAGCTTCGCGGCTTGCAGCATGGTTGCTCCGGAGGAGTAGGCCAGCGCGAGCACTGCAATGACCGTATCGCCGGCGCCCGTCACGTCATACACCGGGCGAGGAATGCCGGCAATCGAGTGGACCGCTCCGGCGGCCTCGAATAACGTCATTCCTTCACTTCCGCGCGTGATGAGGAGATACTCGCAGCCGAAGCGCTTGAGGAGGTGGCGGCCGCCCCGCTCCAGTTCGCGGCTGTCCCGCATGCTGATTCCGGCCATCAATTCCGCTTCCTGCCGGTTCGGCGTCACCACGGTAACACCGCGGCATAGATCGGGAAGCGCGGGCTTGGGATCTACAAAGATCGGGATGCGGAATTGACGAGCGCGGCGGAAAATGCGTTGGCACACTTCTGTGGTAACGGACCCTTTCTGGTAATCCGAAACAATCAGCGCGTCCAAACGGGCGGCCCGCCGGCTGAAGGATCGAACGATGCTGGCGGACGACTTGGGGGAAGCTTTAGAGCCTCTCTCGAAGTCTACGCGCAGCAACTGATGCTGGTGGGCAGCAATCCGGAGCTTGCGCGGAGTCAGCCATTGCGTCTCGCGGACCAGCGTGGCGCACGGGATCTTTAGACTGGCAAGCAAGGCGAGGAGCCGCCCGGCGCTGTCATCCTTCCCGACGACGCCCCAGGGGACCGCCTCGCCTCCCAGGGCTGCAACATTTGCGGCCACGTTGCCAGCCCCGCCGGGATAGGCTTCGCAAAGGTCCGGCTGGCCAATGAGGACGACGGGCACAGGCGCCTCGGGAGAAATTCGCGTGGCCTCGCCGCGAAGCATCTCGTCCAGCATATAGTCGCCGTATACTCCAACGCGCTTGCCGCCAAATGCCTGAACAATACGAGCCCAGTCCGCCTTCTGCGCCGTCATCGCCGTCATCCTTTGTTCGCCGTCAGGGCTTGAGGCGAAACTCCCTTAAGAACCGCCTCCACGGCGGAACGTACCTGTTCGAACGTCACCGACAAGATACATTCAGGACGGTCGAAACGGTAACACCGGTCACCCCGGCAGGGGTTACATTCGTACTCATTCTGGACGATGCGGAAGGGCGCAGCGGCGGCGCTGCTGGACGACCGTTCAGGTTGCACCCAGGGCCCCCAAATCCGTGAATTGGACGAGCCAAAAATTACGACGAGAGGGACGCCGCACGCTGCCGCGCTGTGCGCCGGACCGCTATCGTTGCCGGCAAATAGCGCAGCGCCTGATATCGCGGCGATAAACGTTGCCAATTTCAGTCCCTCGAGCCGCCGGATGGGACGGACTGATGCACGCTCCACCCGGTCCAATCGTGACGATTCGCCCGGCCCGCAAGAAAAAATAGGAATAATCCCTGCTTCCTTTTCGATGTATTCACCCAATTGGGCAAATCGCTCCGCGGGCCATTCCTTGGTGGGATAAAGAGCGGAGGGCTGAAGAATCGCATACGGGCGGCCTGACGGAACGCCAAGTGAAGGGAGCCGGGCGCGCCAGTCGTCGCGGGCAGCGTCACTGACAAAGAGCTCAGAGGCGGGGACCGGCCGGCGCGGCAAGCCGAGCCAGAAAAAAGCAGACGCTTGATGTTCCGCCGTGTGGACAACCGCCTGCCCCAGAATCGTCCGCGCATCAGGAATGGCAAAATCGTAACTTGACTGCTTGCGGAAGTGCGCAAAAGCGGCTTTCCACTGAGCGCCAGAGGCCCGTGCAAGGAACGTGCTGGCCGGACCGCCGTGCAAATTGATGCAGAGCGACAATCTTCTGCTTCTCAGCTCGCGCACCAAGCGAAGTCTCGCCACTGCTTGCCTGATTCCACCGCCTTCGCCTGGGCTGAGCACTTCATCCACGTGAGGATTTCCGCGGAGCAAATCGTGGAAGCGGGATTCAATAAGGACGGAAATTCGGAGATCGGGCCTCCACTCCTTCAGGAGACGCAGCGATGGAGTGAGTAGCACGATATCGCCGAGGGAACGCAGCCGGATCAGAAGAAGGCGCGATCCAGGGGGAAGGGAAGGCAGAAGGGAACCCAGTTTCATTTCGGGTCTGCGGTTTGGAGATCCCGTCACGGAGCTATTCGGACGTAATTCCTCAGTTTGCGGCGCGATTCTAGCGGCGGGCTTACCCCGCCACGCAGAATGACGGCATAAAGCCGCCGCTATGAGCCGGAAACTGAGGGATTTCCTTCGGACTCAATCCTTGCTTCGTCCACCAGCATCACCGGGATATCGTCCTTGATTGGATAAACGCGGCGGCACTGGCCACACTTGAGCCCCTGGCTGTCTGCCGTCAGCTTAACCGGCGCCTTGCACAAAGGACAGACGAGAATATCTAAGAGTTCCTGGCTGACTGCCATGCCCACCGCTCCTTTCGTTTGAAAAACTTATCTGAATTTAGCAGACGCTGTCACTTCGGTGCAAGGATCTCGTCCAGCCGGTCGGGCGTACCCTCCACTCGTGAGAGCTTTGGGTATCGCAATCCTCCGTGGTAATTAATTTCAATCGTCTCAAACTGCTTGCCTCGCTCGACCAGTAATTTGATCGAAGCCGTGCTCTTCTCCGCATCTTTGATTGCTCCGCGAAGCACATCGAGGCTGAAGGCTTCGCCGTTTACCGCCGCCAAGTGCATGTCCGGCGTCATTCCTGCCTTGAAGGCAGGGCTATCCCACCAGACGTTTCCCAGGTCGCCATCGGCCTTGACGGAAAATCCGAGCGAGGTTGCGAAGCTTGAGTAAGAGTCGGGCGTGTAACCTTTGTTGAGCCATGCCGGAGGAGTGTCGCTGTACGCGAGGCGATAGCCTCCGCGAGTGATGCCATCTTCCGGAGTTTGGGGCGTCAGCCGGTAAACGCGCGCGCGCAAAAAGCCCCTCCAATCGTAGGGCTGAACGGCATCGAGCGCGGCCACGATGTCGTTGAAAGTGTAGGTACGGGTAATATAACTGCCATTGTCAATTCCGTAGAAGAGTTTGGCGAAGTCATCGAGCGATTTCGTGCCGCCGCTCAGCTCGCGGATCTTCGTATCCGCATCGAGCCAGATCAGAAGGCCTTCCATGTAGTAGTCCTCCTGCCGCTGCCAGCTCACCCAGCTTACCGGACGACGCTCGGACATAATGGACTGATTCGTCGTATCGATGAGAGGGCGCCAGGTTCTGCCCGGGTTGATATCGAAACCGGCAGCGATTAGGGCAATCAGATCGCGAGTTTCGGCCGGGGTTCGCAGCCCGGCACGCGCCGTGAGCACGTAGCCAAAATACTGAGTGAGCCCTTCATAGACCCACAGCAGGTCATCCTGCATGGGAACGTTGAAGTTGGGCGTCCACAGATCGGCCGGCCTCCGGAACTTTCCGTTCCAGGAATGCGTGTATTCATGGGCCAGAAGGTCCCGTTCGTAAACGCCCGCCGCCCAATCGGTGAAATAGTTCGCCGTTATGCTATCCTCGCTCGATTGGTGGTGTTCCAACCCTTCTAACTCGAGGGTGTCACTCAGCGAGAACAAAAAGTCGTAGTGACTGTAGTGATGGGAGCTAAAGAGCTTGGCGGCCTGCTGCGCCAGGTTGCGATGCCACTGCAACTCTTCCGGCGTGATTGCCAGATCCTGCGGCGAGTCGGCGAAAACATCGAGGAAAACCCGGTTGTCAGGACCGGTGGAGAGATCCTCACGCAGAAAGTTGGCCCCGGCGTATAGCGGCGAATCCATCAATGTGTTCAGAGGCGTATTGTTGAACACCACGCGATTGCCCTGCTGCGAGCGCACCTCGAGCGCCGAAGCGAAATGCCATCCCTCCGGCAGCTGAATGCTGGGCGCAAAATTGATGTCGCGCGAGAAATGGCCTGCCGGATAGAGCACCACGTCGCTCCAGGAAAGGTCGAGAATTTTCGACGAGAAGGCGATGCGGCCCTCGTCCCCTCGAATGGGCGCCAGGTACTCGTAACTCACGTCAAGGACGCTCGCGCCAGTGGGAACGCCGATATGGAAAGCGTACATATTGACGCGATCGCGCACCCAGGGAATTCTTTTGCCGTTGGCGGTGACATCAAGATCTACGAGCGCCGAAATGGGTCCTGTGGGCGAGTGATTACCGGGAATCCATTCGGGATAGAGCAGAGTCAGGCTGCCCTGCTGAACGGGAATGGTTTCGTGCACAGCGATCACGCGGTGCGTGACATCGTTCACGGCAACTGCCAAACCGATCGTGCCCGGATAAGGCTGATCGACCGGCGCTTTGACCGGCGGGGGCAGCGGAACCGGCTGAGGGCCACGAGTATTCTGTGAATAAGCCAGTGACGTAAGCGCCAGGAGAGCGACCACTAGGAAACTGATGGTGGGTACGGCTGGCGAAGAACTCCGGCGAGCACAGCGCGAACTGCTTTTTTGCATGTTGACAGCCACCTCCTTGGGCGCAGGAATTATGTCACTGGCAGGGACTGGAATTCAAGGGATCAACTTGAGGCGAACGTGTGAATAAATAGTTTGCACCACGAAGGCACCAAGGCACAGAGCTTGAAAATGAAACGCTTTTCTCCGTGTCTTAGTGTCTTTGTGGTGGGATGTGCAGATTCTTTCACAGCTTCTCAGTTTCGGGCGCGTAGCGCCGGGCCCGCTTGGCGGGACCGGCAACTGGCCAAATGCTGACCTGAAGGTCAGCGCTACAAAGAGGACGCGTTGACGTCGTGCCGGCGTTACGCCCTCGCCAATTTTCCAAACCGAAGCCATACTGAAGCCATAGCGAACCCCAACTTTCCTTGCAAGCCTTTGTGTCAAAAAGGGTTGCGATTTGCCGCTCTCTTTCGCTCGATAAGCTGCTTTTTTTCAGTTAGTTGAGCGAACTTGACATGGCCAAAATTTGGGTTCGTTTGGCTTCGTTATTCTAATTTTCTTTTAAAATCAGTAACTTACGGGGATGAGCCCGTGGCATAGGGGCCTGTTTTCCGGCCTTGCGTTCGCATGAAAGACCTAACCCTCATTTTTTCTGCGACTTCGCGCAATTCGCCGCTCTGATTGCTCTCTCCGACAGCCTTTGGCAGCGGGAGCAGCAGCCGGAGCTTTCGATCAATGTGACGGCGAAGCAGGCTATTCATGCGCAGGTGAAAGAATAGCAGTTTCGATTGAGACGGTGGGGACAGATGAGACAGCGGGGCGATTTTTTGCATGCTGTGGGGGAGCCACAACCGCTTTTATCTTCGGAACTCGAGAAAAGCAGACCCCACTTATTCAGTACGCAAGGCGGTCAACGGGTCCACGCGCGTGGCTCTGCGGGCGGGGACGAAACCTGCGATGACCGCTATGACGACCAGCAGAGCGCAGACAGCCAGATAGGTGGTGGGATCGGCGGCCGTGACGCCGTAAAGGAAAGAGCTTAGCGTCCGGGCGAGCGCGAGCGAAGCGGCAATCCCTATAACGAGGCCAGCGAGCACCAGCCGCAAGCTTTGGCGAAGCACCATCGCAAAAATATTGCTCTTCGTCGCCCCAAGCGTCATCCGCATGCCGATTTCAAACGTTCGCTGTGCCGTCGAGTAGGAAACCACTCCGTAAGAGCCAATGGCCGCGAGAAACAACGCGACGCCCGCAAAGCTCACAAATAACCACATCATCGAATGGGATTGCTGAGTCGATTCCGTTAACAATGATTTCATGGTCCGTATCTCGCTGACGGGCACATTGGGATTTAACTCCTGCACGAGCTCGCGAACGCGGCCGGCAATTTCCGCGGGGTCCGCAACAGTCCTTACGATCAGCGTCATCGAGACCGGAAGCTGCTGCTGGCTATTAGTCGACTGCGGGTAAGGCATGTAGAAAACACCGTCGAGATAGTTTGGCGCGCGGCCCGTCATGTCGTACTGGCGCACGTCGGCGGCAACGCCCACCACCGTCTTCCATGCCGTGTCCCAGACGGGCCTGAGATGCTTGCCAATCGGATTTTGTCCGGGCCAGTAGCGCCGAGCCGTTGAGGCGCTCACAATCACTACCGGCGCGGATTTTTCATTGTCGGCGTCCGAGAAGGCCCGCCCAGCAACGACGGGGATCTGCAGGACGCGGAAATAGCCTGGCGTTATGGCGAACGCTCCAAGCAAAGGTGATACATTTTGCTTTGGATTGAGCGGGTGGTCCTCCAGATTCACCGGGGCATAAGCCGTCTGTAGCATCTCGAGCGGGATGGCATTCGCGGCTGCAACTCCCGTGACGCCGGCAACCTCTTCGGTCCTCTCGATCAACTGGTCGTAGAGCGCGATGCACGCGGCGCGCTGCTGGCATAACGACTGGTTCGGCGAGACACGCAGCGTCAGGATGTGTTGTGGCCGAAAACCCGGATTCACGTTCGTCAAAAGCCATAGGCTCTTGATCAGCAATCCTGCGCTGACCGCCAGCACAACCGCGAGCGCCACTTCGCCTGCAATGAGCGCGCTGCGAAGACGAACCCCGCCCCCGACCGCTGTTCTTTGACCGCCCGTTTTCATCGTGCCGGCAAGGTCGATCTTTTTTGCGCTGACGGCGGGTGCGAGACCGAACGCTAGTCCGGTCACAATGGACAATGCGCTAATGAACACGAGCATCTGCCAGCCCATGTGAACGTCTGTCCAGTTTGCGGTGTTCGCGGGCAACAGGAATTTGAGGACGGAGAAAGCTCCAAAAGCCAGCGCCACGCCGAGAGCGCCGCCCGCGAGCGCCAGCGCCACGCTTTCGGTGAGAAGCTGCCGTACGATCCTTCCTGGCGCCGCCCCCAACGCCGCGCGCAGCGCCATCTCTTTCTGCCGCGTCGTGGCGCGAGCAAGAAGAAGGCTGGCGACATTCACGCAGGCAATCAACAAGACCAGCCCGATCGCACACTGCAGGATGATCAATCGGCTCCGCACACCCTGGACCAGGGAAGCCTGCAGGGGAATAACGGTAGCATCCGCATTGTAGTCGTGGCCCATCGGATAGGGGAATAGGAGTCGAACACGGGTGGTCATTGAGCGGATCTCGCTCTTGGCTTCCTGGAGCGTCGCGCCCGGCTTGAGGCGGGCTATCATGGGCATGAAGTTGACGTTCCAGTAGCTTTCCATATCCCGCGGGTCAAGGCGCAACGGTATCCAGAACTGTGCGGTCGAATCCGGGAACGCGAATCCGGGAGCCATAATCCCGACCACACGGCGGCCTATTCCGCCTAGCGCGATCATGCTGCCGACGATGCCCGGGTCGCCACCAAACTTGCTCAGCCATAAGGCATGAGAGAGTACAACCAGGCTATCCTGGCCGGGCCGGTTTTCTCCCTCGCGAAACGTCCGGCCAAGCTCTGCACCCACGCCAAGCACTGAAAAGAAGTTTGCAGAGACGGCGTTCCCGGTGAGCCGCACCGCCTCACCTTGGCCTGTGAGGTTGAGCGGGATGCCGGGGCTGACAGCGGAAAGCTCCATCGTCCTGCTCCATTGCCGCATCGCTACAAACGCGCCCGGCGGATAATAGTAGGGGACGTCGATGAGCCGCCCCGGATCGCGGTACGGCAGTGGCCGGACGAGCACGGCGCTCACAATGCTGAACATCGCGGCGTTGCCCCCGATACCGAGCGCGAGCGAGAGAATCGCCAGGGCCGTAAAGCCCGGATTCTTTCTCAGCATGCGTCCCGCGTAACACAGATCTTTCCAGAGCGTTTCGAAAAATGCGATGCTGTTCATGCGGTAAACCTCCTCGCGGATTCGCGTCGCGTTGCCCAGCTTGCGGCGCGCCGCATAGGTTGCCTCTTCCGGTGGCACGCCACGCGCAATGTTCTCGTCGGTCTCCATCTCAAGATACGACTCGATTTCGCGCGAGCGTTCGCGGTCCCAATGATTACGTCGAAAAAAACGCTTCCAAGCCATCAGAGTTCTGAATTATGAATGCTAAATTATGGACTGTTAAAACCGGGCTTTCTGTTTCATGCGGGTGTCGGAGAGTAACGCATCATTCATCATTCACAATTCATAATTCGCGTAGCTCCTCGACTTTGAGCCCGTAAGCACGCGCCGCTGTGCACTGCCTATCATCCGCAGAAACAAACAGATCAGCACCCCATTCTGCCGCCGAGGCCACATGGAGGGAATCCGACGACCTCAGGGGCCATCGCTCGAGAAGCTCCGTGGCCCGCGCCACCACCCGGTCCGTGATGTTGATAACAATCGAGTCCGCCATTTCCTCCAGCAACGCTGCCCTAGCCTTCAGGTACTGCGGGTGTGACAGCCGTTTCTCCCGACGCTGGCGACAGAGCGCCGACACTACTTCGGGAAGACAAAGTACGGACACGCCTAAAGACGAGGCCGAGATCAAAATCTGCTCCACGCGGTCGCTCCCGGGTTCCTCGACATATCGTTTGGCAAGCGCCGATGAGTCAAGAAACACGTTCAACGCGAGGACCGCCTTTCCTCCATCACGGCCTTACTGAGCGAACTCCCCGATATAACCAGTCGCAGGCCTGGTTGTTTCCACGCGGGCTTCGTCTCCCGCCGCTCTGCGGGAGATATTTTCGCAACCGCTTTGCCGTGGCGAAGGATACGGATGACCTCACCCCTTTCGACCCGGTACAGAACCTCAGATGCGTTCTTACGGAATTCGGTGAAGTTCATTGTTTTCATCGTGCGTCTCCCTTCTCATGCTCACTATTGTACACTCATGTACACTTCACTGCGAGGGTCCGTGCGCCGTCCTCACTACGACCTGTCTTGAAAATCTCGGCCGGGACCCCTCACCCGGCCCGCGCTGGCTGGAGAAAGCGCCGGCCGCGGTCCACCCTCTCCCCCAAGGGGGCGAGGGCAGAGGTCGTGTTCATAGCTTCGCGGTTGTCGCGAAGCGACATGACCAACTGACACCTGAAACCTGGTACCTACTCATAGCGCAGTGCCTCCATTGGCTCCACGCGCATCGCCCGGCGCGCGGGCCAATAGGTGGCGAAACCGGCGACGACCATCATGGCTGCAACAGAGATAACGATCGTGGCCGGGTCGCTGGGCCGAAGACCGAACAAGAAGCTTCGCAGTAAACGCGTCAGCCCCAACGCCAGCCCGACTCCTCCGGCCGTGCCCGCCAGCACGAGCACGAGGGATTCTCTAAAAACCATACGAAGGACGTGGGCGGGATCAGCGCCCAGCGCCATGCGAATGCCGATTTCATGCGTCCGCTGAGTGACGGCATAAGCCATCAGGCCGTAAACACCGATACAAACCAGCAGAAGCGCCAGCGAAGCAAAGAAGCTCGAGAGACGGGCGAAGAGCCTTTGCTGGGAGAGCGATTCGTCCATTTGCTCTTCCTGCGTGTGGATATCACTCAGAGGGATATCGCGATTCATACCTGCTACGGTACTGCGGATTGCGGCGACGAACTCCCGGGGATCTCCTCGGGTGCGAACCTCGAAGCCTCTGCCGCTACGACCAAGGTCGGACAGGGACTGCTGAGCGTCGAGCAGGTACAAAACAGGTGATGGTGGTTCGGCCAGGGTGTAGTAATTCGTGTCTTCCACGACTCCGACCACGGTAACTTTCGAAGGCCCATACTTGCTAGAGACCCAGCGGCCGAGCGGGTCAATGTTGCCAAAGAACTGGCGCGCCATCGTGCGGTTGATCAGAGCGACCTTGGGTGAGGTGGCTGTATCCTGGACGCCAAAATCACGGCCGACCAGGAGCGGGATACCCATGGTGTTGAGAAAACTTGGGCTGATCGTGTCCATGTACGAACAGCTATCAGCCAGGGCCTTCCGCGTGTTGCCTTCGGCTTCAAATCCGCAGGTCGCCGCTCCTCCCAGCCACAGCGGGGAGTGAGTTGAGAAGCTGGCCGATTCGATCCCGGGAAGCGCGCGAATATGGCTGAGCAGCTCTTTATAGAAGTTCAGGAGGCGCTTGCCCTTATAGCCTACCTGGCTCGGATCAAGATAAAACAAGAGGACGTGATGCGGGTTGAAGCCAAGGTTCTGGCGTTCGAGGTTTACCAGCGTGTGCACCAGCAATCCCGCGCCGACCAACAAGAGCATCGAAAGCGCGGTTTCAGCCATCACTACCACCTTGCGAAATCGAAGCCGCGCGTGCGGCGTCGCGAGCCCTCCGACAGGATTCTCTTTGAGGCCGGAATTGAGGTCAACTTTAGTAGCCCGCAGCGTCGGCGCGAGACCGAAGAGAACTGCCGTTACGATCGACAACGCCAGCGTGAAAACAAAGACCAGCGGACTGATAGTGATTTGAAGGGGAATCGGATGGCCGAGCGGCGAGGCCATGACAAGAAGGGCATGGCTGCCCCAAACTGCGAAGAGTAAGCCGGTTGCGCCACCGGCGACTGCCAGCAAGACGCTTTCCGTAAAGAACTGGCGAACCAAACGCCCGTGTCCTGCGCCCACCGCCAGGCGCACACAAATCTCACGGCCACGAGTTCCGGCACGGGCCATCAGAAGGCCCGCGATGTTGGCGCAAGCGATCAGCAAGATCAGACCCACCGCTGCGAAGAGCAGGTGAAGTGGTTCAGAAAACCGGGTGCGGAGACTATCCAGACCCTTCGCTAATGAAGAAAGCCTAATTTGTGGGATCTCATCGGGTTTAGGAGCGGGCTTGAACCCGTAACTCGATTCTTGGGCGAGGACGAGATTCAGCGCGGCGCGCGCCTGGCGCTCCGTTACGCCCGGCCTGAGACGGCCCATAATTGCAAGCCACCAGTATCCCCGGTCGGTGAAGCTCGTGGCCGGGTACGGTCCCAAAGAAGCCGTTTGACTCAGTGGCATCCAGATGTCCACAACGGAGCCCGGTTCGATCCCGAAGAATTCCTGCGGCGCAACCCCAATAATGGTGAACGGAACACGATTCACCGTGATTGACTTGCCGAGCGCCCGCGGATCAGCAGAAAAATGACGGCGCCAGAACCCGTAGCCGAGAACCGCAACGGCGGGAGCGCCGGGCTTTACGTCGGCGGGCGTGATGGCACGACCCAGGATCGGACGCACGCCGAGGACAGAGAAGAAACCGCCAGTAACCAGATCTCCGTGTGCCAACGTCGCGCTTCCGCGGATATTGACATTGGCCTCACCGTAATTCACGTATCCGAACGCGTCGGAAAAAATCTTCTCCTGGGAGGCCAGGCGCAGAAAGGCTGGATAAGAAAAAGAGGGAGCGACCATCCGCCCGTACTTGTCCGGGCGGACACTTCCGGCTCCGGCCGTGCTGAGCATTTTAGCCGCTTTGGGCCATTTCTTACATATCCAAGTGAGCTGGACTAATTGCTGCGGATCTTTAACCGGCAAATTGCGAAGCATTATGGCGTCGAAGAGGCTAAAGATCGCGGTGTTGGCGCCAATGCCGAGTGCGAGGGTAATGACGGCTACGACGGTGAAGCCGGGAGATTTGCGAAGCATGCGCATGGCGAAGCGAATGTCCTGCCAGACCGTTTCGAGGAATTCGAGGCTGTTCATGCGGTAAACCTCCTCGCGGATTCGCGTCGCGTTGCCCAGCTTGCGGCGTGCCGCATAGGTTGCCTCTTCCGGTGGCACGCCGCGCGCGATGTTCTCGTCGGTCTCCATCTCAAGATACGACTGGATTTCGCGGGAGCGTTCGCGATCCCAGTGTTCGCGGCGAAAGAAGCGTTTCCATGCCATGATGTTAGCCCGCCGGTAGCCACGGCGAGCGATTTTCCTCGCCGTGGGTTTCTTGAATCAGACAAAAGCCCACGGCCAATCAAAAGGCGATTGACCGTGGCTACCAACTTACGTCCCCCCCAAGCCGCAACGTTATAAGGCGAACGTTGCATTGCAATACCGTAAAATCTTGTTTTTTTTGACAAGATTCTTCGGCGAGCGACCCCTCAACCGGCCCGCGCCGGCTGGAGAGAGCGCCGGCCGCGAGCCACCCTCTCCCGAGGGAGAGGGCAGAGTATCTATAACTTTGGTTGCGGCCAGAGGCCGCGCTGCGCTACAAGGATTCTTGCTCGTCACTTATTTCACCCATCACTGATCGCTCGTCACTGTGTTATTCGTACCGCAGCGATTCCATCGGATCGACGCGCATAGCCCGCCGCGCGGGAATGTAGCTGGCGGCGAGCGCGACGGCTGTCAGCAGAAGCGCGACGCCGGCGAAAGTAAGCGGGTCAGCAGGGTGCACCGCGAAGAGCAGAGTTGAAAGAAAGCGGGTGAGCACCAGGGCCGCCGGAATGCCCACGGCCAAACCCAGCAAAACCAGTTTCCCGGATTCTGCCAGAATCAGGCGCAGCACGCTTCGAGGAGTAGCTCCGAGCGCCATGCGGATGCCAATCTCATGCGTCCGGCGGGCGACCGAATAAGAGATGACGCCGAAAGTTCCGACCGCGGCAAGGACCAGCGCCATCGCGCCGAAAAGGCCCAGCAGCAGCATGCGAAACCTGGGCTGCGCGATGGAATCCCTAAGCGCCTCTGGCAGAGTCTGAATGTTTGTTACGGGCAGGTTCTTATCGATTTCACGAATCGCGTGGCGAATAGACCCTGCAACCGCCAACGTGCTTAAGGAAGTTCTTGCCACAATCTCCTCGCCCCAAAGAGGCGACTGGGAAAACGGCACATACATCATGGGGCTGGGATCCTGATGGAGGGCCGCGTCGCGCACGTCGCCGACAATGCCGATAATCTCCCGCGTGGCCATCACATTGGGTGGAAAGCCAATAAAGCCAAACATGAGCCGCCTGCCGATTGGATCCTGATGCGGAAAGTAGCGACGGGCGAGCGATTCGCTGATGACGGTCACGCGCGGCGCAGTGGGCGAATCCTGCCGGCTGAAGAATCGGCCACGAAGCAAAGGAATTTCCATGACGTGGAAATAGCTTGGACTGACGGCTTCGTAATGCGCTTTTTGCGAAATTCCAGGCGGTAACGGAGGATTGCCGGCGATAGTAAAATCGAAATTGACGAAGGGATCCGAAATGGGGAGCGGAATCCCGATTGCCGAGTCTCGGAGACCGGCCTCGGCCTGAATCCGCGCCAGCGAGTCGTTCGAGAATGCGGTCCACTGCTTCGGACTTGAATATTGAAATCGGGGCAGCGAGATTTCAGCCGTGACAACGTGCTGAGCATTGAAGCCGGGGTAGACGGCGGTGAGCGCGGCAAAACTGCGGATGAGTAAGCCTGCCGCGACAAGCAAGACCATGGCCAGCGCAATCTCCGCGGCTGCCAGCAAACTGCGCGCGCGGCTTGCGCCACCGCCCTCGCCCGTGCGCGCGGCGCCTTCTTTTAGACTTGCCGGCATGCTCGAAGCGGTCGCAAAAAGCGCTGGTGCCAGGCCGAAGATGATGCTCGCAGCCGCGGAAAGGGCGAGCGCAAAGGCCAGCACCCACGAGTTGAGGTGAATCTCTTGCGCGCGGGGCAGGCTTGGCGGCAGCAGCGAAGTAATGCAGCGGACGCCCCAGCACGCCAGCAAGAGGCCCGCGAGGCCACCCACTAGACCCAGGAGCACACTCTCGGTGAGTAATTGCCGGATCACCCGCCTACGTCCAGCGCCCAGCGCGATCCGCAGGGCAATCTCCCGCGCACGCGAGGTAGCGCGCGAAAGAAGCAGGTTGGCAATATTGGCGCACGCGATCAGAAGAACCAGACCCACCGCGCCCAGCAGAACGAGAAGCGGGGACTTCATATTGCCGGCGAACTCCTTCTGCAGCGGCTCGAGACGGATCCTCCATCCGGAATTGGGGCCAGGAAATTCTCTAGCGAGCCTCGCGCCCATTGTATCCATGTTGGCTTGAGCCTGCTTGATTGAGATACCTGGCTTCAGCCGCCCCACTGTAATTAGCCAATGTACGCCCGCGGGCGCCGACATAAAGCCGCTCCAGAGGGGGTCTTGAACCACCGGGATCCACACATCGCCACTTGCAGCGTCGAGAGGAAAGCGGAAACTCGCCGGCATGATTCCCACCACCATAAACGAACGCTGATCGAGAGTGATGGAATGGCCTATGAGATCGGGATTTGTCCCAAAGCGGCTCCGCCACAGATTCTCACTCAGGATAACAACGGGAGCCGCCCCCCGTTTGCCGTCTTCACGAAGGAAGACACGACCCATCAGCGGCCTGGCGCGAAGCAGAGAGAAAAGCTGACCCGTCACCGAGACTGTGTGTACGGTCGTAGGCTCGCCGGCGCCTGTCAGGGTGAGATCGTGAGAGTTGTAGCCCGCCATTTCGCTGAAAACGCGATTGTAGTCGCGGCACTCGACGAAATTTAGGTACGAGAAGGCATCCACCGGAATCCCTTTTTGCGGGTTTGCCTCAAATACGCTGACCAATTGATTGGGATTGGCGTAGGGCAACGGCTCAAGGAGCACTGCGTATACGACGCTGAAAATGGCAGTGTTGGCGCCAATGCTGATCGCGAGCGTGAGAATGGCGACAGCACTGAAGCCCGGAGATTTGCGCAACTGGCGCAGGGCAAAGCGCACGTCTTGCCAAAGCGTTTCGAGGAATCCGAGGCTGTTCATGTGATAAATCTCCTCTCGGACCCGCGTCGCGTTGCCCAGCTTGCGGCGCGCCGCATAGCTTGCCTCTTCCGGAGGCACGCCGCGCGCGATGTTCTCGTCGGTCTCCATCTCAAGATACGACTCGATTTCGCGGGAGCGTTCCCGATGCCAGTGTTCGCGGCGAAAGAAGCGTTTCCATGCCATTTTCGTTAATGCCTATGGTGGTGGTAGCAACGGTCAGTGCTTTTCTGACCGCGGGTCTCGCGATTTTGCATTGGATAGCAATATCAAGAATGTATAATCCAAGAACGAAAAAGGCCACGGCCAATCAAAAGGCGATTGACTGTGGCTACCCCTGCCGTTGTTGTGTAAGAAGAACGGCAGAGCCAAAACCGGGGTCTGTATTACAAGGTCGTGAAATCTTGTTTTTTAGCAAGGTTTCTAACTACCCCCTCACCCGACTCGCGCCACCCTCTCCCCGAAGGGGGCGAGGGCAGAGTTTCTATTAGCGTCGGTTGCAGCTACAAGGCCGCGGTGCGCTGCCCGCCACACCCGCAGTGACCGCAGACATACGAAGCATGTCTGCGCCACCCGCCCCCTGCGGTCCGTGGGTAAGAAAAACCGTAGACCCAAAAGTAGGGTTTGCGCTACCGGCTTGTCACTCGTCACACTTCCGTCGCCGGCCGCATCACGCGCGCAATCGCCCCCGTCAACTGCTCCCACCGACTGGTCTGTTCAGCCAATTGTTTGCGGCCGGTTGAAGTCAGACGGTAATAGCGCGCTTTGCGGTTATTCTCTGAAGTTCCCCAGAACGAGGTGATCCAGCCACGGTCCTCGATCCGATGAAGGGCGGGGTAGAGGGAGCCATGCTCTACCTGAAGAACATCTTCCGAGCGGCGCTCGATCACGTGGGCGATAGTGTGCCCGTGAGCCGGACCCAGCACCAGCGTCTGCAGGATAAGCATGTCCAGAGTGCCCTGCAGCAGGTCTCCTTGAAGCGGTGGTGCTCCCCGTTTTGGCATACCAAAGCCAGTATACTCCCATAGATCATCTACCACAAGGAATTTTGAATTATGAATTCTTAACGACGAATTGCGGACCGCAGGCGGGGAAGCCCCCCAATACACGGCGATGAATAACGTGCATGTGAACGGCGGGTTTTAGGCTGTGGAGGGAACGATAAGACCGGGATCAATTCCAGGGTCACGTCAAAGTCGACCAGAATGGTAAAAGACCCCTCACCCGCCCTCCTTCGTCGGGCACCCTCTCCCCTGGGAGAGGGCTGCGGTCTCGGTCAGTGTTCATAATTCATTTCGCTTGCAGTTGCCTCAGGATTTGTCCGAGAGCGTTCAGCTCCTGCCCGTAGCCGCTCCAATCGCCCCGGCGCAGATCCTGCTGGGCGCGCTGGAAATGGTCGTTAGCCTGTTGGATGAGGGATTTGACGCTGGCAAGGGCTTGCCGGACCTGAGCGGCAGGCTGGCCGGGTATCTGAGCCGCAGCCGCGCCGGCGGGCAATCCCGCCTCCACGGAGCCACCGAAAATTTCATCGAGAGCATCACCGAGGGTAGGCTGCATGACCACGTGGTCAGAGTAAGCCACAATCACGCGCTTCAGTTGCGGCAGCGCGGCGCCAGCCTGGGCGGCAAGGTAGAGCGGCTCAATATAGAGGACGGCATTCTGCACGGGGATCACGAGAAGGGTACCGCGGACCACCTTTGACCCTCCCTGATCCCATAGGGTGAGTTGCTGCGAGATGGTAGGGTTCTGGTCGATCCGGGATTCAATCTGCTGCGGGCCATACACCAGCTTCTCTTTCGGAAAAGTAAAAACGAGAACTTTTCCGTAGTTGGGCGCATCGCAGCGCGCCGCCATCCAGGCAATCATATTGTTCTTGCGCGCGGGCGTGAATGGGATCATCAGGACAAACTCTTCGGCCTGGCCTACCTCGGGCAGCTTCATAATCGTGTAGTAAGGCGTCATCGGCATCATCGCGCCGGCGTTGGTTTGGCTGGCGACGCGCCAAAGGTCTTCTTTGCTGTAGAAAACGCGCGGGTCAGTCATATGGAAGACGGCGTATTTGCTGGCCTGAATACTAAAAAAGTCCTGCGGATACCGGATGTGAGCTCGCAGGTCGGCGGGCATTTCCGAAAGCGGATGAAACACGCCGGGGAAAATGCGGGCGTAGGCCTGAATCAGGGGATCGGTAGGGTCCGCGATATAAAATCGCACTTGGCCGCTATAGGCGTCGATCGTGACCTTCACCGAGTTGCGAATATAATTTCCTACGCCAGAGGTGGGGTCCGAATAGGGATACTGATTTGAGGTCGTGTAGCCGTCCAGCATCCAGTAAATGGCTCCATCCTGGGAGATGACGGGATAAGGGTGGCTGTCGAAGGCGAGGAAAGGAGTCAAGCGGCCGACTCGGTCCAGGATGCGCCGGTAAATAATGATACGGCTGGATGGCTGGATGTAGCCGGAGAGCAAAATGTTCACTTGCTGGAAACGGAGAGCGAAAAGCACCCGCCGCCAGAAACCGTGAATGGGAATACCGCCGGAGCCGGCGTAGACGGTATAAATGTTGTCTTCCCCGGAAGGATAATCGAACTCCTTGGCTCGCGTCCTTACGATGCAGTAATTGTTGGAAAGCTGGCCAAAATAGATCTGCGGGCACGTAATCTTCAACGGGATGGTGGATGCGGGTGGGATATTCTCGATGAACAGCACCGGCAGGCCATCCGAAGTAGACTCATTCACCGGGCCCATGCAGATGCCGTATCCGTGCGTATAGATCAAGTGTTGGTTCACCCAGTTGGGGTCGGGGAGACTGCTCGAGGCGAGCTCGCGGACGGAGAGCGAGACCTGCCGGTCATCGCCGTCCACCTGGTAACGGTCGTTATAGACGCGGGCAAAATCATAATAGGTGCGGATTTCCTGAAGCTGCTGAAAGGTGGAGAGGAGCGGCTGATGATCCCATAGCCGGATGTTGCGGATGGTTGCGCTGTTATCGCGCACCGATTGCAGGCTGAGGTCCTGGATTGCTGGAAAGGCGCGAGCGTCGAAGCGGTTGAGGGCATAGGCTTGGCGGGTGAAATGAATGGCTTGCGCGATGTAAGGCTCTTCTTTCGCCAGCTCGTTGGGAGTGACCACGTATTGCTGGACGATCGCCGGGTAGACCGCGCCGCCGAGGATCGCAATTACGATGAGACCGGCGATGGAGATGATTGCCGGGCGGAGACTCTTCGTCCGGGCGCCCACAAAGAACGTCCCTGCGGTAAGGACGCAAATCGCCAGCAAAATCCAGAGCACTGGCCAGGCGGCATGGATATCCGTATAGCTTGCGCCAAAGATCAGGCCGCGCGACGAATAAAGGAGGTTATACATTCCGAGGCGCGCCCGCCACGCGAAAAGGAGGAAGCCAAGGCCGGCCAAAACCATCAGGTGAGCGCGCGCGCCCCTCGCCATTGACGCGCCCCGCGGCGTGATCCATACTCCGCCTTCCACAAAGTAGAGGAAGGCGGCGCTCAGCAGGCACGCAACCAGGATGGCCCAGGCATAATGGTAAAGGAACCAGACGAACGGCAGCCGGAACATGTAAAAGCTCAGGTTGAGTCCGAAGAGCGGATCGGCTTCGGCCATGCGCACCGGGTGGGAGAAGAGAAGGTAATCCAGCCAGTGGGTAGTGGCCCATTCGCCCGCGAAGTAACCCACCAGCACCACGGCGATCCAGATGACGCTCCGGAAAATGGCGTTGAACCGTTCCAGGGCAGGGAACTCGACGATTTGGGTGTAGAGGTGGTACCCGGCGTGATGGGAAATCCTGCGGGCGACGAGCAGATTCAGCGCGGCCACGACAACGAATCCGAGGCCGCACCAGGCGCTTAATCCAACTTGCGTTTTCAGGATAGTCGTATAGATGACGTCAAAGCCCTCTTGCCGGAACCATAGCCAGTCCACGAGCAAACCTACGCCCGAGGTAAACAACGGGGCAAAGACCAGTAGAATAAATATGATTAGAGTGATCCAGCGGGCCCATCGCTCGGTGCGCATAGCAAACTCCAGCCCGTAATCTTCACACAGGCGGAAGCGCGTGTCAAAGCATGGCCGGGATGCGTTGGCCAGAAGCGAAGGTAACGTCGGGTGACGGCTTGCCATCCCCTTGATTACCGCCCGAAAATCAACCAGGATAGGGCAAGCCCTACCCCTACGCTATGGAGAAATAATGAGAAGGCGTACTATTGGAGATCCGGAGGGAGTGCAAGGCGGCCATCTGACGGCAGCCGATTTTGAAGAAATCACGGAGCTGCGCGTCCATGGGCGTCAAAGGGTAGAACAGGAGGCTCGACGGCGGAAGCGGCGCTTGCACTTGACGCTTGACGGAAAACTGGTGCTCGTGGCTCTCGATCATCCCGCGCGCGGCTTTACGGCGATTCGCGGGAATGCCCTGGCGATGGGCGACCGGTTCGATTTACTGTCTCGGGCCCGGCGAGTGCTTCAGGACCCGGACGTGGACGGCGTTCTGGCCTCTCCCGACGTGATGGAAGAACTGTTTCTCCTGAACTATCTTGAGCGCCGTCGTGGCGGCCCGGGCTTTCTTGACCATCGCGTGCTCGCTGGAAGCATGAACCGGGGTGGCATCGCCGGAGCCGTTTTCGAGATGGAGGACAGCTTTACGGGCTTCACCGCGCGGCGCCTTCGCGAGTTGCGGTGCGAGGCGGGGAAAATGCTCTGGCGCCTGGACCTTCAGGACCCGGCCTCGGGAAGAACTATGCTGGCCTGCGCGACGGCCATGAACGAGCTGCGGCGGCGCCGCTTGGCTGCCTTTCTCGAGCCTCTAGCAGTAAGAAATCTCGGGGAAAGGTATGAGACGCTGCGCGACATGGAATCGCTCATCCGTCAATGCGGTGTTGCGTCAGCGATGGGCGAATCCTCACTTAGCGTATGGTTGAAACTTCCCTATGGAAGCGATTTCGCGCGCGTTTGCCGGTCGACGACTCTTCCTATTCTTCTCCTGGGCGGCCCGGCGCGAGAAGACCCCACCGAAGCCCTCCGTGACTTCGCCCAAGGATTATCGGCTGGCCCGCAGGTGAGGGGCGCCGTGATTGGGCGGAACTTACTCTTTCCCGGTGAGCTCGATCCGTTCCTGATGAGCCGCGCGCTCACGGCATTAGTCCACCGCGGAGCCGGGATCGAAGAAGCGCTGCGCCTGTTGCAATGATGAACCTTGACGTTTGTGTTCTCGGACGCATTGGTTACGATTTATACGCCGTCGAGCATCACCGCCCGCTTCCCGAGGTGGAGCGCTTTTCACGCCACCTCGGAGGCTCGAGCGCGAACATTGCCGTCGGGCTGGCCCGGCTTGGCTTAAAAGTGGGCATGATCAGCAGCGTGGGCAAAGACGAGCTTGCCGATTTTCTGCTCGGCTTTTTGCGCCGCGAAGGCGTGGATATCGAGCACGTGCAATTGGCTGAAGATTACAACACTTCGTTGTGCCTTACGGAGATTTGCCCGCCCGCGAGCTTCCGCCAGGTCTTTTACCGGCGCGATCCCGCGGATGCGCAGGTCAAGGTGGGAGCCGGGGAACTTGCCTATGCGCGGCAGGCGCGAATGTTCGTCACCAACGGCACGAGTCTTGCGGCTTCGCCGGCGCGTGAGGCCACGCTGAGCGCGCTCCAGGTAGCGCGCGAAGCCGGGCTGCGCACCGTGCTGGACGTCGATTATCGCGCCAGCTCCTGGCCTTCGCCGGAGGCAGCAGGCCGGCAGGCTCGCGCCGCCCTGCCCTGGGTCGAGGTCCTCCTCGGCAATGAGCAGGAGATTGCGCTCCTGGCCGGCGCGAGCGATGTGGCCGGGCAGCTCCGCGTGCTCGTGAACTCAGGCGTGAAACTGATTGTTCGCAAGCTCGGCGAGAAGGGTGTGGAGGCATATAGCGGCGGCCAGTCGTACTCACTGCCGCCTCTGCCGCTGCGTGTGGTGAGCGCGATCGGCGCCGGTGATGGGTTCGCTGCCGGATTTCTTTACGCGCTGGATCGGGGGCTCCCAGTCGACGAGTGCTTGCAGTACGGCAACGCTGCCGCCGCCATCGTGGTGAGTCGCGTCACCTGTTCCGACTCAATGCCCTACCTTCACGAAATCGAGGACTTGCTCCGCCGCGGGGCAGGGAACAGGGAATAGCTGGGTAGCGCAAACTCTCGCATTTCAGAGAGTCTGCGGCTCTTCTTGAGTTCCGGGACGAAAGCCGCAGAGTTTCCAGAAACGGGAAACTCTGCATTGCAAGGTCGTGAAATCTTGTTTTTTCGGCAAGCTTTTTGGCGACCCCCTCACCCGGCCCACGCCGGCTGGAGAGAACGCCGGCCGAGGCCCACCCTCTCCCGAGGGAGAGGGCACAGTATCAATAACTTTGATTGCGGCCGTAAGGCCGCGCTGCGCCACCCGCTCTCCGCGCCCCGGAACCCACAGATTTGTATGCCCGAAGGGCCGCTCTATCCTATGGGGCGCTCACCAGCCGCCGCTCGCTCCTCCTCCACCGGATGCGCCTCCACCAAATCCGCCGAATCCGCCGCCGCCGAACCCACCTCCGCCGAAACCTCCGAAACCACCCCCAAGCCACGGCCCGCCCCACAGTCCTCCTCGCCAGCGGCCTCCTGGACCTCGAAACCGGGAGCGAAATGAGCTGAGAAGTCCCAGAAGCACCAGAATGCCGAGGAAGGGAAGAACGGGATTTATCGGCTGCGGCTTCTGCCGATAGGTGGGAATCGCATCGACTGGGCTAGCGAGTTTCACGCCACTTGCCTGGGCAATGGTTGCAGCTACGTTAAGCGCCAGCTCGCTGACTCCCGCGCCGTATTGGCCTGCCTTGAACGCGGGAACGGCCTCGCGCCCGAATCGCCCCACAAGGCCATCCGTCAGCACAGGCTCGAGGCCATAGCCCACTTCCACCCGATAGCGGCGGTCATTGACGGCGAGGAGAATCATCACCCCACGGTCAGTTCCCTTATAGCCGATCCCCCATTTGGTGAAGAGATTGTTAGCAAACATGTCGATGGGCTCGCCACCGAGAGAATGAACCGTGACCACGGCAATCTGCGCGTGCGCTTTTTGGTCCACTTCCTCGCATAGAGCCGCGAGTTGGCTCGCGGCATCGCCGCTGAGCACATGGGCGAAATCGTTCACGTAGCCTTGCGGCTTGAGACTGGAGGGTTGCTCCGCAAATCCTGCCAGTGGCAAACACAAGACCACAAGCACGGCAAAGAGGGTAGCTTGCTGCGGTCTCAATGAACGGTTGCCCTTCAGGTATCGGTGATTAAACATAGCGCATTCGATCTGTGCACGGCGTATCAGTGTATTTTCTCGGTACCCCCTCACCCGGCGCTGCGCGCCGCCCTCTCCCCCAAAGGGGGCGAGGGCAGGGTTCTTTTCATAGCTTCGCGAATGTCGCGAAGCAGCATGACAGCTTTCCCTAAAGAGGGCGAGCGGAGATTTGTTGAGACCTGACAGCTGATCGTGTAGTGCATCAGTTTCTGGATCTGCTGTAGAGGCGGGTTTAGCCCGCCACACAATGTGGCGGCATAAAGCCGCCTCTGCGCTTCGATTGACCCGCCGGTTCCTGATCTGGTACGTTAGGGAAGGCCAGACCGCATTGTAACCTGGATGGAACAGATACAGATCACTTTCCCGGATGGGAAGACTCAGCAATTCCCGAAGGGCGTTACTGCTCTCGATGTCGCGAAATCTATAGGTCCGCGCCTGGCGTCTGAAGCTCTGGTAGCCAAGCTGAACAGCAACGCTGTTGATCTCGCGTCGCGAATCGAAGAAGACTCCCCTATTCAATTCATCACGCCTTCAAATCCCGAGGCGCTTGAATTCTACCGGCATTCGTCCGCGCACCTTCTTGCGGCGGCGGTTCTGGAGCTTTTCCCGGACGCCCATCCCGGGATCGGCCCGCCCACCCCTACCGGCTTTTTCTACGACTTTTACCGCGAAAAGCCGTTTACTGAAGATGACCTTCAAAAGCTCGAGCAGCAGATGGGGCAGATTGTGAAGGCCGATCTTCCTTACGAGCGAGTTACCTTTCCCAAAGAGGAAGGACTTAAGCTTTTTGAGAAAATGGGGGAATTTCTGAAGTGTGAGCTGATCCGGGAAAAAGCTGAGCCGGTTTTTTCAGCCTACCGAACCGGAAAGTTCCTCGATTTCTGCCGGGGCCCCCATATTCCTTCAACGGGCCGCATTAAAGCATTCAAGCTTCTCAGCGTAGCCGGCGCGTATTGGAAGGGCGACGAGAATCTGCGCCCCATGCAACGTATCTACGGGACCGCGTTTTTCGCCCAGAAGGATCTCGATGCCTACCTGGCCCAGGTGGAAGAAGCGAAAAAGCGCGATCACCGCCGTCTGGGCCGTGACCTTGAGCTCTTCAGCATTGAGGAAGATGCGGGCGCCGGGTTGATTTTCTGGCATCCCAAGGGCGGGATCGTTCGCAAGGAAATCGAGGATTGGCTGCGCGACGAGCTGCTGGTGCGTGGGTATGACCTCGTGGCAACGCCGCACGTCATGCGGCGCCATCTATGGGAGACGAGCGGGCACACGAACTTTTACCGGGAAAATATGTTCGGTCCCATGGAAGTAGAAAACGACGAATATCAGCTTAAGCCCATGAATTGCCCGGGCCACATCCTGATTTACCGGTCGCGTTCGCGGAGTTATCGCGAGCTTCCACTGCGCCTTGCCGAGCTCGGCACGGTCTACCGTTACGAGCGTTCCGGCGTGATGCACGGATTACTGCGCGTGCGCGGATTCACTCAAGATGACGCTCACATTTTCTGCCGGCCTGAGCAATTGGAAAGCGAAGTCCAAGCCTGCATCGAATTTGCGCTGGCTACGCTCAAGACCTTCGGTTTCGAGCAATACCAGGTGGAGCTTTCCGCGCGTGATCCCGGACAGAGCGGGCATTATGCCGGCACGGAAGAAGAGTGGGAGAGAGCTGAAGGGGCGTTGATGAGCACTCTTCGCCGCATGAACATTCCTTTTAAATATATTCCGGGCGAAGCCGTGTTTTACGGACCTAAGATCGACGTGAAGCTGGTGGACGCGATCGGCCGGCCCTGGCAGCTCACCACCGTGCAATTCGACTTCAATCTGCCCCGCCGCTTTGGGCTCGAATACGTGGGGAGCGACGGGCACAAACACGCGCCCGTGATGGTACACCGGGCCCTGCTCGGTTCGGTGGAGCGATTTTTTGGCGTGTTAATTGAGCACTACGCGGGAGCTTTTCCTTTGTGGCTGGCTCCGGTGCAGACGATGGTGTTGCCGGTGAGCGAGAAACAGCTCGATTACGCGCGCACCGTTGTTCAATCGCTCCGCGCCGCCAAGGTGCGGGTGCAATTGGACGACCGTAATGAGAAGTTGAATTCGCGCATCCGGGACGCTCAGATCCAAAAGGCACCGCTCATGCTTGTGGTAGGCGATCGCGAGGCACAGGCGGGAAGCGTCGCCGTCCGCAGGCGGGAAAGCGGGGACGCAGGCTCCCAGCCACTCGAGCAATTTGTCCCGTGGATTCGCCAGCTTATCGACACTCGGGCTATTAAATGGTAACCTCAAGTCAGCCCGCTATTGGCCGTTTAACGAGAAGCTTGTTCGCGTTTTGTAGCGCTGGGCTTTTAGCCCGGCAGGTGCCGACCTGAAGGTCGGCGCTACGGATATCAAGGGCGAAGCCCTTGGCTAGCTGGTTGGGAGGTAAAAGTCTATCGCTGATCGCTTTGTTCGAATAAACGAGAGGATTCGCGCCAAGGAAGTTCGCGTGGTTGATGAGGAGGGCAAACAGCTTGGCATCATGCCGCCTTGGGATGCCCTTAAAACCGCACGCGCCCGGGGGCTCGACCTGGTTGAAGTTTCGCCTCGGGCGGTCCCGCCGGTTTGCCGGATCGTCAACTACGGAAAATTTTTGTATCAGCAAAGTAAGCGCCAGCACGACGCGCGAAAGCACCAGAGATCCATTGAGCTTAAGGAAGTTAAGTTCAGACCGCGGACTGGCGAGCACGACTTTGAAGTCAAGAGAAATCACATTGTGGCTTTTCTTCAGAGCGGAAACAAGGTGAAGGCCACAATCTCTTTTCGCGGCCGCGAGATGGCCCATCGCGACCTTGGGTGGACCATGATGAACCGGCTGCTTCAGGAAATCGCGGAGGCCGGCCAGGTTGAAACGCGCCCGAAGCAGGAAGGACCCAACTTGACGGCCATCATCGCGCCGAAGAAGCCGGGAACGAAAACGGCTGTGCCGCAGGTGCGGCCCGCTAGGGCTGTTCCTGTTCCTCCTGCGGTTGTGCCTTCAGGAGGCGCCGTGCCTCCACCTGCGCCCAGGGAAAACACAGGAGGATAATACCTGCGTTTGGCGCGCGTCGGGGCGGCTTTATGTCGCCATTTCACGTGGCGGAGTCAAGCTGTTGCTACAGTTGCGCGTGAAAGTGGGGGATTGGACGGGAGGATGGTTTTGGCCAAAGTGAAGCTGAAGACGCACAAGGGTGCGGCAAAGCGATTCAAGCTGACCGCAGGCGGTAAAGTCTTCCGCGGGCATGCGTACGCTCGCCATATTTTGACTTCCAAGCCAAGCAAGCGGAAGCGCAAGCTCGGGCAGAGCGCGCTCGTTTCGGAATCCGACGTTCGCCGCGTCCGGGCCATGCTTCCGTACGGCAGGTGAAAGGGCGGGTGTCAGGTGCTAGGTGTCACCAAGAGGCTGAGGGTTGCTTCTGACACTTGGCACCTAACACCTGATACCTGTTTATGACACCTGCTTTCAGGGTGTGGGAAGGCCTAACGGCTGGGTGCCTTCGCGAGGCGCCGCGCGCTCGATGATCGCGCGGTAACTTCTCGCCTTCAATGCCACCCCTCAAAATGTAACCGAAAGGAGTAAACCCATGCCTCGCGTTAAACGCGGCACAGTGCGCCGCGCTACCCGGAAAAAACTCTCTAAGCTCACCAAAGGGTATTTCCTCACCAAAAGTAAGCTTTATCGCTCCATGAAGGAGTCCGCCGACCGCGCGGGCCGGTTTGCTTACCGCGACCGCCGCCGCAGAAAACGCGACTTTCGCCGCCTTTGGATTCTCCGGATCAATGCGGCTGCGCGCCAGCACGAGCTGACTTATAGCCAGTTTATGCATGGACTCAAAATGCTCAAGTCCGAGCTGGATCGCAAGTCTCTCGCGGAGATCGCCGTCCGGGACACCGCGTCTTTTGCCGCACTCGCTGAGAGCGTGAAGAAGGCGCTCGCTTTGGAAGCTGCAGACTCGGAGGCCCGAAAGGCCGTTCAACCGTAGCCCTGGGGTTGCGCAGACCGGCGTGTTTGCGAGCCGCGGTTTTTCGCTCGCCCGGCGGACAAGCCGCGGACCTGAAGAGCGCAGGTCCGCGCTACCCCGCTCCTCCCGCCATGACCGTTGAAGAAACAGTCCGGCAGACGCTCGCCGAGTTACAGGTCACCGGCGAAGAGGCTGTGCGCTCGGCCTTTGCCGAAGTGCGCTCGGCGATGGAGCAGGAACGGCAACGGATTATTCGTGAGGGCGCTCGCGACGAGACCGAGCGTCAGATGATCGCCAAAACCATGCGTGACCGCTGGCTGGCGCGCAAGCAGGGTTTGCTGGCCTGTGTGGACGAGAACTGGCTGGAAAAGGCTCCGCCCGAGCTGAAGCCTGTCGTCGGACGCCAATTCAACGAACTTCGCCGCAAGGTGATCGCCAGTTGTGAAGTTTCCGGGCTGATGTCGGAAATTCCGCTGATGGAAGAGCCGGCGGGCGCGGCGGGAACAACAGCTTCGGCTGCGCGCCGTACCGCTGCGCCAGGCGCGGCGCGGGTCCAGGTCACGGACCTGACACTTCCCGGATACCGGCGCCCTTTGGGTTCACTTCATCCCGTCACCCAGGTGCAGCGCGAAATAGAAGCCATTTTTCTCGGTCTGGGCTTTACGATTGAAACCGGGCCGGAAATCGAGTCTGTGTACTACAACTTCGATGCACTGAACATTCCGGAGTCTCATCCTTCACGCGACGACTGGGATACTCTCTATATCGACTCCCAGACCCTTTTACGCACTCATACCTCGCCAGTCCAAATTCGCGCCATGAGAAAGCACGGCGCTCCGCTTTATATCATTATTCCCGGCAGATGCTACCGGCGGGACAACCCGGATTCCACGCACTCGCCTATTTTTCATCAAATCGAAGGTCTGGCCGTGGACACCCATATTACCTTTGCCGATCTCAAAGGAACGCTCGATTTCTTCGCGCGAAAATTCTTCGGCGAAAAGACGCGCACCAGTTTTCATCCGAGCTTCTTCCCGTTCACTGAGCCGAGCGGTGAGGTGGCCATCGGCTGCCGGTTTTGCGAGGGGAAAGGATGCCGGATCTGCAAGCAGAGCGGCTGGATTGAGGTGATGGGCTGCGGCATCGTCCACCCGGACGTGCTGCGCCACGGCGGGATTGACCCTTTGCGCTATACGGGCTGGGCGTTCGGCCTGGGGGTGGAGCGCTATGCGATGATGAAATACGACATCAACGACATTCAACTCTTTTTACAAAGCGACATGAGGTTTCTGGAACAATTTTAGGTGCCTAAGTGGGGTAGCATAGGCTGCTGTCCCGCTTGGCAGGGCAGTCTGCGGCTTTTCGCTCACCCGCCGGACAGGCCGCGGACCACAAAAGCGGTGGTCCGCGCTACCCGGTAGTGATGCGGCCCCGCAAGGGGCCAGCCGGTCGAAGTCCGGGAGTGAATTCGACGAACGTCACCCGTTTGGTGGGCCAGTACGACCCCTCTGAGGCCGGTGTTTGTTTCCATAGGTTGCACCGATGGCTACTCACGGCATTGCCCTCCGGACAACAACAATAATCGACGGCGAGCGATAGCTGCTCGCATATATGCCAAAAGCGGCATCGATGTGCCGCGCACGGAACGATGAGAATTTCTCTTAATTGGCTGAAGGATTTTGTTGATCTCCCTGCTGAGCCGGGCAAGCTCAAGGTGACGCTTACGAACCTTGGACTGGGCGTTGAGTCGATTACTTCGTCTGACGGAGATTGGATTTTGGGAATCGAGGTCACGACGAACCGCCCGGACTGCTTGAACCATTACGGCGTTGCCCGCGAGCTGGCCACCGCTTACCGGCTGCCGCTGAAAAAACTGGGCGCCGTGTTCAAGGAGTCGGCTACGCCCGCCGCCAGTGAGGTCTCGGTTGAGATTGAGAATCCCGATCTCTGCGCCCGCTACTGCTGCCGGATCGTTCGGAACATCGAGGTACAGCCCTCACCCGAGTGGTTGGCGCGGCGGTTGGAAGCCGCGGGCGCGCGCGCCATCAATAATGTAGCGGATATCACGAACTACGTGCTGCTGGAACTCGGCCATCCTTTGCATGCCTTCGATTTGAGCACGATTCGCCAGCACCGGATCGTGGTGAGGGGCGCGCGGTCCGGTGAGACCCTCAGGACTCTCGACGGCCAGGAGCGCAAGCTGGCCCAGGAGAACCTGGTGATCGCTGATGCCGAGCGCCCGGTGGCTCTCGCAGGAATTATGGGCGGTGAGAACTCCGCGATTTCCGGGGGGGCCAAATCGGTGCTGCTGGAGAGCGCCTGGTTCGATCCGCTTTCCGTCCGCCGCACGGCCAAGAGTCTGGGAATGCACACGGAAGCCTCTCACCGCTTCGAGCGCGGCGCGGATATTGAAATGGCGCCGGTAGCTCTCGATCGCGCCGCCCTGCTCGTCAAAGAGCTGGCCGGCGGTGAAATCCTGCGCGGCTTGTTGGATGTATATCCGCGACGGATGCGCCGCGAGAAACTCAGCTTGCGGCGCCGTGAGATTGTCCGGATCTTGGGCGCCGAAATCGTCTGGGAGGATGTGGAGCGCATCCTGCGTTCGCTCGGTTTCGTCGTCGAACGGCGTGGAACCGAAGGCTGGGGCGTGACGCCGCCATCTTTCCGGCTGGATGTAACTCGCGAAGTCGATCTCATTGAGGAAGTCGCGCGCCATTTTGGCTATGATCGTCTGCCCGCCCGGGTGTTGCCCGCGCCCCCGCGTCCCGAAGACGATATCTTACGGGAGAAAGAGTTGGCTGTCGCCCGGAGGCTGGTGGAATTGGGCTACCATGAAATCAAAACCTCTTCCATGATTGACGCTGCGGAAAGCGCTCTCTTCAGCGACCTGTCTCCTGTGGAGCTCGAAAATCCGCTCAGCCAGGAGGCTTCCTCGTTGCGCACCAGCGTTATTCCCAGTATGCTGGCGGCGCTCAAATGGAACCTTGACCGCGATTGCGAGGACTTGCGATTTTTTGAGATAGGCAAGATCTACTGGAATTCGAGCGGTGGGCCGCGCGAGCGTTGGGTGCTCTCTCTCGGCCTCGCTGGCCGCAGGCGGGACCAGACGGTGCACGACGACGCCCGCGATCTGGACGTTTTCGATCTTAAAGGAGATCTGGCAGCTCTCCTCGATGTCTTTGCCATCAAGGGACTGAGGTTCAGAGTGGCGACGACCGGCGCCGGGAGTGATGGCCCCGCGATTGCCGGCACATCAGGGCCGTTCCAAGCGGGCGAAATAAAGCGTGTGGCGGTGGGGCTGAATGCCGAATTCCTGCGCGGAGAAGACCTGCTTGGCGCATTTGGCCAGCTTGCGGGTAGCCTGCTCGCCGCCTACAAACTGCGGCGGCTGGTGTGGATCGCTGAAATTGATTTCGAACGTCTGCTTGAATTCTCGATAAAGCCCAAATCATTCGAGCCCTTTTCCAAGTTTCCTGCGGTCCAGCGGGATTTTTCACTCAGGGTTCCGGAACAGGTCGGCTTCGCGGGCATCACCGAGGCCTTGCAACAGCTCTCACTGCCGGAGCTGTTCTGTTTCACGCCGCTCGAGCTATTTCGGGACGGCACGATAGGGCCACAGCATTATAGTCTTCTGTTGCGCGCCACCTTTCAGAGCCAGGACCATACGCTCAGCGGAGAGGAGATCGCCGCCGCAAGCCAAGAGCTGCTGGGAGCCTTGCAGCCCCTTGGCATCCGCCTTCGCGGCTAAGATGACCATGAGCTTACGGCTGTACAACACGCTTTCGGGCGTGCTGGAAGAGTTTCAGCCGCTGGTGGATAACGAAGTCCGGATTTACACCTGCGGTCCGACGGTGTATGACTACGCCCACATCGGCAATTTTCGCACCTTCGTGTTTCAAGATATCCTGCGGCGTTACTTGAAATATTCCGGTTACACCGTCCGGCAGGTGATGAACCTCACGGATGTAGACGACCGAACCATCCAGAATTCTCAAGCCGCGGGAATTTCTTTGCGGGATTATACGCAGAAATTCATCGACGCGTTTTTGTCCGACCGGGACATACTTGGCCTGGAACCGCCGGAAATTGTGGTTCGGGCAACGGATTGCATTCCCGCCATGATCCAGCTCGTCGAAGCGCTCGAGCAGAAAAGGCTAACTTATCGCAGCGACGGCTCGGTTTACTTCCGCATATCCGCTTTTCCGGAATACGGCAAGCTCTCGAAAATCAATTTATCTGGTAATCGGGCCGGAGCGCGCGTGGACGCGGATGAATATCAGAAGGACGACGCACGCGACTTCGTCTTGTGGAAGGCGGCGAAGCCGGGCGAGCCATCGTGGGAATCTCCATTTGGCCCCGGGCGGCCGGGATGGCACCTTGAATGCTCCGCGATGGCCTTGAAGTATCTTGGCGACACCTTTGACATTCATTCTGGCGGTGTCGACCTGATTTTTCCCCATCATGAAAACGAGATTGCCCAAAGCGAGGGTGCGACAGGTAAACGCTTCGCGCGCTTCTGGCTTCACGCCGAGCATCTCATTGTAAACGGCGAGAAAATGTCGAAGTCGCTGGGTAACTTTTATACCCTGCGCGATCTCCTTGCGCAAGGTCATAAGCCGTCCGCGATTCGCTATTTGCTGGCGTCTGTCCCGTTCCACAAGCCGATGAATTTCACCCTGGACGGACTCCACCAGGCGCAGAAATCGATTGAGCGGCTCAGAAATTTCTGTTTCCGGCTGTCTTCCGAGAAACTCCCGGCAGGCGAAAACCCGGAGCTTGCGGCGAAGGCTGGAGAAGCAAGGCGTTCTTTCGAGGCGGCGCTGGACAATAATCTCAATGCGGCCGAGGCGTTGGCGGCGATTTTTGTGCTGATTTCCGAAGCCAACACGGCGCTGGATCAGGGAAAGCTCCAGGAAGCTAACCGGCAGCAATGCCTCCAGACCATCGAGCAGTGGGACCGGATTTTTGCTGTGGTCGAAGATCGAGACGGCTCGAAGCTCGCCCGGATCGAGGCAGACAAGCTCTCTTCGCAACCGGCGCTTCAAGCAGAGATTCCCGGACGGAACGGATCGCCTGACGCATTGTCTGACGAAGAAGTTGAACGGCAGATCAGTCTCCGGAACGCTGCCCGGCGGCAGGGCAGCTATGCGGATTCGGACCGCATCCGCGAAAGTTTGTCGCAAGCTGGCATTGTTCTCGAAGATACAAAAGCCGGAACGCGGTGGAGACGTGTATGACCCGTCTTGACGGCATGCGATTACCTCACCTGCTTCCGGCCAAACGTCGCACATTATATTCGCGCGCAGCGTATCAGAGCATGGCTTCCGCTATGCCGGAACGACGCCCCTCACCCGCGGCCCCTCGCCTCCCATCCGTCTCCATCGGCTCGCAGCGTCCTGCTAAGCTAGACAGAGCGCCACAAGTGATTGCGGATTTGATGTAGCGCCAGTCCCGCCGAGCGGGACCGGCATGTGCGGTCCTGAAGGGCTGCGCTACAATTTGCGTCGTTCTGTTATTCAGAATCAGATTGGAGAAACACGATATGGAAGGAAAATCTCCCCAGATTCGGACCGCGCTTCCCGGACCCGAGGCGCAGAAGCTTCTCGCCCTCGACCACAAATTCGTGTCGCCTTCCTATGCCCGCGAGTATCCACTGGTGGCAAAACGAGGCGAGGGGATGTTGGTCGAGGATGTGGACGGGAACACGTTCCTCGATTTCAGCGCCGGCATCGCCGTTGTTTCCACCGGCCATTGCCATCCTGCCGTGGTGCAGGCGATCCAGCGCCAGGCCGGAACTCTCATCCACATGTCCGGCACGGATTTTTATTACCCTTTGCTCGCCGCCGTTGCCGAAAAGATGGCGGAAATCGCTCCAGGCAATTTCCCTAAGCGCGTGTACTTCGGCAATTCCGGAACGGAGGCCATCGAGGCGGCCATGAAGCTCGCCCGCTATCACACCAAGCGGGAGCGCATCATCGCATTTTTTGGATGCTTCCACGGAAGGACCTGTGGATCGCTTTCACTCACCGCGAGCAAGCCCGTGCAGCGCGCCGGCTTTGGCCCACTGCTTTCGGGCGTTGCGCATGCGCCGTTTGCTTATCCTTATCGCTGTCCCTGCGGCTGCAAAGCCGTGGACTGCGAGCGAGCGTGTACGTGCGCCGATTTCATCGAAAACGTCCTCTTCAAGACAACCTCGCCGCCCCAAGAAGTCGCCGCGATTTTCGTCGAGCCCGTCCAGGGAGAAGGCGGATACATTGTTCCACCCATACGATTTTTGCGGCGTCTGCGCGAGATTGCGGACCGGCACGGCATTCTTCTGGTATTCGATGAAATTCAGTGCGGTATGGGACGAACCGGCAAGATGTGGGCCTGTGACCACTTCGGGGTTGCACCCGATATTCTTGTGGCGGCAAAAGGGATTGCGTCAGGCATGCCGCTGGGTGTGACGGTAGCGCGCGCCGATATTATGGATTGGGCGCCCGGCGCTCACGCCTCTACTTTTGGTGGCAATCCTCTTGCCTGCGCAGCGGCTTTGGAAACCATCCGGCTCATCGAGGAGCAATACGCTGTTAACGCGGAGCGCATGGGGAAGTACCTGATGCAGCGCCTCGCCGGATTCACGCAGAAGCACCCGATGGTGGGCGACGTGCGAGGCTTGGGATTGATGGTGGGTATCGAGCTGGTGAAGGACCAAGTGGCGCGCGAGCCTGATGGCGAATTCCGCAACAGAGTGGTGCGGAGCGCATTCGAAAAAGGTCTGTTGGTGCTCGGCTGCGGTGAAAGCACGGTGCGCCTAATGCCTCCACTCATTGTTCAACCCGAGCATGTGGATTTTGCGGTTGACGTTCTGGACCGCTCGCTCACGGAGCTCGAGAATGGCGTTCATCGCGCGGGCAGTATATAACACCTTACTTTGGCAGGAACGAAAGCGCGCGCGGAACGTGCTCTCCGCTCCGGCCCTGAATCCGTCCCGTCCGGGCGCCGCGCCCGCTCATCTTGAAACGGGACGGCGGGGCGAGCGGCTGGCTTACTGGCTCCTTCGCAGCATGGGCTATACAATCGTGGCGCGAAATCTGCGCTCCCGTCCCGGCGCCGCGGAACTGGACCTCGTGGCTTGGGACGGACCTATCCTGTGCTTCGTAGAGGTCAAGACTCGCACTTCGGGCGATGCCGGCCCTCCGGAGGCGGCCCTGTCTTTCAACCAGCGGAGCAGAATCGTTGCGGCGGCGCAAATCTACATACAGGGCCTGAAGCAAAAAGCTGTAAACTATCGGTTTGACCTCGTGAGTGTCGCTTGGACTGCTGAATCGGGTTTTTACGTGCGCGTCATCAGGGACGCCTTTAAGAGCTGAGATAAAGAGGAGTAATCGATTGCCTGAGCTGAGGAAAGATCCGGTAACGGGCCGATGGGTCATCATTTCCACGGATCGCGCCAAGCGTCCGTCGGACTTTGTGCGCGATCGGGTTGAGATCCGCGGCACAGGATTCTGTCCTTTTTGTTATAACAATGAATCCAAGACACCGCCGGAGATTATGGCCTACCGAAGCGACGGCAGCGCCCGCGATACGCCCGGTTGGTCGTTGCGCGTCGTGCCTAACAAGTTTCCCGCATTGCGGATCGAAGGGACGCTCAACCGCCAGGGCGAAGGGGTTTTCGACAAAATGGAGGGAATCGGGGCCCATGAAGTCATTATCGAAACACCGGATCACCGAAAGACGCTGGCGATCCTCTCCCCGCGCGAGATTGAGGACGTCCTGTGGGCATTCCGCGATCGCATTGTTGATCTCAAAAAAGACCGGCGGTTCAAATACGTCCTGATCTTCAAGAACCATGGTGACGCCGCCGGAGCTTCACTCGAGCACACTCATTCCCAGCTCATCGCGCTTCCGGTGGTGCCGAAGCGTGTGTTGGAAGAGCTTGAGGGCGCGGCGGCATATTACCATTACAAGGAGCGGTGCATCTTCTGCGATATTATCCAGCAAGAAACGCAGTCGGGCATTAGGATGACGGCGGAAAACGACGCTTTTGTGGCAATCCAGCCGTTTGCCCCGCGCTTCCCCTTCGAGACGTGGATAGTTCCCAAGGTTCACCGCTCGTCGTTTGAGGAGTCTGCGAAGCCTGAGTATTCGCAGCTCGCGCTGATCCTGAAAGACATCCTGATGCGGTTGGACCACGTTCTGGAAAAACCCGCTTACAATTATGTCATCCACACTTCTCCGATTCCCGAGCCCGCTGACGACTGTTATCACTGGCACGTCGAGATCATGCCGAAGCTCACGAAGGTGGCCGGCTTTGAATGGGGCACGGGATTTTACATCAACCCAACGCCTCCCGAAGAAGCCGCTCGCTTCCTGAAAGAGGCCACCGTGCCCGTTTACTCAACTTGAACGCCGTGCCTTGCAGAATGTGCTATGGGATTCTCAACTGACGCCATCCATATCGGACAGGAGCCTGATCCGGCAACAGGGGCAATCATCGTTCCCATCTATCAAACCTCGACCTATGTCCAGACCGAGCTCGGCCACCATAAAGGCTATGAATATTCGCGAACCGGAAATCCCACGCGCGCCGCCCTGGAGCGCAACCTCGCCGCGCTCGAAGGCGGTGCATTCGGTTTTGCATTTTCCTCGGGGATGGCCGCAATCCACGCCGTAACCGGCTTGCTCCGGACCGGCGATCACGTGGTGGCAGGCCGGAATCTGTATGGTGGCACGTTCCGTTTGTTCGAGCGCGTTCTGAGAGATTACGGGCTTAGTTTCGACTATGCGGATACCCGCCGGGTGAATGACGTGGATCGCACTCTCCGCCCCAACACGCGGCTGCTGTTCATTGAGACGCCAACTAACCCGGTCATGGAGATTGCGGATATCAGTGCGATAAGCCACTTGGCGCACGAGCGCGGAATCCTGGTTGCCGTAGACAACACCTTTATGAGCCCTTATTTCCAGCGCCCGCTGGCGCTGGGAGCGGATGTTGCTGTTCACAGTACGACCAAGTATCTGAACGGCCACAGCGACGGAGTGGGAGGCGCGGTCATCGTCAATAATCCAGATGTAGCGGGCCGCATCCGGTTTCTCCAGAACGCCGTGGGCGCGGTGCCCGCCCCTTTCGAGTGCTGGCTCGTTCTGCGCGGCGTCAAAACGCTTGCCGTCCGCATGCGGCAGCATAGCGAAAACGGCTTGGCCGTGGCGCAGCACCTGGAGCGCCATCCTAAGGTGAAGACCGTACACTATCCGGGCCTTCCTTCGCACCCTCAGCACGAGCTGGCGAGGAGCCAAATGACGGGGTTCGGAGGCATGCTGTCGTTCGAGACGGGCTCGCGGGAAAACGCCTGCGCGCTGCTCAAATCCGTGCGGCTGTGTTCGCTTGCCGAAAGCTTGGGCGGCGTTGAGACGCTTATTTCCCACCCTGCTTCCATGACGCACGCAAGCGTTCCCGAAGACGAACGTGACCGGCTAGGAATCACGAGCGGTCTAGTCCGAATCTCAGTAGGTGTCGAAGACGTGGAAGACATCATCGCGGACCTTGACCAGGCGCTGGAGAGTATGCCGGTCTGTCCGTCGTAACATGAAGGCTCTTTGATGCACGGCGCGGCGATTTGATAACGCGGGTTCGCCTCGGCGGCTTGAGGCCGTACGAATAGGCATACGCCGGAGCTTCTCATCAGGATTGCTGCTCGCGGTGGAAATGCGCGGTTTCAACCACGCCCCATCCGCTCGCACCTGTGTGAAGTCTGGATCAATTGATTCGTTAAGGAGAGTACATGGAGAGACGCGACTTTCTTGTTTCCTCGATTGCGGCTACGGCGCTGGCGACTGGGACCACGGCACGTGGAGGAGGAGCGGCACAGTCTCCTGCGAGACAGTATTACGAGCTCAGACGGTATCGTCTGCGCTCCGGGCCTCAGGTAAAGCTTGCGCACGATTTTTTCCGCGCAGCGCTGATACCCGCGCTGAACCGCCTCGGAGTCACGCCGGTGGGAGCATTCGATGTACTCATCGGCTGCGATACCCCCTCGGTTTACCTGCTGATGCCGAGCACCTCTTCTCAGGCATTGACCGGACTGAGCGCAGCACTTGCCGCAGACGCGGCTTACCGTGAAGCGGGAAAGGACTTCTTGAGTGCGCCCGCGCAGTCACCCGCATATGTACGGATGGAAAGCAAACTAATGATCGCGTTTGAAGGGCGGCCCCATCTTGCCATTCCTCCGGCGACTGCGGCGCGCGAAGCGCGCACTTTTGAACTGCGCACCTACGAAAGCCCAAGCGACCGGGACCACGTGCGAAAAGTGGAAATGTTCCACCACGGTGAGTTTGATATTTTCGTTCAGGCCGGATTCTTTCCTGTCTTTTATGGTGATACGCTCATTGGGGATCGCCTTCCAAATTTGACCTACATGCTCGCGTTCGAAAGCCTCGATGAACGAAACCGGCTCTGGAACGCCTTCGGCTCAGCCGCCGCGTGGAAGCGATTGAGCGGCCTCGAGAGATACGCGTTTGAAGGAATCGTGAGCAACATTACGAACATCATCCTTACCCCGACCCCCTACTCGCAAATATAATCGCGCGCGCCGGGCATAGAACGCTAATGTCGTGTCCGGCACACTTTTTTGATAATGCCCGCGCCCCTTTGGGGGAGAGGGTGGCGAGCATAGCGAGCCGGGTGAGGGGGTCGCCAGAGGAGACAATTGTCAGGAATGACGCGGGCCGCCACGCGAACATGAATTCACCAGACTTGCAGCAACATCCCCATCGCCGGCTCAATCCACTTACTCGGGAATGGGTTCTCGTATCCCCGCATCGAACCGCGCGTCCCTGGCTCGGGAAAGTGGAAAGTCCGCAGCCCGAAGAACAGCCCCGGTATGACCCGAGTTGCTATTTGTGCCCGGGCAATTCGCGCGCCGGGGGCATCCGCAATCCTCTATATTCCAGCACATTTGTTTTCGACAACGATTACCCCACGCTCCTGCCGAACGGGTCGGAAATAAGCGTGGATGAGTCAGGGTTGCTGGTAGCACGCTCCGAAGCCGGAGTATGCAGGGTTGTCTGCTTTTCGCCGCGCCACGACCTGACTATTCCCCGCATGTCAGAGGACGAGCTTTGCGACGTGGTGGACGTCTGGGTAGAGCAGTACAAGAACCTTGCCTCGCTTCCACGGGCCCGTCACGTTCAGGTGTTTGAGAATCGCGGCGCCTTGGTGGGCGCGAGCAACCCGCATCCCCACTGCCAAATTTGGGCTAACGAGAGCCTGCCAAATGAGCCTGCCAAAGAGCGTACCTCATTCGAGAATTATTTCAATTCGCACGGGGGCTGCCTTCTCTGCGACTACTTGCAGCTAGAATCGAGGCTGGCCGCAAGGATGGTATGCCAAAACGATGATTTTGCCGTGGCGGTTCCTTACTGGGCGATCTGGCCATTTGAGACGCTCCTCCTCAGCAAACGGCACTTCGCCACGATGGCGGAGCTCAGTAACGGGGAGCGGCGGAGCCTTGCCGGTATTCTCAAGCGCATCACCATTCTTTACGACAACCTTTTTCAAACGTCCTTTCCGTATTCGATGGGATTTCACCAGGGGCCAGCGGATGGAGCAGAGCATCGAGAGTGGCATTTTCACGCCCACTACTACCCTCCGCTATTGCGCTCGGCAACGGTGCGGAAATTTATGGTGGGATACGAGCTGCTGAATATGCCCCAGCGTGACATCACGCCAGAAACCGCAGCCGCGAGGCTGCGCGAGGTCGGAGAGATCCATTACCTCGACCGGATGAATCACTCGGCGCCCACCAGTTAGGCAGCGTAGGGGTAGAGCTTGCCCTACCCTCGTTGGTTTTCGGGGCGGTGATCAAGGGAACGGCAAGCCGTCCTCCTATCTCACCTTCATCCATCGACGGATTAGGATTTTTCCTGATGCTGAGGACGGAACTTACGATGTCGCGTATAATTGTTTGAGAGTGACTGGTCAAGGCTAGTCGCGCTATGGCGCAACATGCAGATCCAGTCATTGCTTTCCAAGGGTTAATTTCCAGGGGACGTAGTTCAGCTGGTTAGAACGCATGCCTGTCACGCATGAGGTCGCGGGTTCGAGCCCCGTCGTCCCCGCCAGCTAAATCCTTCTGATTCAATCTCTCCTCGTTTTCCATAGCCTGTGAAATTGGCCCAACTGTGCGAAAAATGTGCGAAAAATCGATCAGTTTGGCCTTACTGTGCTAAAAATCTGTTGGTGCTCGTTGGCGTGGCGGTCCAGCTTTGCCAGGGCCTCGCGCATCATGTTCAGCTTGGCTTGGCTGTAACGCTTGAAGACTTTCGCATCGCCTTGCCTGAGCATCTGGGTGACGAAATGATCGGCCACGCCTCCCGCGCTCAGCCTCGTTGCGAACGTGTGACGTAGCTCGTACAGCGAGAAGTACGGCACGCCAGCGTGCCGAAGGGTTTTCGCCCAAGGTTTCCGCAAGGCGGTCAGGAATGGCCTCTTGGCTTTTGGTTTGGGCGAAGGGAACAGGTACTCCGAGCCCGGAGTCGCATCGATCTGGGCTTTGAAGGCCTGCCGAGCAAGCTCCGTCATAGGCATATCGGTGACCCCGCTGGGCGTCTTGGAATCGGGGATATGGACCACCGAGTTTTCCAGATCAACCTTGGACTTTAGCATCGGCATCAGTTCCTTGAATGGGCGGAGGCCCATCTCGGTCATGATGACGATGACGTTCTTCAGATAGTTCGGGGCGTTGAACTCGATTTTTACCTGCTCACTGCCTGTCATGTAATGCGGCTTGCGGGTCGCGTTCTTGACGGAGACCGGAAACTCGACGACGTTGCACGGATTCGCCGCCAGCCGCCGTTGATTGATTGCGACGTTCAGGATTCGTGTAAGCACGCGAAACTCCTGGTGCACCGTTGAGGGTTTCAACGGTCCGCCATGCCGAATTCCGAGTTTGGTTTGTATCTTTCGGCGGGCAGTCAGCCTGCCACGAAGGTAGTCTTCGATTGCCTCCGGCGCGATATCTGAAAGCAAAAGGCCGCCGAAGGCAGGACGCAAATGTTTTAAGGCGTTCAAGTTTTGTGCATGAGTGTTCTCCGATCTGATTGGTGGTTTGGACCATTTCTCAAGAAACCAATCTGCGAGTTCATTGAAGGTGAGGTTCTTACCTGACAGGACGATACGCAGCCGCCCTTCGTCTCGTGCATCGAGCCGGGCGCGAAGAAAACGCTCGGCCTCTTCCCTGTCGGTGGTTTCAGAGGACTCTCTCATAATCTTGCCTTCGCGGTTCGGATAACGAATCCACCAAAACATAGAGCCCTCTCGTGGGAACACCGTCCCTTCTCTCCTGCGTGGTCTTCCTCTCTTACTCATCGATTCCTCCATTCACAAAGAATTGTCGCCGCCACTTTTCCAGCTCAGACAAGCTGAACCGGATCGAGCGGCCCATCATTCGGAAATGGGGAATCTGCTTTCGCTCGACGTAAGCATACACCAGCGAAGGGCTGACTCCAAGAAATCGCGCCGCGGTCTTTACGTCCACAGTGGCCTCGAAACTAGCCACTTCGGGCTGATGCGGGGGCTCTTGATTTAGCGTGCTGAACCGGACTTGCGCTGTTTCCATGATGGCTATTCCTCCGAAGCAGTAAATCCAATGCGGCCCTTGGGCGGGACCGGCGCCGGTTGCATAAGTTCGTGGATTGCTTCAAAGACCTCGGCGAATTTTTCATCGTGCTCCACGAGCTTCTTCTCAAGCTCGGCGAGCTTGCTGGCAAATTCCCGTTGGCTGATCATGGCCTCGCGAAGTCGTACGAAGGCCCGCACTACGTATACACTGACGGCGATGGCTCGCGGTGAGTTGAGCACGCTTGCGGCCATGATTGCGCCGTGCTCTGTGAAGGCCGCAGGGAGGACTGGTGAGAACTTGAGCTTGCGAAGGTGGTCACAGTTTGTGACCACCTCGGCCTTTTCCTCCAGCGTGAGTCGGAACATGAAATCAGACGGGAATCGTTCGTGGTTGCGCTTGACTGCTTGATTGAAGGCTTTAGTTGTGACGCCGTAAAGGATTGCTAAATCGGCGTCGAGAATCACCCTTTGCCTGCGGAGGAGCAGGATCATGCGGTCGATGCGCTCCATTGGCAGGGAAGTGAGCTGAGAACTGTGGGGCCTGTCAGTTTTCATCGGGATCTCCGGGGTCGATGCGACGGTTTGCGGCGTTCTGGCCTTTGAGGTAGCAAGCCGGGCAGGTGTACGCGCTTCAGTACCACGGCGGAGCCGTGGAACAGCGTGTCGATGTCTAGCGCGTCGTCGAAAGACGTGTTGAGTACGGCGTTCGCTCCGATCTCCTCGCCATTACGGAGCAATCCGTCCCACGTCTGTCCTTGGACAATGCCTTTGTAGGCTCTAATCCAATAGCCGTCAATCCGCGGTTCAGTCGAGGTTATAATCACGATCTTCTCCGTCCGCTCCCGCATACGCGCGACCTGTTGCTGGGCCTGCGGGCGGAGGGCCGATCTCTTCAAGATTGCCCTTCATTTACTAAGGAGCCTAAAAAAGGCAAAAAGTCCCAAAGGGTGCGAAAAAAATTTTGCCTTTGGCTCACGTGTGGTGTTTAGTCCGGCTCGTTCGCGAGCATGAGGGGTGTAGTGGACGGGCACAATCAGACCACCCGGAACTAACCTGCTGTATCTCACACAGTTACGAAACGGGGAACCGGTTTGTGGGTCGGGTAAGAACCGGGCGACGGGGAGGGATTTTCGTGGTGGCTGCTCGAAAACTCGTAAGGGCGGACGGCGGCCTCAGGCTCAATAAATCGTGCCGTCAACTTTGACCTTTGGACACCACCGACAAAATTGGACATCTCTTTCTGGGACCAGTCGGCTCAGGTCCAGGCGCTGCCATCGGTGTAGCCCGGAGACGCAAAGGAGACTCTTGAGGAAGTTGGATTCGTGGCTCCGATGAGGCCAGAGTTTCGCCAGCGATGCTGCGAGGAGGGCGTCAGAAGGGCGAACAGAGGCAACGGACGATGGCATTGTCGTTTGGCCCCCCCGTGTGCTCACCTATGCTGTGGTCGAAGATAATGCATCAAGAGATCCGCCCCCCGGAGTTCACTCGCCCTCGGGTAAATTGCGGGGCAGCCGTGTCCGGCCGGCGGAGCTGCTTGGCGGATTCGTCCACGAGAGCGGATGCGGGTGGCGATCTTTCGCGGGAATGAAAATCGGGTGCGGCCCGTATGCGAATTCCCGGAAGGTTCGGGGAGAAATTAAGTCCCAGGCGGCAAAAATGGGAGTCAGGATGAAGAAGACGAGCAGGATGATTCTAATGAACCAGAGGCCTGGCCACGTACTTCGGCGGCGATGCCACGCTCCGCTGGTGTGACCGGTCTCGCGCTCGACGGCATTCCGCAACTCGGGGCCTTGTCCCGGCGCAGATCCCCAGAGAACGTCATCGGGTCCGAACATCTACCAGCACCTCTTCCACAGAAGTGTAGCATACGGCGGGCAACAGCGACCGCCGTTGGAATGCCTCCGTCTTGCGGTCGTAGCGGATGTCGGCACTGCCGTAAAGCTTAGTCACGCACAACGGCGGAGTGTCAATTTCTCGGATCCTGTGGCGGTCCGTGCCACCATAGACCTAGCTCTACTCCCGAGCCGCGGCCTATTTGCTTGGACTGACCTGGCTCACGAGAGTGTTCGGGCATAGTAAAGGGTTGCGGTATAATTAGTGACAAGCGTGTCTGAAGTGGTTGCTGGTTCAGGTAAGCGGAGGAGGACGCCGATCGGTGAACGTACATCTCGTGCAGAGTCGGTCTCGGGTGCCGTAGGGGGCCCTGCCACCGGGTCCGGGATTCTATACCAGATAAACTACGCAACCGATCAGACCTTAGACTTGATGGCGCGGGCGCTGTCCGCCCCACACAGGCAGTGGCTGGTCGGGATGGAGCCCCGTGTCGACTCTGACGGTGCAATGACGGCGTGGGATTTCTTCACCAAACCACCAGAGGCACTGATCGAGGCCAAACTTAGCCCAACGCGAGAAGATATACTCGAGTGGTTGCGGAGGGTCGAGAAAGGCGCGGTCAAGTCTACGGAAAGACAATTTCGGCTTGTATACAGTGACGGTGGCGGAGCGCTCATGTCATGCCTACGAGCGCTTCTCCGAATCGCGGCTGAGGCTGACGGGGACACCACAAAGTTTGAAAACCTATGCTCCAGTGAGAGACTTAATCACCCGACAATCTTTCAGGCGCTTGGCTCCAGTCCTTACAATCTACTTCGGCGAATCACACTCGTCTGTAGCCCACAACATCAATTGGAGACCAATATTGAATTCCGGGCGCGTCTACTGGCTGGGGAAGAGGACGGAAGACGTCTGATCGACATGCTGAGCCGGATATTCTCGAAGGCGATTACCGAGAGAGCTCAATATGCTGTAACCGAGCTGATCACAGAGGCGCGCAGCAGACGTGTCGAGCTAAGGTCACCGCCCGTGGTCGACTCGGCCGATCTTCCGCACGATTTGGCTGACGCGCTCCTGATCCTCCAGGCGTGTGACGAAGGCCTGCCCGCTGAGGTCGTGGCGGGCGCTGTGGGTTGCAGTGAGTCGAAACTGCACTCAGATTTAGGCGAGTTGCTTACGACGAATGTGATTTCTGAAGAGAATGGGTTGACTAGACTGCTCCCCCTCCCAAGTAAGCTGACCGGTAACTCGGATACAGACGAACTCCTGAGCCGGGCGCTTGAGTCTATGCTGAGATATCTCGAATCGCGTCCTCACATCCATGGTGCGAGCATTGATCGCCAATTGCGCAGCGCTCTCGCGCTGGCAGATAAATGCGTCGGCTCATATCCTCGGCCTGTGGCAAGGTTATTTATGAGGCTGGACAAGCTTCTTAAGTCGTCGGGCAACAAGCGACTTGTCCTACGAGCTGCGCAGCTTTCAATCAACGCCGCGCGTCGTCCGAGAAGAACGAAATTGGAGGTTGAAGGTGAGACCCAAGCACTGATCTGCGGCAAGTCGTGGGTCTTTCAACGGATCGGTCGTCTCCCTGAGGCACGGTCGGAAGCTCAAAAAAGCCTTAAGTTAGGCGAGGAAATCGGGTGGGACCGCAACACGGCTTACTGTAAGAAGTGTCTAGGCCGTCTGCACCGGATGGAGGCTGAAGCTGAACACGACAACAGTAGGAGACGGGATCTTCTGTCGAAAAGTGAAGCCTATCTCACGGAAGCGATCGAGATGTTTAAGCGGATGGGTGAGTTCGGTTCAAACCATCCCGAAGTAGGTGATTGTTACAGCCTTCTTGGACGCACCTATCTCGTCGCTGCCAGGAAGCGAGAAGCGGAAGCGGCGATTTACGAGGCGACTCGTCTTATTACCGACGAAGGCAGCAAAGACTACATGGATCTCACCATACTACGAGGCGACCTCCTTGCTGCTAAGCGCGATTGGACAGGCGCTCGCTCGGCCTACGAAGAGGCGCTCCGACACTCCCGCAGCGATGACAATGAGATTACAGAAATGCGAGCTAGGGCATTCCTGCAGCTCGGCCGCAGTTTGGAAGCGCTCCGCGAAGCCGAAAGGGCCGCTTCGTGTTTCAAGAAGGCAGCAGACATTTGGCAATCGCTCGAAGAATTTACGTCGACCGCCGGGGCAAGATGGGAGACCATTCGCTTGGGCAAGATCTTTACGGACGATGTCGAGCGCCGACTTTTGCGTGAGTCCCCATCGGTGCGAGTGAGGGTTGCGGAACTACATGCGCAGAGGTCGGCGGGGCTTTCAAAGTCAGTGGCGAAGCGCGCCAAGCCAGCTTCGAAATACTGGCAGCAACTCATCAAAGAAGCTACAGAATATGTTGCGGTAGAGGATGTTGAATGGTGAGACGTCAATGGAAGAGCGCAGCGGCGAAGCGCATCTTAGGGATTGCGGGGAATCCCGATTCTGTTGATGATGCAATTAAGATAGTAGCAGACCATCTCCTGGACGGCGTCGCGTGCCCCCCGACAGACCTGAATTCCATTGCGCCAAAAGTCAATGTGACCGAAATTGCGTACGAAGAATTGCCCGTTTCTGGTGAGTTGTTACAAAGCGACGGCGGCTTCAAGATCTGCTGTTCTTCCGATCTGTCACCCCAGCGAAAACGGTTTACAATCGCGCACGAAATCGCGCACGCTGCTCTTCAAACGAGCGGTTCTTGCTGCCCGAGAGTAGGTAAAGAGCTTGAGAGGATTTGCGATATGCTGGCTACCGAGATTCTTATGCCTCGAGAGCGATTCTTGAGTTGGTCGAGCGGATCACTGACGATTCGAACGGTGTTTGAGCTTGCCAAACTCTTTGACACGTCTGTAGCTGCCGCTGCCATTCGATTGGCGGAGACTCGGGCCGTGTCGGTCTTCGAAGTTGAAGATAACTTTGTCACGTGGGGCTTTGGAAGGGTTAGGAAGGGTTCTGTTTCCAAACTCTACGACGAACTCCGGGATGCGATTAAGGCAGCTTTTCGAGACGGTCTCGGCGAGCGTGTTGTCGTGCTGCCGAGAGGAGCCAGTTTTGGAGAATGGGAGCTAGAATCGGCACGTACCGGCAACCAGATGCGCCGGTTGTTCCTGCTGAGGCCGTGCGATGGCTCGTTAGCGAAAGAGGCATACCGAGCTGTTCCGCACCACCGGGCGGTTTACCGGGATCTCACACCGGCTGACTCAGCCGGACGCTTACCGGATGATCCGGCGCCGGGCGCGAGCGGCCGGAATCGAAATGGAGATCGGTAATCACAGCCTGCGGGCGACAGGGATCACTGATTACCTCAAAAACCAGGGCACGATCCCGGCGCCGGCAAAACCATCATGGCGAACCGGTCTTCCCCGCGCACGACCAAACTCTACGACCGGCGCAACGATGGAACCTCGCTTGATGAGTACGAGAAGGTGGGGATCTGATGTTGTGAAGAGGGTGCAAGTGCGCGAAGAAGGGGCTACGCTGGGGAGGTTTCTTGATGGGTGCCCGCGCCGAAGCTTTTCTGAATTTCCTGGCTAGCCGTTGCGAACGATCTTGATTCCGGCAGAATGCTAAGTGATCATTCTCAGTTATGGCGGCATTTCTAGGGCAAAACTGGTTAGCGTTTGCATCTCTGGTGGTTTCGGTCTTTGCCGTGTGGCTGTCCTATGTAAAACTGCGACGGGAGAGCCGTCCAATGCTCCATGTTCACGACAGCCACGGTACTTTCGAGGTTGAGAACGTTGGTACGGTCGCCGCGGTCGATGTAACGGCAACATTGCTCGAACCGAGAAAGCGACCGAGTGGCCGGTTAAGCGTAGATAATGTGCTGCGGTCACAAGGAGGAAAGGGAAAGATTTGCGCTTGGGACTGGCCAAAGGAATTGGAGCAGGAGATCAGAGAACACCGGCTCATCAGTTTCGAAGACACCATCCGTCGGCTCAGCGGAGAGGAGTCAGCCATCCCGCCAGATATTGTGTCGCAGTACCTCCTTTGTCGGCCTGGCGGGCAATTCCTTGCAATCCGGTATCGCATCGCTGATAATCCACGCACACACGTTCGCTTATTCAAAGTTCTGCAGACCGGCGAAGGATTTCCACATTTCGTTCGTGTTCGGGGTACAACGCGGCTCGGCGTTGCGGTGCTTCGATTTCTCTGGCGCAACCATCCGCAATACCGACCTCCGTTCAAGTTCCCCGTTCGCGATAACAATGCCGATCATTGGAGCACGCCGGGAGTAAACGCTGCAGGTAGTTAACGCGAAATCTTTTATATTGTCCACCAGCCATTCCTGTGCCAAGAGCTTCGTGGCGCTGATTTTGGCAGAACCGATATGGACGCTTGATGCCCTGTCAAATGAAACCGTCTAGGGAAGCTTGTAAAAAACCGTCATTACCACCTCGGGCAGATTTATTGCAATGCTCAAATGATCCTCAGTGATCGCTGGTAATCGCATCTGTTGGCCAAGGTAATTCCTGAGCACAAGAAGAAGTGAAACATTGAGCTTTGGGAGATGGTGGCCGTAGTCACGGTGGAGTTCGTCCGAGAGACCGTGGAAGACCTGGTTCCTCGCTTCTATGAACTCAGAAAGGACACCTGTTGGGAGCAAGAAAGCTGCACGCTCCCGCAGTTGGCAGGGAATCTTCCAAGCCCGATTGCACTTTGGGCATTTCTCAAGTTGGAACGCGCACTTTGGGTTTCCACAGTTGGGGTGGCGTGAGCCAGCTACCGGCGAGTCATGGCGGACTATCAACTCGACAGCCACCGCAAGATTAATAAAGCGATAAAGAGGGTGCCCAGAATTGAGAGCCTCCCACAGAAAATGAAGCACCGAGGTGTATTTCGGATCGAGGCCCAGACCCAATACTAGGGGTTCCAGGCTTGATAGCGGCGATGACGGCACCTGACAATTCATCGCACCCAGCGATACCGCCTTGCGTTGTTTGTCGCCAGTAGGGAAATCAAAAGTGCCTTTGCTCCTTAGCTGGACAGGAACCATTGCCGAAAAGGCTACGAGACTTACGATGAAATCGCGGTATTCTGTGAGATCCTCGTTAGACGACAACTTGGCCATCGCTTCTTCTGAAGGCATAGAGAGCTTCAGCCTGAATGCATCTCTTTCGAGGCGCTGAATGTCGATACGCGTTATGGGCCATCGGGGGCGGATGGATGCAAAGATGTCTCGTTGTAAGTTGGCGGTCAGAGCGACGGGCATAGCCAAGTCGATTTGAAACGACGCATCCGCCATGTGCGCGACTCCTACAATTAGCTGTACTGAACTAAGGGTCTCAACGGTCCTGCCTGATTAAAACGCCCATTCTGGCTCACATTAATATCGAGTAACTGTTGTTCGACAAGATCCCTCAGTCGAACCACGAAGGATAAATCCCCTTCTCGTTCATTCGGCCATTCGGTTTGACTTCCCTCATTGAAGTTCGATAGTACATTAAGCGAAAATCGGATCGCCGCTGATCCCGAGCACGTATTGGCCCTGGCGTAGTCGGTAGGTCATCAGGCTGACGTGGATCGTTGGAACACCGTTCTCAATCGAAAGAAGGGCGGTGGTGTGAAGCAACCGTTCAGAGTGGAGATTCTTGTACAAATCGACTTCATGCTCGCCGGGCCTGAACAGGATAGCTTTTGCCAGTTGGTTGTCACCGGATGGGACAGCAATGCTGTTTGGTAGTTGAAGTGTGAGCACAAGTTTAGCTCGCCGCGTCACCGGGTGGTGATCGCCGCAAATTTCGTAGCCGATGGGAGCAATTCGCCTCAAGTCCACGACCTGAGTTGGGATATTTTGGTCTTTAGATGGCGTGCCGCTTCGAGGCTTGCAGCCCAGCGTGAACACTACCGCGATTGAAAATGCGATGGCGATGATTCTACGGATTGCCATGCGGAGATTAAGATTACCCGCACTGCGAAGACGGGTCAAGCGGACACATGGCTCTCTTAGCGCGAACAGCACGTCGATGTGGTGCGCCGCAGGGCAATGATTGTGGTAAGTAAGGAAATAAGGCGAAACTACGCGGGGCCAGTGATCGCGCGGAGCGAAAAAGAGCCTCAGCCCCGGAGGGCTGAGGCTCGATGGGTAGCCCCGATTAGAAGTGAACGTCCTCAGACGGGACGGTAGGCTGTTCGGCGGGGAGCTCGGTGGGATCGACGTCCGGGGCAGGCTCTTCCTGCTGCTCGGCGCGCTCAAGTTTCAGGATGGATTGCAATGCGATTTCGCATACGTGCTGCTTGACGGCGAACTTCTTTTTGCCGCCATACTCTTTCTCGTACACTCGCGTGCGCAGCTCGCCCACCAATTGGACGTGCAT
>JASHOS010000034.1 GCA_030040995.1 Terriglobia bacterium | reverse complement strand
CTCCCCAAGGTGATCTCCTTTCGGAGGTCACCTTAGGGGACATTTCTATCGAGGACAAAAGGGGACATTATCATGGAGGTACAACACAAAAAAACGACACAAAAAAACGCAACGAAAGTAAGCCCTCAGAACGTGTGAACAAATCGTTTGCACCAAAAGGCGCCAAGGTACAGAGCTTGAAAATAAAGCTGTTTCTCCGTGTCTTGGCGTCTTTGTGGTGGAACCTGCAAGTTCTTTCGCCGCTTCGCGGTTTCGGGTTCGTAGCGCCGGCCCCGCTCGGCGGGACCGGCATCTCGCCAAATGCCGACCTGAAGGTCGGCGCTACACAGCCGGCGAGACCCCATGTTCAAGGCGTCTTTCATTGATTGCGCCGATGATCCTTAGTAAGATCGAAGTTTTATGCCTCACGGAAAATTCTTAGGTCTTTCGCGGGAAAGCGCGATTAAATCTGGTTCCCTCAGCTCCGATGGGGATCACAGTCGCTCTGCGAAATTGAGCTGCTCAACCCGGATCGTTCGCGACCGGCGAACGGCGCGCTGCGGCATCCTGCTGCTTCTGTGTGTGACTCCGTGCTTGGCCTCAGCCGCGGCCACGCCGACGGCCCTGACTTACCGCTTGCTTTTGTCACGCCCGAACACCCACTTGATCACGGTTGAAATATCCGCCAGGAGCGTACCCCCCTCGACAATTGATTTTGTGATGCCTGATTGGTCGCCCGGGCGGTACGCGATCTACAATTTTGCCAAGAACGTACAGCAATTCGAGGCCACGGGCGCTCATGGCCAGCCGCTTCCCTGGGCGAACACGAGCAAAGAAACCTGGCGTGTTGACGCGCACTCGGCGGGCGGCGCCGTCAGCGTGCGCTATCGCGTCTTCGCCAATGACCTGAACGGCTCGTTCTCGCAGCTTGATCCCACCCACGCCAATATCAATGGAGCCTCCGTTTACATGTATGTGGCGGGACACAAGCGAGACCCTATAACGCTCATCGTGCAACCTCCGGGGTCATGGCTCGCCAGCGCCAAGATTATCGACGGCTTCTCGGACTCCACGTCTCAAACCACATTCCAAGCGTCCAGTTATGACCGGCTAATTGATACTCCTGTAGAAGTCTGCCGGGATTGCACGCTCACGCAATTCATCGATCACGGCAAGCCTTTCCGGGTAGCGGTTCATAGTTACGGCCAAGGAAGTGAAAGCAGCGCAGACTGGGCAGCGAATTTGACCCAGGGGATCAAGAAAATTGTCCATTCGGAAATGTCCATGATGCCCCTGCCCGATTTTCAGGAATATACCTTCATATTCCACGTTTCCCCATTTCTTGAAATGGGTGATGGCATCGAACATCTGAACTCCACGGAAATTGTCGTCCCCGGCGTCACGGGGAGCGCAACTCTTTCCGAAGCCTTGCAGCTTGCTGCGCACGAGTTTTTCCACGTTTGGAACGTGAAGCGGCTGCGGCCTGCAGGCCTCGGCCCTTTTGATTACACCCACGAAGTGTATACGCGTTCCCTATGGTTTGCGGAAGGAATCACCAGCTACTACGCCTACCTCAATCTCTACCGGTCGGGAATCTGGAGTGAGCCGGAACTGCTGCGTCATCTTGCGGACGAGATTCGCACATTCCAGCAGGAGCCCGGCCGCGGCATGATGTCCGCCGAAAGCTCCAGTTTTCACGCCTGGTTTTACGACCGCGCTCCGCAACTGCAGGAGACCAACTTCGTTAACTCCACGATTTCCTATTACAATAAGGGAGCCATTCTGGGAATGCTGCTGGACCTGGAAATCCGCGAGCGGACCGGGGGGAGAAAAAGCCTCGATGACGTGCTGCGGTCCATGTATCAAGAGTTTTATCAGTCGCCGGCTACCACCTACTATCTTCCCGGAAGAGGATACACCGAGCGCGACATCCTCAAAACCCTGAACCAGGTTTCCGGCGCTGATTTCACTTCGTTCTTCGATCGGTACGTCGAGGGAACGGACCCTCTTCCTTATGCGAATGTCTTAGGGGCGGCGGGACTCGAGCTCAATATTGCAACAGCACCCGGCAGTCCTGCTACCTTGGGCGCGCTGACCGAGCCAACGGAGAACGGCTACGAAATCATGGCAATCCGGCCGGGCGGTCCTGCAGATCAGGCGGGATTAAGCCAGGGAGATATTCTGATTGATGTGGACGGTCTTTCTCTCATTCCCAGCGGCCCCGAGCGAATGCTGAAAATGTATCCTCCCGGCTCCAAGGTCCCCTTCACCGTCCAGCGCTATGGCCAACGTCAGACGATTTGGGTGACCCTCACCCCGCCAGTGCCGAAAATCTATAAGATCGAAGTGAATCCCGAGGCCGCGCCAGCGGCGTTGCAGATATGGGAAGGATGGCTGCAGCGCAACCCGCCCCCGAGTGGCGGATCGTAAGGAGAAAGGTTCGGGACTCGGGTTCGGGTTTGGGTTAATGATGGCGGCGTCGTCAACCTTCCCTGGTCTGGAGCTTCTACATATTGGGATCGCTGGAAGCCGCTTTGTATCAGGGCATGACTTTAGTCATGCTATCCGAAAGCCGCCCCTTGCCGGGCTTTACAGGCTGCGGAAAAACGGCTTTTCGGAGCCAGGATCGGCCGAAAATGGCGGTCGCTCGAACGGAGAATCAATAACTTACAAATCTTGACGAGCACCATTCGGGGCTCTCAGGAGAGTTTTTCCGCAACCTGTTTAGCCCCTGCGGCTTTCCGTTTTGCCAGATAGGTGAAGCAGTACGGATATTCCTCGGGCGACTCGACTAGCCCCGCCTTCACCGGGTTTTCTGCAATATACTTCCGATGCTGTAGAAAACTGTGCCGGTCTCGGACGCGCACCTCCGAGAAACCCGGCTGCCAGACCTCGCCCGAGTACCCGAACTCCCTCTTGAGCCGAAAAGAAAATCCGCCCTTGATGAATTGCATGGCCTTTTCAATCGTCATATCCCCGTTCACCGTGATCAGCAAGTGCATGTGATTGGGCATGATCACGAAATCATGCAATTGGAATTTCCGTGCCGCTACGTAGGAACGCAGGACGTCGATCATCAGCGTTGCGTTCCGCTCCGATTGCAAAAGGGCCCGTCCCTGGCACGTCTTTGTGGAGACGAAAAACGTACGCGAAGAGCTCAGGATCTGGCGCGGGTTGGCATTACGGGAAGATCTTGCCATAAGCAGGGGCTAAAGCCCTCTTTTCTTCAGCATCTTGCGGCATGACTAAAGTCATGCCCTGATACAAGACATTGAAGCGGCAGCTTGGGAATCCAGGAAACGGCGCACG
>JASHOS010000272.1 GCA_030040995.1 Terriglobia bacterium | reverse complement strand
ATCTTGTCAAAAAAACAAGATTTTACGGTATTGCAATGCAGACTTCGTGCCTTTCGAAGTCCGCGGCTTTCCTTTGGCTGAGCGCTGATAGCTGTTACTCATGTCGCCCGCGCGAATGGCCGCTTACCGCATTCTCTGCCGTCTTGGACGCTCGCATCGCTTTGCGGTGGATTTGCTCCATGGCGGCATGGTCGCAGATCTCAAGGAGAGGGACCGAAACCTGGCCGTCGAGCTTGTTATGGGAGTGCTGCGCTGGCGCGGCGAGCTCGATTACCAGATTCAGCGGCTTTCCGGAAGACCGCTCGAATATTTCGAGCCCGAGGTCGTAGAGGCTCTTCGCCTCGGCGTTTACCAGATCCGCTTTCTCTCCCGCATTCCCAAAGCGGCCGCCGTGAACGAATCGGTCGAGCTGGTGAAGGCGGCCCGCAAAAGATCTGCCGCCGCGCTCACCAATGCCGTGCTGCGCAAGTGCGAACCCGCAGATTTCCGGCTGGGCAATCCGCGGATTGAAAAGCCGCACCCAGAATATTTGAACTGCGCGCTCCGGTCGATGCCTCAATGGATTTGGGAACGATGGGTGAAAAATTTTGGCGTGGAAACGGCAACGGCGATTCTTCTCGCCAGCCAAGCCGTTCCGTCCGCGCACCTGCGGCTCACCGGCGGGGATGATAGCGCGGAGCGGGTCCAGAGCGATCTCGATCGCGAACAGGTGCGGACAAGGCCGGGAGTTTACACGATTAAGGCGCTTCGCGTCGAATCGGGCAACGTCTTCATAACAGAACCGTGGCGGCAAGGGCGCGTGGTGGCCCAGGAAGAAGCCTCGCAATTGGTGGCCGATTTAGCCGACCCTCAGCCGGCACAGAATCTTCTGGACCTCTGTGCCGCTCCGGGAGTCAAAAGCCGCCAATATGCCGAGCGGCTGAACGGGGGCGTGCTGATAGCTTGCGACCGGAGCTTGCGGCGTATCAAAATGATGGACTCCGCTTTCATTTCGCCCTGGCCGCGCCGCGCCAGCGTTCAGCGCGTTGTGCTTGACGCCTCAAAAAGCCTTCCTTTCCGAATCCGGTTTCAGAGGGTTGCGGCGGACGTTCCCTGTTCTGGCACCGGGACGCTCGCCCGCAATCCGGAGATCAAGTGGAGGCTGCGGCCCGTGGATCTTGAGCGGCTGGCAGAAATGCAGGCAAATATTCTGCGCAACGGCTTGCAGGCGCTGGCGCCCGGAGGCCGCTTGGTTTATTCTACGTGTTCTCTTGAGCCGGAAGAGAATGATAGAGTGGTTTCTGAAGTTGTCTCCGGGATTCCACAATGCCGGCTGATGACAGGCGGCGAGTTGAGCCGTGAGTTTCCTGAAATGGCGACCCTTTTTGAAAATACCGGATACTTCCGTACCTTGCCGGGAGTTCATCCTGTCGATGGTTTTTTTGCCGCAGTCATCACGCGCAACTAATCGCAGCCGCTCCGTCCGGGCTGCGATAAAGCGCCGCTTGGCGGCTTAGAATGTAGAAGCCCCAGCCCTCTCCCGCAAGCGGGAGAGGGGGGACCGCGAAGCGGTGGGTGAGGGAGCCGGCACTTTCTCCAGCCGGCGCGAGCCGGGCCTGCGCCCACCACCGAAGGTCGCTTACGCTCCAGAGCTTCAGCGACGGAGCGGCTCCTGCCCGCAGGCGGGTGAGGGGTTTTCGGAGCAGCGAATGGCCATGATTCACGAAATTCTCCCCGTCGGCATGCTCGCCTGCAATTGCTCGATTGTGGGCGATGAGTCAAGCGCTGAAGCCATTGTCATTGATCCCGGCGATGAGATCGATCGCGTCCGTGAAGTGCTCGACCGCCATCATCTGCGTGTGAAGTGCATCGTCGCAACGCATGCGCACATCGATCACGTGGGCGGGATTGAGAGGCTCCAGAACCTCACCGGAGCACCGGTTCTGATGCATGAGGCGGATTGGCCCCTCTATCAAAACCTGGCGGCTCAGGCAGCATGGCTCGGGGTTCGAGCGCCGCAGATGGCGCGCGTGGAGCAATTCCTTAATGAAGGTGATGTGGTCCGCGCCGGCCCTCTTGCCTTGGATGTGTTCCCGACACCCGGCCATTCGCCGGGCAGTCTTTCCCTTTATTTGCCGGGGGAGAACCGCAGAATTTTCAGCGGCGACACTCTTTTCCGGGAAAGTATCGGGCGCACCGACCTTTGGGGAGGGGACAGCGGCCAAATCCTGCGGTCGATCCGTGATGTCTTGCTGAAGTTTCCGGATGATACCCCGGTATTTCCGGGCCACGGTCCGTCAACCACCATTGGTGAGGAGCGCGAGCATAATCCGTTCCTGCGCGGACTGCATTAGCGTTGTGCTAGAAGAGGGCTCGAACCGTATCAGGGCACGACTTCAGTCGTGCCGAAACGCGGCGGAAGTCGAAAGGGTCTTAGCCCCTGAGACTCGACGGCAGGGGCTGAAGCCCCAGGGTTTAGACGATATCTTCTACGGCACGGCTGAAGCCGTGCCCTGATACAAGACACGTCGGCACGCACGCGGTTCCTGGAGGAGCCGGTCAGAAGAGGTCAAGCCATTTTTGTGACACTGCATTAATCACGAACCACTAACCACTGCTTTTCCGAGGGAATACATGGCCAGCAAAAAAGAAGTCATCGTTGGCGTCGACTTGGGTGGAACCAGCATGAAGGCGCTCGCGGTGGATAAGAAAAATAAAATCCTGGCTATCGGAAAGGGGAAGACTCCCGCAGGCGTGCGGCCGCAAGTACTGATCCGGGAAATCGCGGCCTTGGTAAAGACCGCTATCAAAGATGCCGGCTGTAAGCTTAAGGCGGTTGAGGCTGTGAGCATCGGGGCTCCCGGACCGGTTGACGTTAGCCTGGGAATTGTGCGCGAGGCGGCGAACCTGGGATGGAAAAACGTCCCCCTGGCATCCGACCTCGAAGCACTGCTCGGTGTGCCGGTGGTTGTGGACAACGACGTCAACGTGGGGACCTTGGGAGAGCACGCGTTGGGCGCCGGAGAAAAGGTTCGCGAGCTTGTGGGCGTATTTGTAGGCACGGGAATCGGCGGTGGCATTATTACTGGCGGAAAACTTTTTGCGGGAAGCAACGGCTGGGCGGGAGAAGTGGGTCACACCGTCGTGCTCGCCGATGGGCCAGTGTGCAGTTGCGGGCGGCGCGGGCACGTTGAGGGGCTCGCCAGCCGCCCGGCCATGGAGCGCGCCGTATTCGAAGCGGTGAAGGCGGGGCGGAAAAGCGTGGTTCCGGAGATTTTGAAAGAACGGGGGCGCGATCACATTACCAGCAGCATCATCAAGGCGGCGCTGGCTCGGAGAGATCCGGTTATGCAGGAAGTGTTGGAGCGCGCCCAATATTTTCTGGGCATTCTGGTCGCGAACGTAGTGAATATTCTGGATCCCGAGCGCGTCGTGATCGGCGGAGGAATCGCCGAAAGGCTGGGCGAGGAATACGTCGGTCCCATCCGGCGCTTTGCCGGTGAATATTTTGCCCATGCCCAAGCCGCAAAACGCGTGCAGATTGTTCCGGGTACGCTGGGAGACAATGCCGGCGCCCTGGGGGCCGTGGTCTTGGCCCGCAAGCACCTCAACCTTTAGCGCTTGTCTTCACTACGAAGGCGGGTAGCGCAGACTCTCGCGTTTCAGAGAGTCTGCGGCTTTTCTCGAGTTCTGGGGATAAAATCCGCAGACCTGCAAAAAACGCAGGTCTGCGCTACCCGATTTCCCCGTTTCTATTCCCCGTTCCCTGTATCCTGCTTTGCCGGCTCGCCGGTGACGGGATCAAGAAATAGCCTGCCCAAATGGCTATTCTCGAAATCGAATACGTTATCAATCGAGTTGGCGATGCCGTCAAACGATCCCTGGCCGATTCGCTGGCCGTGAAGCCAGTTATCCTCAATAAAGCGGATGATTGACGTCTGGTCGGTGACCGTGTGGTCTACGAAATTGCGCTTGGCCCACGGTGAAATCACGAGCAAGGGCAAGCGCGGACCGTAGCCGCACCGGCCTTGCGCGTGACGGGTTCCCGGCTTGACGCCGGGCAGGGCTGTGGCTCCATTTCCGCAGAAACCCTGGCCGGTGAGAGCGTCGGCGCTACCGGTTGACTGATTTACGATCGGCCCCATTTGGTGGTCATACCATCCGTCAGAATCATCGTAGGCGATCACCACTGCTGTGCTGCTCCAGCCGGGCTGCTGCTCGAGGAAGTTAATCACTTTAACGAGAAACGTCTGCTCGTCGAGCGGGTCCGAGTAGCCGGCATGGCCGTCTTCAAAGGCCGGCGCCTTGAGGAAGCTCACGGCGGGGAAATTGCCTGCTCGAACGGCGGCGAAGAAGTCCTCTGTGTCGTATTGATGATTGGCGCCGTCGCCGTTATGCCCGATTGCCATTACGGAGCTTGGCCGCGCGTGCGTGGGGTTCGCGGTCGAAGCGTAATACTGGAACGGCTCGTGATGCGCCAGGTAATCGGTCGAATTCACGTGCGTTATGGTGGAGGTGGTGGTGCGCTCGCAGCCCGTTGTCCCGTCGGGATTGATGATGCTGAGGTTGAATCCGCCCTCAAACCACCCCCACGTCACTCTGGCGCGAGTCAGCAGGTTCCCAATATTCCGGCCGCTCATGGATGCCTGGGCCTCCGTTGGGGAAGAGCAAACGTCTCCAACAGGGTCAGGATCTTCGATCAGCGTGAGGGAGCCGTTCCCGCCTGCTGTCACCACACTGGTTCCGTTGCGAACGGCAGAGACCCCGTTCGTTTGCCCCGAAACCAGATTGATCGCTCCCGGCGTTGAAGGACCAAACGTGGTGCCGTAAGAGTTGTCGCTCATGGCGAAACGCTGGGCGTAGTTCCACAAGGCAGTAACCGTGTTCCCGTCGTAATACCCCATCGTCAAACCTTTAGTTAGGGCTGGCCCGGGCGGTGCTTTGGGCGGACGGTCAGGTGCGCCAACCGCCAGCGGAAACAGGTCCATCAGCCCAGCATCAGCCGCTCGTTGTTCTGGCTCATACGAGTGATCTTGATCTGCCGTCGCCGCCTGCGAGCGGTCCAGCCGGAAAGGATTCACCGCGCCGGCGCCGTTTTTCTTGTTCAGGTAGTTGGGATTGCGCCTCAGCAGCACGCCGGTGAGGCCGTTGACGGCTGGCGTGTCCGGCGCCGCGGTAAACGGGGGTTCTCCCGGAGGGTTGGCCGCATAAGGATATGTCCCGAAGTAGTGGTCGAAGGATATGTTCTCCTGAAAAATCACAACCACGTGTTTGATGGGCGTAGCCGTGGGGCTTTCAATTTGGCCAGTAGTGTCCGCGCCTGTCCGCACTGGGCACAGCAAAAGACATGCGAGCGGCATCGCGATAAGAATCGCAGTGGCTGTTGCAATATGTCGACGCATAAGTGCCGCCAAAATAATACAAGCAAATTCAGGGATTTGTCACGCATTTCGAAGTCAGGGGGCGCAGCGCGGCCTTACGGCCGCAACCAAGGTTATAGATACTCTGCCCTCTCCCTCGGGAGAGGGTGGCTCGCGGCCGGCGCTTTCTCCAGCCGGCGCGGGCCGGGCCTACGCCCACCGAAGGTCGCTTACGCTCCAGAGCTTCAGCGACGAAGCGGCTCCTGCCCGCAGGCGGGTGAGGGGTAATTAGAAACCTTGCCCGAAAAACAAGATTTCACGACCTTGCAATGCAGACTCGCCACGGCGAGTCTGCGGTTTTTCCTAGGGATTCATGGCCGTCAAGATCAGGGGCGGAGCAGAATCTTGCCGAAGAAGTCGCGGCTTTCCATCTTTCTCTGGGCGGCCGCGGCATCCTTAAGCGAAAACACCGAATCGATCACCGGCTTCAGCGTGCGTTTGGCAATATGCTTCAGTACGTCTGCGAGTTCGCCCTTGCCGCCCATGAACGAGCCGAGAAGGGTTCGCTGCCGGGCGAAGAGTGCCTGGAGATTCAACTTGACCTCGCCGCCCGTCGTGACGCCGCAGGTCACAAATCGGCCGTAGGTGGCGAGAGAAGCAAAGCAGTCGTCCCAGACGGCGCCGCCCACGTGGTCGAAAACTAC
>JASHOS010000271.1 GCA_030040995.1 Terriglobia bacterium | reverse complement strand
ACGTGGCCACGCCCGATCACTGGCACGCGGCGATCTCGATGGCCGCCATGCGCAAACAGAAGCATGTTCTGTGTCAAAAGCCTATGACGCACACCATCGGGGACGCGCGCCGCGTGGCACAGATGTCGCGGGAGATGCATGTGACGGCTTCGCTGCCCGTCAACAACCCGTCCACGGAATCCACGCGCCTGATCTCGGAGCGGGTAGCGCAGAGTCTCTGCTTTTGAGACTCTGCGGTTTTTCGCCGTTGTTATATTCGCGTCTGCTCGTCGGCGGGCAGCAAGAAGCGGTCGATGGACAGATCTGTTGGAATCAACGGAGCCCGCTTCACGCCGCAGTTATAATCGTGAATGCTCGACCACAGCCAGTCCTCTGGCTGGCGCACCAACCCTGCTTTGACGGGTTCAGGTGAATGTAGTCCACCTTCTCGTGATACTCTTTCACGGTCCGCACCGCCCGATCGAAAAATCGTGATTGCCACAGTGGCCCCGACCCTCGGCGGCTGGCATTGATGCGCAATGTCGATCCCACTTTAATCGCCTCCATTACGGTTGAAATTGTGGCAGGAAACGGCGGAGAGATGATGGCGTGCCAGTGGTCGGGAAGGAAAACCCAAACCTTCAGCAGGAATCGGTACTTGATGCGGCGCTCGCGCACGACGCGCGCCAAACACGCGAAATCGGGATGCGCAAGCAACCGCCGCTTCGCCGCAAGAAAAAGCCGCAGAGTCTCAAAAGCAGAGACTCTGCGCTACCACGTGAGGGCCCGGGGCCAGACCCGAAGGCAGGAACTTGAGGGCGACGAAGCGGCCAAGCTTGGTGTCCTCGCCCTTGTAGACCACACCCATGCCGCCCGCCACACAACTTGTCCAAAATCCGGTAATGCGAGCGATTTGACGGATCATTGGCGGTACGTCTCTAACGAAAGTTCTCGATCAGAATAATGTGCGACGCCACATCGTCAACTTGCGGATAGACGGCCCAGTCGCCGGCGGGAGCTATGGATAAGCCGGTCCAATCCGAGACCATGCGCGGATCTTTTTCCAGCTGCGCCACCTGGCGGATCTCTCGCGTGCTCAAGTCCAGCCGATTAAGCGTCGCATGAGGCTTGGCTTCCACGTCCACGAAGTAGAGAAACTGCCCCGCGATTGTCCAAAGCCGGTACGTTTCCCTGCCGAGGACCAGCGATTCAGCTCCACCACCGACCGGCATCTTCCAGATGCCAGGTTTAGCCTTCCCACCAACCAGAGAGGAGGGCGGCTTGCTAAAGTAAAGCCATTTCCCGTCCCTGGACTCCCTGGCTTCGAACCCGCCCGTCCGGGTCACTTGCACGGCTGTTCCGCCCTCGACAGGGATTTTCCAGATCTCAAGATCTCCAGCGTGAGTTCGGCAGAAGTAGAGTGACCTCCCGTCGCGCGACCAGGCCGGCACAAAAGCGTCCATCTCCGGGGGAGTCACGCGGCGTGGCGCTCCTCCTTCCCCGCTAATCACGAACACGCCGGACTGCTCGCCTGGCCTTGAATCAAACGCAATCCAGCGGCCGTCAGGGGACCAGCGCGAAGTGCCTGAGGAGCTTCGGAGAGATGTCAATTGGAGCGCGTCCGACCCGTCCGCTTTGGCCACCCAGATTTCTGCGTTTCCCGAGGCGTCGGAGGCATAGGTGATCCTCTGCCCGTCAGGAGAAAGCTCGCTGTCAAAGTGGATGCCAGGCCCCGAGATAATCTTTGTGGGCGAGCCCGTTCCTCCTCCTGAAGGTCCTATTCGGATGCGCCAGATATTGGCGTTGACTTCGTGTTTCGTGTATGCCAGTCGACGCCCGTGCGGCGAAATCGCAGGCCAATAGGCATTTTCGCCGGCCCCGGTCACTGGCTCGACCTCGCCTCCGGAAAGCGAAACCTTCGACAGCGTCTGAAGGCCGGAGCGCTGTGAAGAAAAGATAAGGGCTTGGCCGTCCGGCGTCCACGCCAGCCCCGCAATACCGGTCCCGTCCGCCAGCAATCGCCTCGGCCCGCTGCCATTGAGGTCTTGCAGATAAATGTCGGCTCCCTCAAAGTTTGACCAACGAGTGAACGCCAACTGCCGGCCGTCAGGAGAAAATGCCGGGTCCGAGTCACCCCAGCCCCCTGCGGGGGGCTGCGTGACTTGGCGCTTCTCCCCGTTCTCCTCGGAAACCAGGACAATGGCTGATGGCCTCCCCTGTTGTATGGCCAGGGATTTGCCATCCGGAGCCCAGGTTAGAGGTCGGCCCCCTCCTCCCACCAAGTCCATTTCGGCGAGACGGCGCTCCGGTCCGCCCAGTGCCGGAATGGAGATCACCTCACTGCTGCCGCTCGATCGAGACCGAAGAAAGGCAATATAGCGTCCGTCAGGCGACCAGGCCGAGCAGCAGTCAGAAAGCGCGTCGTGAGTCAGTTGCAATGGAGCGCCGGCGCCGATGAGCTTGACGTAGATGTGGAACGTATCCCCACTTCCACCGTTCCACGAGTATGCCAACTGGCTACCGTCGGGCGAAAAAGCCGGTCCGCCCTCACGTCCCGAAAGGCCGCTGAAGGGCGCAATTCGCAGTGCGCCCGGTGGCTTGGAGGCGCTGCGGCTGAGCATCAGCCAGGTCCCTGCGGCGACCGCGATGAGTGCCAGCCCTCCCAGCAGCCCGATGAGCCTGGAACGCTTCCGCGGGTGAGGTTCGCCCGGGAGGCTCGCGGCGATTACCGCAGGGGTGGCCGCGCTCCCAGTAGCAACCCGGCTTGAATCCGTGTCACGCTTCAGGCGCTTCAGATCGGTGCGCATCTCTGAGGCGTGCTGATAGCGCAGCTCGCGATCCTTCTCCAGCGCTTTCAGGATGATTTCTTCCAGCTTGGGCGCCAGGCTCGGATTGCGCTGGAGCGGCGGCGCCGGAGCTTCGACAAGAATCTGGTGACAGATTACCGCACTGGTGGCGCCATCGAACGCTGGGTGCCCAGTGGCCATTTCATACAGCACCGCGCCAAAACTGAACAGGTCTGTGCGCGCGTCCAACGCTTCGCCCCGGGCTTGCTCAGGTGACATATAGGCGATGGTACCCATCACCGCGCCCGGGCTGGTGAGGTGATCGGCGTCGATCGAGGCGGTGGGCGTATCGGCTGGCCCCTCACCCGTGACGTGCCGACTCGAGAAAGCGCCGGCCGCGTCCCACCCTCTCCCGCCGGGAGAGGGAACCAATTCCTTTTCCCCTCTCCCTTGGGGAGAGGGGACAGGGGTGAGGGGAAGCGCGAGTTTCGCCAAACCGAAATCCAGTATCTTCGCCTGACCGCGCATGGTGACGAAAATATTTGCCGGCTTGATGTCGCGGTGAATGATGCCCTTCTGGTGCGCGGCGTCCAGGCCATCCGCAATCTGGATGGCGAGCTCAAGCAGGGTGTCAAGGGGCCGCACTCCACTACTTCGCCCCTCGCCGGGAGCTTCGCGCCACCCTCTCCCTTCGGGAGACGGGCGGGGCGCGAGGGGTTTCGCGATCAGGTGCTTCAGCGTCTCGCCTTCCAGAAACTGCATGGCGATGAACGGCTGGCCACTGTGCTCGCCAATCTCGTAGATCGTGCAGATGTTCGGATGATCGAGGGCGGAAGCGGCGCGCGCTTCTCTTTGAAATCGCTCCAGCGCTTGGCGGTCTTTGCTCAACGCATCAGGAAGGAACTTGAGGGCAACCAGTCGGCCCAGTTTCGTATCCTCGGCGCGATAAACCACACCCATCCCGCCGCCCCCGAGTTTCTCGAGAACGCGGTAGTGCGAAACCACCTCGCCGATCACGATGGGATAGCCTCCCGGGATGTTGACCCATCATAAGTCGCAGTTGATGCCTAGTCAAGCAACAAACAATGCGGGCTTTCCGGCCTTTCGTTTTGGCCTTTGGATTGGGCATGGCCTGCGCCTACAGCTCATTTTGGACGGTGAGTGCCGCCAGATCTTAAGTCCTGTATTCCAATTGCGGCCGGCGCAAGGTGGTGCGGTTGTCGGTTACCGGCGGAAAATCGCCTTATGTTAAACAGAGGGAAGGCGAAAGAAAGAACCAACCTTCATTGCCACCTGCAAGTCCACACTGCGATGTCAGGCTTTCTGGAACACTTTTCGGGTACACTTTTGGCATACGCCCCATTCGTGCCGACGCCCGAATAGGTAAATGGTAACCGGCAAGATCGGCGGAGGCGCGGCGGTCGCCCGCGCAACGGGGCACTCGCGGCAGTAAGTTCCACCGAAAACTTCAGCCCGTCGTTGGGCGTGTCGGCTTGGGCCACGCAAGATGAACTGTGCCAGGTAAACACTATGCCGTTAGGTAGGACCCATTCCCTCGGGCGCTCCGGAGAGTTCTTATTGCAAGCTGGTCTCGGGACAAGCTTCCGGGTGGCGCGTCATCCGCGCAGAACTGTGGGCGAGGCCAGATGTCGCAAGGCGGGTCGCCTGCAAGCCGGGCTAAGCACCTTGGCTTGTTGTTGATCGGTAGTGCAGGTAAACCATGCCGTTACGAAAGCGACGTTCATCCTGGAGTGCCAGGTCAAAGCGGATGCCGCTCGGGAAGGCACTATTACCATCCCCCACAACGATCGGTGCAATGAACAGGTGACAAACGTCTACCAGGCCGGCATTGAACGCGTGGGCGGCGAGAGTAGGGCCGCGAACGGTTAGGTCTCTGGCTGCCGCGGCTTTCATCCGCTGAACTGCATCGGCCTGGAAACATTGCTCGATACGCCTTTGGGGAGTGGAAGCGACCTTCAGAGTCTTGGAATAAACTACCTTGTCCGCGGCACGCCAGATATTTGCGAAATCCTGCCAGGTCCAATCATCCCAGTCCGCAAGGACGGACGGCCGATCACCCGTCTCCATGGTCTCGTACATGCGGCGTCCGTAGAGATAGGTGCCGACCGGGCGCAAAAGTTCCTTGATGAAGGAGAATTCTTCTTCGTCCGGCTGAGTCCAGTCGAAGTTACCATTCTTGTCCGCAATGTAGCCGTCGAGCGACATGTTTACGATGTAGATCAGCTTCGCCATAATAGAATCCGGGCACGAGGCCACGCACCTAACACTTACTAGGGCGGCAGTATAGCACGGTCGAAGTACTACCTAAGAAAGGTCAGTTGAGGACAACGAGGGCCGAGTGGCGAGGGCCACGGCAAAGCTTGCGTCTTTAGTGACTGCTCACCGGCGAGTCCTTTAATTGGCGGAGCAAATCCTGCTTAGTCGGAGTTTTCTGCTAGTCTTACTGCATGAAGACGGCATTCTACGGTCGGATCGTGTTTGGCGCGTCGGCGATGCTGTTCGGCATCGTCGCGCTGATGTGGTACGACTCTGAAACGTGGCAAAACTTGCGACATATCTGGAGCCTGCCTTTGGGCACCGTCATCGGCGGGTGCCTCATGGCCGCTCAGATTGCTGGTGGGATCGGGATGCTGTACCCGCGTACTGCACGCTTGGCTGCTATCGTACTTTGCGCTGTCTATCTGTCTTTTTCGCTGGCCTGCTTTCCTGGCATCATTGCCGCATCGAACATCTATGACAAATACGGCGGAAGCTTCTTCCTGTTCTTTTCCTTACTTTGTGGAGCAATTGCGCTGTACGCTGCGACCGAGGCGAATGCTGAAAGGGCGGTAGTGTTCGGGCGATTGGCGCGCATTGGACTTGGCGTCTGTGCCATTTCTTTTACGCTGGGTCAGGCGCTTCTTCTTCGTGAAACAGCTCACCTGGTTCCAAAGTGGATTCCGCCCAACCAGATGGTTTGGGCGATCCTTACGACGATCGCGTTTGCGGTCGCGGCGCTCGCCATTCTCATTAATCGCCAGGCGCGGCTTGCGATGCGTCTGATGACGCTCATGCTGGCACTCTTTGGTGTGTTGGTTTGGATTCCGCACCTGATCGCTCACCCACAGGCGCATTTCAATTGGTCCGAGTGCGTCCTGACTTTCCTGGTTACAGGGGCTACCTGGATGGTGGCTGACTTGAGGTCCTTTTGAGTCAGGCGACGCTTGCGTGCCGGATAATCGCGTAAGCCCCAGTGCTGCTACTGGATCACTTCGTGTGTGGTCGGCTACTCGGAAGTTGGCCCATGCCCTCCGCGCGGCTGACTTCTCCCTTGTTGGCTACTGGTTACCCAGGGTTATACGGCTGTGCTGGATGTGCTAGAATTCTCCCATGCCGAAAACCGACCTAGTTCAGCTATGGGAAGAGCACACCAACCATGAATTTGGAACGCGTGATACGGAAGCAACGCTAGCCACTATGGTGGACGACGCTTATGTTAACCATGTTCCCGTGATGACCGGCGGCTTCGGAAAATCTGCCCTGCGTGACTTCTATTCGCAGCACTTTATCCCCAGCATGCCACCGGACATGGTGCTCACGCCCGTCTCGCGGACCGTGGGACAAACCCAGCTCGTTGACGAGATGATCTTTTCTTTCACACACACCCAAGAGATGCCCTGGATGTTGCCCGGGGTCCTTCCGACCCACCGCCGCGTCGAAGTGCCGTTGGTTGCCATTGTGCAGTTCCGGGACGGTAAACTTGCGCACGAGCATATCTATTGGGATCAGGCTTCCGTACTTAAGCAAGTCGGGCTCCTTACGGACCCATCCCTTCCCGTTTTCGGAGCTGAGACCGCCCGGAAGGTGCTCGACCCGCACTTCGAATCCGGCCTCGCCTAACACTAGCCACGATCCGTCGGCGAATCATCGGTGAAGTTGAGGCACATTACCCGCGACTGACGGCGTAGGATTTACTTATCACCGCGTAGACGCCCTCCGGCTGACCGTTGACCGCTGTTTGTTTCGGACTGCCGTTGGGACCATTTTCAAATTAGGTGGTCTTTCCAATCTTTACCGTCGCGGGGTTCAAAACACCGGAATCCGTTAAAATGCAGTTGATATATCCCGGTGCGGAAGAACGCGGATGAAATCTTACCGGCAAGAGCTATGGTTCGACCTGCCGCAACGCATGGGTTTCGTCAACATCACGCCAAAAGTCGAGGAGGCCCTTCGGAAGAGCGGCATCCGCGATGGTCTCTGCCTCGTCGATGCCATGCACATCACTGCCAGCGTTTTCATCAATGATGACGAAGCGGGTTTACACCAAGATTATGAACGTTGGCTGGAGGATCTCGCGCCGCATGAGCCGGTGAGCCGGTACCGCCATAATCTTACGGGAGAAGACAACGCGGACGCTCACTGCAAGCGGCAGGTGATGGGGCGAGAAGTGGTTATCGCAGTGACCGAAGGTAAACTTGACTTTGGGCCTTGGGAACAGGTCTTTTACGGCGAGTTCGACGGCCGCCGGCGTAAGCGCGTGCTCATCAAAATTATTGGGGAATAGACGCCTAAAGCCTATGACCACTCTAGCCGATGGCTTCGACCCATTTTCCCGCGAGGCGCTCGAATTCCCGGGCGTGATTGACCTGTTCCGTCCTCTGCTTTCGGGACCCTTGAGCGTACCGGCGCTTGATTCTGTTGCCCCGCAAACGGAGAAGGAATGGATTTGCCGCGCGCTCGACCTAACGCGCGAAGCAGCAAAATATCTCAATCTCAACCCTCGTCCGCGTTTAGGCGATCTTGCCGATCCTCGCCCGATCCTGGAGCGGCTTCGCGTGGAAGGAGTGTCGTGCTCGGCGGTCGAGATTTATTCCCTCGTTGAACTCGCCCGTACCACCATCCGCTGGCGGACGCTCTTTCCGGAGTCCCAGTTACCGCGCCTCGGGAAACTTGCGCAAAGCTTTCCGGATTTGGACGGCCTGATTCGCGCACTGGCCGGGAAAATCCTTCCTGACGGCAGCGTGGATTCATCCGCCAGCGCGGCGCTCGGCGCTATCCGGCGGTCGATGCAGCATTTGCAGCGCGAGTTGCAGGCGTCTCTTGAACGGCTGATGCGGCAACTCGGTGGGACTGGCGCTTTGCAAGAGGAACTGATCACCGTCCGGAACAGCCGCTTCGTCTTGCCGGTGCGTGCGGAAAAAAGAAAGACCACTCAAGGCATCGTTCACGGCAGCAGCTCATCCGGCGCTACCGTCTACATCGAACCCCTAGAGACCGTTCCTTTGAACAATGAGCTGGTGGAGCTCGCGGGCCGGGAGGAGGAAGAAATCCGCCGAGTTCTGACCGAGTTCACCGCCCGTCTGCGGGAGCGAAGACAAGAGCTGATGGAAACGACCGAGACACTGAGCGAGATCGATCTGGCCTTTGCTAAAGCTGAGTTCAGCCGGCGGTGGGATGCGTGTTTACCTGAGTTCTCGGAAGCTCCTGAGTTGGAACTGCGCGAAGCGAGGCATCCGCTGCTCGAGCAGGCGCTGCGCGCCTCGGCGGGCGCGGCCATGCCGCTGACCGTTGAGCTTGCCCCGCTGCACAGCGCGATGGTGATCAGCGGGCCGAATACCGGCGGAAAGACCGTGGTGCTTAAGACGGTGGGCATTGCGGCGCTGATGGCCCAGGCGGGACTCCCGGTGCTCGCCGAACGCGCGCGCCTGCCCGTCTTCATGCGCGTGCTCGCCGATATCGGCGACCGGCAGTCGATTGCCGAGAGCCTCAGCACGTTTTCTGCGCACATTCGCAACATTCACACGATGACCGCGACCGCCGGGCGGGGCGACCTTGTGTTGCTTGACGAGATTGGCGGCAGCACCGATCCCCAGGAAGGCTCGGCGCTGGCGGTTGCCCTCCTGGAGCGCTTCAAGGAGCAGGGCAGTGTCGTGTTTGTGACCACCCACTATTCGCGCGTTAAGGCCTGGGCTGCGGAGAGCCCAGCCGCCGTAAACGCGGCAATGGGTTTTGACGAACAAACGCTCGCGCCCACATACCAGGTGCTTGCGGGCTTGCCCGGCAACTCCAGCAGTCTCGACATCGCGCAGCGGCTGGGGCTTGATCCCGCAATCATCTGCAAAGCGCGCGAGCTGCTTGACCCGGCGGAGGCAGAAGCCGGCGCGCTCATTACTTCGCTATACGCCAAACAGACAGAACTGGCGGCTGCGGTCGAAGACGCTCACCGCCGCGCCGGTGAACTGAACGAGCTGAAGGCGGAGATGGCTCGAGAGTGGCTCCGCGAGAAAGAGGCCAAGCTGCGGGAGCTTGATCAACGGCTCGAACAAACGCTGCGGAAATATAGTGAGCAGTATAAAGGCGCCATCGAGGAGGTTCGACGCGGGCTCGCCCAGCAGGGAAAACCTGCCGCCAGCCTCGGAACGGCTTCCCGCAAGGGCGAACGCCTCCGCCGCGAGGCTCGCGAAGAGTGGAATGCTAACGTGCTTGAAGTCGTGGCGCTGCCCAGCGAGACCAGCGAACGGGAACGCACAACAGTGGCCAGCGTAGGCGACCTCGTGCGCGTTCGGGACCTGTCAACGCCGGGCACGGTTACGGCGATCGGCGAGGCCGGCGAGATGGAGGTGCAAGTTGGCCGGCTCCGCCTTCGCGTGCCACGAAGCGAAGTTCAGATTCTCGTTCCCGGCAATACGCCGCCAGAAATCCGGTTTGAGACGGGCTCATCTTCCCCCGCCGGGCCTTCGGAGATCAACGTGATCGGCCGAACCGCGGAAGAGGCGCGGGAGGAAATCGATAAATTCCTGGACAGCGCCTTCCTGGCCGGGCGCTTCAAATTGCGAGTGATACACGGCCACGGCAAAGGAATTCTCAGAAGCAGCCTGCGTGAAATGTTTGCCACTCATCCGCACGTCGAGCGGGCTTACCCCGCTCCCCAAGACGAGGGCGGAGACGGCGCGACAATTGTCGAGTTGAAGCGTTGAATGACTCCCACTACGACTGCAAGGAGATCTCGTCATGATCCTGTCTCGGACTTTTCTCGTTGCCGCAATCGCCCTCGCTGCCGCACCCGCGCTCTCCGCGCAAAGCACAGCCGCTGTTACCAATCCGCTGCCCGTCCACGGCATCTCCGTCGCCAACATGGACTGCTCCGTTCAGCCCGGAGACAATTTCTTCCTCTACGCCAATGGCGGCTGGATCGCCCGCACTCCGATCCCTGCCGACCGCGCCGGCCGGGACGTCTTCAGCATCCTCGATGACATCAGCCGCAAGGAAGTTGCTTCCATCATCGAAGGCGATGCAAGATCCAATCCGCCTGCCGGCTCGGACGCCCGCAAGATCGCCGATCTCTATAACGCCTTCATGAACAGGGCGGCCATCGAGGGCCTTGGCACGAGGCCGATCAAGCCATACTTGGCCGCTATCGTGGCCATTCATAACAAGCACGAGCTGGCCATCGCCCTCGGCAAAACCCTCCGCGCCGATGTCGATCCCCTCAATAACACCAACTTCCACACCACGAACCTCTTCGGCCTCTGGACCGCGCCCGGCTTCGAGGATTCTACCCATTACGCCATCTATTTGCTGCAGGGCGGCCTTACGTTGCCTAACCGCGACTATTACCTCACCGACAATCCCCACATGCAGCAGATTCGCGATGCTTATGCGAAGTACGTTGCGGAAATGTTCCGGATGGCTGGCTTCGAGAATGCCGCCGCTCGCGCCGGTCGCGTCATTGCTCTGGAGCACGCCATTGCGGAAGTACAAGTCAGCCTCGCGGACAACGAAGTCATCAGCAAAGCGAACAATCCCTGGACCCGCGCCGACTTTGCCCTGAAAGCCCCTGGTCTCGACTGGGACGCCTACTTCGAAGGCGCGGGTCTCAGTCATCAACGGAACTTCATCGTTTGGCAGCCCACCGCCTTCGCCGGCGAGTCGAAACTCATCGCTTCCGAGCCCCTCGACACATGGAAAGACTGGCTCGCCTTTCATCTCATTGACCGGTATGCCGAAGTCCTGCCCCACGCCTTTGCCGACGCGCAGTTCGATTTCGACGGCCGGACGCTGGCCGGGATCCAGCGGCAGCGGCCGCGCTGGCAGCTCGCGGTGGGGATGGTCAACGAGTATCTAGGTGATGCCGTGGGGAAGATTTTTGCGAAGAAGTACTTCTCCGCGCAGGCGAAAGGGCAGGCGCAGGCGATGGTCGCGAATCTGATCGCGGCGTATCACAAGCGGCTGGCAGCGTTGCCCTGGCTCGCTCCCTCCACGCGCGCTGAAGCTCAGGCGAAACTCGATGCGCTCTATGTTGGCATCGGCTATCCCGAAACCTGGATGGATTATTCTTCATACGAAGTCCGTCCTGATGATGCTTTCGGCAATTCGTGGCGAGCGGGGCTTTGGTATTACCACTACAATCTCGACCGCATCGGCAAGCCCGTGGACCGCCACCAGTGGTCGATGACGCCGCAGACCGTCAATGCCGTCAACCTCCCGCTGCAGAACGCGTTGAATTTCCCGGCGGCCATCCTGCAGCCGCCCTTCTTCGATCCCAAAGCGCCGGCCGCGCACAACTATGGAGCCATCGGGGCGGTCATAGGCCACGAAATCAGCCACACCTTCGACGCCGAGGGCAGCGCCTTCGACGCCCAGGGCCGTCTCCGCAACTGGTGGACGCCTGCCGACCACGCGCACTTTGAGCAGGCCGCCGAAAAACTCGAAGCGCAATACGATTCCTACGAACCGTTTCCGGACGTTCATGTGAACGGCAAGCAGACCATCGATGAGAACATCGCCGATCTGGGAGGCGTGGCCGCGGCGTACGACGCCTGGCGTGCCTCGCTGCGCGGTCAGTTAGCGCCAGAGCAGGACGGATTCAGCGGAGTGCAGCAGTTCTTCATCGCCTTCGGACAGAACTGGGCGTCGAAGACACGGGAAGCCTCGCTGCGCCGGCAGGTGCTCACCAACACGCATGCGCCACCGGAGTACCGCGCGGATACCGTGCGCAACTTCGATGCCTGGTACAAGGCGTTCAGCGTAAAGCCCGGCCAGAAGCTCTACCTCGCGCCCGGTCAGCGCGTCCGCATCTGGTAGTGCAGCCCTTGCACCCCTGAGGCAGCCCCGGATTTATCACCATATCGAGCCGAAGGGCGGGCTTCAGTCCCGCTGCATGGAGCGACGGCTCGGTTTTTCACGATCGAATGGGAACCGCTTTTCCGGCAGGGTTGACACCTGTGCCTCTATCTGGGCCACCAAAATTCGTGAGAAGACCAGGTGCGGAGTACGCCCCGGAAGCTCTGGACGGCGAAGCCATACTGAAGCCATAGCGAACCCGAGCTATCCTTGCAAGCCTTTGGGTCAAAAAGGGTTGCGGTTTGCAGCTCTTTTTAGCTCGATAAGCTATTTGTTTTCATTTGGTTGAGCACATCTGGCAGGGCCAAAATTTGGGTTCGTCTGGCTTCGTTCCTCTAATGTTACTTTAAAATCAGCAGCTTACGAGGATGGACCCGTGGCACAGGGGGCCGTTTTCTGCCTTTGCCGGTCGCTCGAGAGACCTAACTCCAATGTTATCTGATGCTTTTCTCGAGTTCCGGGGATAAAAGCCGCAGAGTCTCAAAGACAGAGACTCTGCGCTACCCGCTGCGGCAGCCTTTGGCAGCGCGAGCAGCAGCGGGAGGTTTCGATCGATCTGGCAGAGAAGCAGGCTATTCATGCGCAGGTGAAAGGATAGCAGTTTCGATTGAGACGGTGGGGACGGGTGAGATGGACGGGGCGATTTTTTTGCACCGTGCGGCCGAGTCCGTGTATCCGGACCTGACCGAGCGCGACT
>JASHOS010000033.1 GCA_030040995.1 Terriglobia bacterium | reverse complement strand
GGGAAGCCAAAACGTCCACGGCTCCTGGAAGAGGCGCGTTGCAAATTGCGGTTTTCCCCCGGGAGGCGTTTCGCCAAGGCGCAAAAACTGCTCGCGCCGTTTCCATCGCGAGAGGCGATAACAAATGAGGAAACGGTGGGCCGGCCGAAGCAAAGCCAGGGACTCGATGAGCCGCCGGGAGTAAGCGGAGACGCCTGACGGCTGCGGGTCGAGAACGTAGGTGGCGTCAATTGCAATGGTGGACATGCAGGATGGATCGTCAACCTATGAGCTAGGGGGCTAATTTTCGAGCGATAGCCAGCAGGTCTTCATTCCTCCAATCGTCCCTCGGCTCCGCTGCGGCACGCGCAAAGGTCCATAGCCGGATGCGCTCTTCATCGAGTTCGAGCAGGTCCGCAAGGCGATGGATCAGACCGTCCGGATCCAAGCGCAGCCTCGCATCGCAATTAAACAGATGTTGAGTCGCATCGTAGGCGGGGTCTCCCACAAACGGCTTCGGGTCAATGACAAGCCAAGGTTCTCGCTGTGACCGAAGGATGTTGCCGGCATGCAGGTCCGTCGCCAGTAATACCTCTGCGGGAGCGCTCGTGGCGAGTTCGCGAAAAAGTCTTAGGCCTTCACGAACCAGTCCGCTGTCTGGCCAGCGGTCAACGTCTACCAGCGTCTCATCACGCCAGTAGTCAGTCAATATCGAAAGATGTCGAAAAGGGTATGGCGACCAGGGCGAGCGCCAGAGTCGTCGCAGAAGCCGCGAGATCACTAAATCCTGCTCGCGTTCTGGCAGAGCGCGCAATGCAGTCCCTGGCTCACATCGCTCCAGGAGCATGGCCCCAAGATCTTCGTCTCCATCAAGCAGTCGCACCGTCGGATCACCGGCCCAGAAGCGCAAGCCATGGATCTCGTGGCGCCCTTCCATATGCGGCATACCAACCTTTAGCACAGCGGATGTCCCGTCCGGAAGTGCCGCCGGCGCCACCCACGCGCAACTCACTTCCTCGTTATCGAAAGGAGCGCCGAGCGTCAGCGCCCATCGGCGCTGTAGAACTCGCAATGTCTGGGGCAATCGGTCCAGCCATGCAGCGCGCGCGGGCGTTCGGCGGCAACTCACAGCGAGTCGCCTTGGAATCTTCAACCGCATGCCTCCATTCTAGGCGCGTCAGGCCATCCGAGAGCTGCCAGAGCGCCCAGCGCAAACCTCTGCCCGCCAGAACCACAAACAGGCTGCTGGCGCCCACGTCTGCATTGCAGTGCCTATCGGGGCAGGAGGCGAGGATTACCGCGAGAACTTAAAGCAGTTTGGCTAACTGATTTACAGCTTCTCAACTTTGGCTTCGTGGACTGGCTCGGCGGGGCTAACCTCTTCGAGGCCGTATTCTTTGAGCTTACGGTAGATGGTGGTTTTGCCGATACCGAGAAGCTTTGCGGCGCGCAGTCGGTCGCCGCCGGCTGTTTGAAGGGCGTTGAGGATGGCCCGGCGCTCCAAGTCTTGAAGCGTGCGGGGATCGCGCGGCGCCAGTTCGCTTTTCACAGCACCGAGAAGCGCGGCGGGAAGGTCTTCAACCTGAAGGAGCGGCGGCGCGCCTAAAGCAATAGCGCGCTGGACACAATTTTCCAGCTCGCGCACATTGCCCGGCCACTCATAATGCATGATCCGTTCCAAAGCCTCGGGCGAGAAGCCTGTTATCCCGTCATCCACGCCACCGTGCCGGTCAAGAAAAAACTGAATGAGCGATGGAATATCGCTCATGCGGTCCCGCAACGGCGGCGCCTGAATGGAAACCACGTTGAGCCGGAAGTAGAGGTCTTCGCGGAAGGTCCCTTTTTCGATGGCTGATTCAAGATTACGATTGGTCGCTGCCAGGACGCGAGCCTGGAGCGGGACCGCCTCATTGCTGCCGAGCGGCCGGACTTCCCGCTCCTGGAGCGCCCGGAGCAGCTTCGCCTGAAGCTCAAACGGCAGCTCCCCGATTTCATCCAGAAAGACGGTGCCTGCGCCGGCGGCGGCCAGCAATCCCGTCCGGGACTGGGTTGCTCCCGTGAACGCCCCTCGTACATGCCCGAAGAGCTCGCTCTCAATGAGATTGGGCGTCAGCGCGCCACAATCGACCGGAACGAAGAGCTTCTCGCGCAGGGGACTATACGAATGAATCGCCCGCGCCACGAGTTCCTTGCCAGTGCCACTCTCGCCCAAGATCAACACCGGGTGCCGCTTTTCGGAGACCTTCAAAACGAGTGCATAGACTTTCTGCATGGCGGCCGAAGTTCCGATGAAATCGCCAAAGCCGCGCTGCGTCTTCAGCTCTTCGCGCAAAAGCCGGTTTTCCGCCGCCAACTGCTGCTTCTCGACAAGGCGCTCGAGCACGTGACGGAACTCATCCATCTTGAACGGCTTGGCGACGTAATCATAGGCGCCCAGCTTGACGGCCTCCACGGCCTCCGGAATCGTTCCGTAGCCCGTCATCACCAGCACGTCGACGCCGGGGTGATTTTGCCTGATGGTCCTGAGCAAGTCAATGCCGTTGCCGTCGGGCATGTGCACATCGGAAATCACAATGTCAATCTGGCCGTCTTCGAGAATCTCTAACGCGCGCGGAGGCGATTCCACAGACTGCGACTCATAACCGAGATCCTTCAACACTTCAACGCACAACTCCCGGGAGCTCGATTCGTCATCGACAACCAATACTCGCACCGGCACGTTTTTATGCCTTTGACTTTATTATATCATTGTATATTAACTATTAAATACAGAAATGGCTAGAGTCGTGGCCCGGAATTGGATGGACAATCCGCTTTAATGGGTGGCGCAGACATCGCGCGCTTTACGATGTCTGCGACTGGCGAAAATCGCAGGCGTGGCCAAAAGCGGCCATATCTGCGCCGCCCTGATTATTTGTATACCTATTTCGTGGGCACTACGCTCAGTGTGGGGCCGGGCGCAGGTTAGCCAGCAACTCGCCTGGCGGGAGCGTATTGATCACATCCTTCTTCTCCAGCCAGCCCCGGCGCGCAGTGATGACGCCGTAGCGCATCAACTTTAAATGCTCGGGAGCATGAGCGTCCGTAGAAATTACGATTTTCATGCCCCGGTCGCGCGCCAGTCTCACGTGGCGATCACATAAATCCAGGCGCTCCGGATTGGCATTCAACTCGAGGATCACTCCCAGCCTCCGCGCCGCCTCGAAAACCTTCTCGACGTCGAAATTGAAAGGATCGCGCCGGAGGATTTGCCGCCCGGTAGGATGGGCAAGAATTTTGACGTAAGGGTTTTCAAGAGCTTTCAGGAGCCGCGCCGTCATTTCCTCGCCCGGCTGCGTCATCCTTGAGTGTACGCTGGCAAGCACGATATCGAATTGCTTCAGAAGGTCGTCGGAATAGTCCAACCGGCCATCGCCAAGTATGTCAACTTCTGCGCCCGCCCAAATTTCAATCCCGTTCACCTTTTGGCGCGCTGCTTGAATGCGCCTGATATTTTCCAATGCGCGCTTCTCATCGAGGCCATTCGCTATGGTGACGGCCTTGGAGTGATCCGTAATCAGAATGTACTGATAGCCCAGCGCTTTGGCGGCCGCAGCCATATCCTCCACGCTCGCGCGGCCGTCGGAAGCCGTGGTGTGCATCTGGAGATCGCCCTTAATATCAGAAAGCTCGATCAGCTTTGGTAACTCGCCCTTTTCGGCCGCCTCAATCTCACCCAGGTTTTCCCGAAGCTCTGGGGGGATCCACGGAAGGCCCAGCTTTTCGTAGACTTCCTCCTCCGTCTGCCCGGCAATCCGCTGCTCGCCGCGGAAGAGACCGTATTCGCTGAGCTTCAGCCCCCGCTTGCGGGCGCGCTCGCGCAGCGGCACATTGTGTTCCTTCGAACCGGTGAAATATTGCAGCGCCGCGCCGTAGGACTCGCTCTCAAGCAGGCGCACGTCCACTTGCATGCCGCTGTGCAGCTTGACGCTAACTTTGTCCTCACCCTTTGCGAGGACCTCCAGAATTCCAGCGAACCGGACAAAATGCTCGGCAATCTCGCCGTGCTTCTGCCCCGTCACCAGGATATCCAGATCGCCCACCGTCTCGCGCCCACGGCGCAGCGAACCGGCTGCCGTGACCTGATCGACGAGATCGCATTCGCGGAGATACTGCGAAAGCACTTGAGCAGTCTCGAAAGCCGTGTCCTGGCGAAAGCGCCCGGTGGCGCGGCGGAACGCCTCAATCGCCTTCAGAATACTCTGCTCGGATTTCTTGCTCATACCGGGCAAATCCTGAAGGCGAGCCGCTTTCGCGGCTTCTTCAAGATCGTCTACGCACTTGATGCCCAGCTTAAGGTGGAAGAGCCGCACTTTCTGCGGCCCCACGTTTTGTAGCTGCAGAAGCTCAAGCACGGTACGCGGGACTTTCTCCAATTGTTGTTGGTGATATTGGCAGCGTCCCGTCTCCACGAGTTCGCGGACCTTACTGGCAAGGTCCGCGCCAATCCCCGCGATCTCAGTCAGCTTGCGATTGGGATCGCGGCAGATATCCGCGAGCCGCTCGGGATAGCTCTCGATGACTCGCCGGGCGCGATCATAAGCAATGGCTTTGAATTGCCATTTTGCGTCTTCCTGGAGGATTCTGACGAGGTTGGCGATTTCTTCGAATATAGCGGCTATCTGGGAGTTTTCCACAATGTTTTTGGGGGGGGAATTTTGAATGATCACCACTTAGTCCGGACTTCTCACCAAGTTCGAGCGGAAGGGCGGATTAGGAACGCGGCTTCGCCACGCGAATCTTTACAGTGGCAAAGCCCGAAGTGGTGGGCGGCGCTAGCGTGTCCCGTCTAATCCTTGACCGTCGCAGGCCCTGGGCGACCCCCTCACCCGGCTCGCTACGCTCGCCACCCTCTCCCCCAAGGGGGCGAGGGCATTGTCAAAAGTCAAGCGGAACACGACACCAGTGTTACTTCTTCTGCTGGGCCGGGACGTAACCCGGGGGCAGCGCCGCGCCCTCACCAAAGAAGAACTGTTCCATCTGTGAAGCGATAATCTCTTGTGCTTCCTTCGTCGCCGGATTCAGGCGATACTCGTTGAGCACCATCTTCAAGTGTTCCAGCCAAAGCTCCCACGCCTGTTCGGACACGTTATCATAGATTCGCTGTCCGAGCTCTCCGCTCCAGGGTGGCTCATCAAGTCCCGGAAGTTCTTTCTGTAATTTTACGCACTTGACGATGTGCTCTGCCATGAATGCCTTCTGCCTCCGTTGTCCCTCTGTTCCGGGCTGGGAAACCTGTGTAGCGCCGGTCCCACTTGGCGGGAACGGCAGTGGCCGCCAGAACGGCTGCCCGGAACTCCCGAAACCGAGAAGCTGTAAATTTATTGCACTGAGCCTGTCACCGGTCCCCGTCCTGAAAATCCGCTCGTTGGGTTCCGATTCCGAGCCCCTTGAGCGTCATTATACTGGAAAAGCCCGCGTCTATGCGGAGGTTGCCAGCTCGGATTTCTGATGGCATCGCGCCGAAGGGCGGGCAGCAGTCCGCGTGAGAAGGTTGGGTCAAGCGCGGGTTCCCGCCTGCCCGTACACGTCCAGAATATCGTTCAACGTGACGACCCCCTGAAGCCTCTCGGGGTGCGCACGGCTCACGACGGGTAGGGAGGGGCGACCGGCGATCAGGCGTAAGGCCGTGTCCAAGCTCTGGTCGGGATGAAGCCACGGGAGGGGCGCGGCGCGCACTTGGGTGTTCAGCGGCTGGTCTCCCTTTCCCGCGCGGACTTGCTCCTGAATCGTCTCCCTCGCGATCAGATTCCACACACCCCTTCCCAAATTGACCAGAAATCGCTGTTCGGAAGATTGGTCGATCCTCTGCAAAGCGTCCCGGAAGGTCTCGCTCCCGGAAAGGACGGGATCACGGATGGGACGCATCGCATCTTCCACACGAAACGCCGTCTTCTCCCGCTGCTCCTCGATCGAGGGCAGTTCAACCCCGTCCTGCCGGGAGAGCATATCAAACAGACTCACAGCCTGGTATCGGCGCGAGATCAAATAGGCGATCGTATTAGAAACCATAACCGGCAGGATGATCGAATAATTCCCGCTCAATTCGAGGATCATGAAGACCGACGTCATCGGCGCGCGAAGAAAGGCCGCAAACATTGTTCCCATGCCCACCAGCGCGTAAGTGCCAACGGGACCGGTGAGAGCCGGGAAAAAATGGCGCTCGACCCCGCCCACCGCGCCTCCAATCATGGCGCCGATGAAGAGCGTGGGGGCAAACATGCCGCCGGGTGTTCCGCTTGTGAAAGAGACGGTGGTCGCGGCGATCTTAAAAACCGCGAGCAGCGCAAGGACCTGCCACACGTATTGGGCGTGCATAGCCTGATCGATAAAGTAATAACCGGAGCCCATCACTTGCGGAAAACCGAGGCCGATAATGCCTATGATGAGCCCCGCGATCGCGGGCTGGAAATATTGAGTTGAGCGTGGCAGCGCTTTCAGGCGGGGACGGAGGTAGACGATTACTTTGGTGAAGGTGAGGCCGGCGAATCCGCCGATAACGCCCAAAACTCCATAAGCCAGAAATTCGGAGGGGTGAGCTACTCCGTTCGCCGTAGCGGGCACCCGGAACAAGGGTTCCGAGCCGAGAAAACCACGCATCACAACAGCGCTCGAAACCGCGGCGAGAATAATTGCTCCCAGTACGCCTGCGCTCCACTGGCCAACCACTTCTTCCAGCACAAAAATCATGGCGGAAATGGGTGCGTTGAACGCCGCAGCCAGCCCCGCGGCAGCCCCAACGGGCGCAATCATCCTGATTTTTTCGCGCGACAATCGCAGCCGTCTTCCCACCGCCGAAGCCAGCCCTGCGCCAATCTGCAGAGAAGGGTCTTCCGGTCCTAACGATTGGCCACTGCCGATGGCCAGCGCGCTGAGAAGAAATTTCCCGATCACCGTGCGGAAGGGAATATAGCCGTCATAGATGTAAACCGCAGCCTTGGTCTGGTTTACCCCGCTGCCTCGAACTTGGCGGAAAAAAGTCATTACGCAGGCTGCGATCCCGAGTCCCGCAACGGTTGGGACCAGCAAAAGGCGCAGAGGAGAAGAGGAGAGCGATGAACCAAACGACCAGAGGTGAATCCATTCGATGGAAATATGAAAACACACAACCAGAAGGCCTGAAGCCAGGCCGATAACGACGGAGAGTACAAGGAAGAGATTGCCTTCGCGTAGAGAAAGGCCTTCGATGATCTTTGCCAGCCAACGGCGAAGCTCCGCCCTGACCGCCTGCCACCTGGCCGGAAAGAGGCTTGCGACACGATTCTCGTGCTCGCGGCCAGCCGAAGCATCGTCAGCACTGGCCGGCCGCGCCGGCGTGCCATCTTCCATTAATCAGCACCTCCACTCCATGAAGACAGGCATTGCGCCAGGGCAGGGCTTCAGCCGGCCCCTGGAGTTTGTAAACTGCGAGTCAGACAAAGTGAGCCCTAATTCAATCGGGGGCTCCGTTCTTCGAAGAGATCAACACAAGGGCCTCATCCAAACCCGACGGAGCGCCACATTCGTCCTTCGTGACTTCTTCAATCCGGAAAACCAGGCCCATTTCCGAATCCAGAAGATCAGGGTTTCGTTGAAAAGCCTTCGATTGCACCTGCGGCTTCATTTTCAAGGCATCCGCATACACGGTTTGAAGCTTGGACTGAGGGTCCTGGACACCGAGTGTTTCTCCTTTGCTTTGAGCGCACTGGTTGAGCCGGACCATAGCGGTTTGAAACGCGCGGAAGGCGCGCCGCCGCCGGTCCTGGACGGGAATGTGGCGATCGAAAGGGTTAATTTCAAGTATGTCGCGGGCGAGCCCCAGCACCCGGACGGCATCAGGATCTTGCGAACGTTCAGCAACTGCTCTCGACAACTCGTGAGTTGCCGCGCGGTATTGTCCCAGAGCGAAGGCCGCTTGGCCGGCGCCAGCCCACGCGTCGGGCTGATGCGCATTCAGGTGGAGTGACTGCTGGAATTCCTTCAATGCCAAGGCGTAATCCTGCGCTTGAGAAAAAAGGGTTCCTACCTGGGTAATCAGTTTGGCATTATTCGGAGTCTCCGGGGCCAGGGCCGCCAGCTCCACCGCCGCTTCCGTCCGCTCGCCGTGATCGATAAGATACTCGCAAAGCTCCTCTCGTATGGCGAAGCGGTCCTCTGTCTGGCCGTTCCAAACTCCATCGATGGCGCTCTGAAAATACGTGATGACCTGCGAGGGTGGTCCGCCCTGGCTGATCGTTAAGCGCGCGAGCGCCAAGTTTACCGGCCCGTTAGCGGGATCGCCGGCCCACAGCCGGAGCAAATAGCTGCGCGCCTCAAGAAAGTGGTCCGAGTTCGTAAGCGCCTGGGCGAGCCGGAGCTGGTATAGCGGCTCGCCAGGCTCGTGGAAGAGAGCGTTGCGGAAGTCCTCGATTGCGCCTGCTGCGTCTCGCTTCTGCAAACTATTCTCTCCCCGGTTGTACCAACTCCGAGCAAGCGATTGCTCTCGTCCGTGGTACAACTTCACGGCGAAACCCGTAATTGTGAAGAGGATCGCTAGAACGGCGAAACAGACGAGCAGCAGGGTCTCACGCCGCAAATAAAAGCTGATAGGCCGGGCGCAAATGGGACATTCGGCCGTCCCGCGCGGGATCGTCTGACCGCACTTTGGACAAATCCGGTCTCCTCGCATCACAAACTCCGCAGATACCTAAGGCTATTCCTGGGTCACTTATAGCTTAAGGGAAACGGCGTGAGATAGAAAAGAAGGCAACACTGGCCCGAGTTCAAACGAGCGCCACAGCTCGCACCGGCGAGCCTGAGCCATCGCGGATCTTAAGGGGTAGCGCGAGGAAAATGAAGAAATCTGGAAGCTGATCGAGGTTGCACAGGTTTTCGATAAGCAGAACTTGTTTTTCGAGAACCCTTGGATGGATCGGACTCGCGCGCAGCGCGGCTGGAGAATCGGGTGATAGGGAGTCAACGCCCAGCGCCGCAATTCTTTTTTCCAGCAAGTATTCGGCGGCTTTCATCGTGATGCCGGGCCAGTCGGTGACGTAGGATTCATGCTGCGGACGCAAAGCCCAGCGCGAGGACCATCCAAAGTTGAACAAGACAATGTCACCGGCTTCAATTGCGCCGTGTTCCTTCTCCCATTTCTCAATGAAGTCCGGCGGCACATTTTCGCCCGCATGATAATTCCTGCAGTCCAGCCGGGCGCCGCGCCCGATGAGGTTGGCCGCTGGGACGCGGTCAACGGTAACGTGCGCCTCGGGATTCGCATCGCTGATAAAATGCGCAGGAGCGTCCACGTGCGTTCCCGAATGCTCGTTCATCGTGATCTGATAGCTCAAGGCTCTCTCGCCGTGCCAATATGAATTCCAGAGGTTGTGATAGAACTTGGAGTGAGTGGGATAATTCGGCGCATGTTCCTCGAGCGTCTGGCTGAGATCGACGACACGGGCTTCCTTCAGCATCTTGCGCCAAAGCAGCAGATCAATCATGACAATTGTCCCTTCGCTCCGGGCCGGAAGCCCGGTTGCCGGCCAGAGGCTTGGTAATAGAACGTGGGCTTTTCCAGCCTCTCAAAAATGTAGCGATGCACAGAAATTCTTGAACATCTTTTTTAGGAATGCGGGCGCTGGCCCACTCCTTTTCCATGGCTTGACCTCTTCGATCTGCCGACCACCACGGGTCAGCGGGCAGCCACGGTCATCGAGTTCAGCTTGCCTTGGGGCAACACAACACGGAGCACAAATTACGAACCACCACTGCTGGCTAGCCGGCCCGGCAGGTACATGCCGAGAAACCGCTGGGCGAGAATGAACCCGTCCTTACGCGCTTGGGGAAATTCCGGGGCATCATTGCTCGGCGGTTCGTCCCAGAAGGGATCTTCGTGCTCTACCGCAATACCGCCGCCAAAATTCACCTGAAGCAACACGGTGATGAAAGCTGGCCAATCGATTAAGCCCTGCCCCGGAATGCGGTATCTCCACCAGTCTTCTCCGTGAATTCCAACTTGTTGCAGGACAGGCTGGGTGATTTCCGTGTCTTTGGCATGGACAGCAAGAATGCGGTCCCGGACGTTCCATGCGGCCGCAACGGGATCGATGTATTGGCGGACCAGGTGAGACGGATCAAACTCCAGGCCGAGCCGATGGCTGGGCACTTGTTCGAAAACCTTATCCCAAAGTGCTGGGACAGTGGCAAAATTGGTAGGGCAAGGATAGTTCTCCCAACCCATGGTCATATCAAGCTTCTCGAGCACGGGCATATAGGTTTCGTTGACCGCTTCGGCCAAAGCCTTGACTTGGTCGTCCGGAGAGGCACCTTCCATGCCGCCGCTGAAGCATCCCACGAATCTGCATCCGAGCCGGTGCGCGAATTCGATGGAACGGATAAATCCAGCCTTCGCTCTCCGGCGCTCCGCCGGGTCGCGAGCGATATGGTTGAACTCCATCGCCTCGATGCTGATGATACGAGTTCCCGTTTGGCGGGATGCGGAAAGAATCTCGTCAACTTGCGAGTCCGAAATTCCCGGATTGAAATTTCGGCCTTGCTTCACAACGGCGCCCTGATAGTGCGCCGATGCCGCAAAGGCCAGTTTTTGGGGAGAATAATCGGTGATAATCGCCAACTGCGGGAATTTCTTTTCCTCAGCAGACATCATCGTTTGCGGCGGCGCGCCGGGATAGGCCCCGGCAGCGAACGGCACTGAAGCTCCCAGCGCCGAGGCCCCGCCTACCTTAAAAAAATCGCGCCGTCCCAGCTTGTAGTCAGCCATTGCACCATCCTTTCAAAATCGAGATTTGTCCTTACTCTTGGTTTCCATCCCTGTCTGCGCCACCCAGCCGCTGGCCTTCAGCGATTGGCAATTTCGTCCCGATGAACGGTTTCGGGCGAGAACGCGGGCAGACAAACGGAAGTCTTACGCCTCTACGTTAGCGCCCAGGGCGAGCGGCGGGGCGGATCGATTTGCACATTCGCAGTGGCAAGACCGCCGGAACGGCTTTCAGCCAGCCCAGTGACGCGCATGTTTGTGGGATCCCATTGCAGCTTGGTTGATTCGCGCACGGCGACACTGCCCAGCAACACCGCTTCCACCACTTTCTGCTCGAACTCAAAGTTCGCCCTTGGCTGTTCCCCTCCACGAATCGCATCGAGCCACTCGCGGTAAGTTCCCGGCGATTTGGGCAGGTCATCTGCCGGCCGCTGGAACGCATCCATTCGGCTATCGGGAATCAGTTTCGGGTTTTCACCTTCGAATCCGCACAGTATCTTTCCATGATCGCCCACGAACAGGAGGCCCTCGCCGTCTTCGTTGCTCATAGGCTCGCCGGAGGCCAGCTCCTTCGGGCGCGGCGGGCGAAGGTGACCATCGTACCAATAGACAGTGACCGGCGCCCGGTCTTCGCGCGCTGGAAACTCCCAACGTATCAGGGCGCCCACAGGATAGGTCTCGGGAAATCGGGGTGTTGAGCTGGCTTCGACGCTCGTTGGGGAAGTAAGCTTCAGGACTCGGAACAGCGTATCGAAGCTGTAGTTTCCCATATCACCGATCGGGCCTTCACCGAAGTCAAACCAGCCGCGCCACACGAATGGCAGATAGACATGGTTAAACGGGCGATACGGAGCCGGTCCCAGCCAGAGATCCCAGTCGAACCCATCGGGTACCGGATCGGCAGCCTTCGGCCGGTCAATTCCCTGCGGCCAGTAAGGCCGCTGCGACCAGTTGTGGACTTCGCGAACCTGCCCGATGATTCCCGCCGCTACCCACTCGGTTAGCAGGCGGGTCGCGTTTGAAGCCTCATTCATCACCGCCACCTGAGTGGCCAGCTTCGTTTCGCGCGCCGCTTGCGCCATCAATCGCGCTTCATTAATCGTGTGGGTCATCGCCTTTTGGCAAAAGACATGTTTGCCATGCTGCATGGCGTAAAGCGAGACGCCCGCATGCCAGTGATCGGGCGTGCACACTACCACGGCATCAAGGTCTTTTTCTTGAGCGATGAGGTCGCGAAAATCGTTGTACGCCGCGCAAGCTTTGTAGGAGGGAACGTTGCGCACCTTGCTGTAGTAGGCCTCGACCAGACGGCGGGCGGGCTCGCGACCGCAGGTAGGCCCCTTCCAGTCCGAGCCCCAGTTCGAATTGCCCAGCAGCTTTCGTTCTTTCGCCAGGATCTCGCCCACACCCCACTCGGAGTAATCGCTGCTTTCACGGTTCACGTCGCAAACGGCTACCACTTGCACATCGGGAATTTTCAAATAATCCATCATGACCCGAGTGCCCTGCGCCCCAACGCCAATGCAGCCGATGGTAATCTTGTCATTAGCCCCAACGCGGCCGCGCCCGCCGAGCGCTTCTCTTGGCAGAAGAGTGAGCGCCGCGCCTGCCACGGCGCTTTTGCCGAGAAAGTCGCGCCGCGTCACCCCGCCAAGCTGCCTGGTATCTTCAAGGGTTTGCATAGTTCCCTCCCCCGGCCCTGATGCAGAGCGAATTAGGAACCATTGAGCGTAACGCAGAATGGAGCAGCATTCAACTGGCTGCGTGCCCGATGTCGCGATGGGTGACCTTCGTTCTGAACCCTTCGCGACCGAGCATCCGGGATGTTTCCTCGGCCAGCGCAACGGAGCGATGGCGGCCGCCGGTGCAACCCAGGGCGATCGTCAGGTAACTCTTCCCTTCCCGAACAAACTGTGGCAGCAGGTATAGAAGTAAATCGCTAAATCGCTTCATGAATTCACGGGTTTGCGGGTATTGGCTCATGTACTCCTGGACCGAGCGGTCCTTTCCGGTTTTCTCCTTTAAGCCCGCGATGTAGTTGGGATTGGGAAGGAATCGTACGTCAAAGACGAGATCGGCATCCATCGGAATTCCGAAACGGAATCCGAAAGATATCAGGGAGACAAGCATGGGCCTTCGGCCCTCGCCCCCCCCGAAACGCTGCTGGATGACTTCCCGGAGATCGTGGACATTCATTCGCGTGGTGGAAATCACGGCATCGGCGAGTTGCCGGACCGGCTTCAACAGCATCCGTTCCCGCCGGATGCCTTCGCGGACCGCCAAGTCGCTTCCCAAGGGGTGGGGACGCCGGGTCTCTTCAAAGCGGCGGACCAATACTTCGTCCGACGCCTCGAGGAAAAACAGCGAAGTCCTAAGCCGGTCTTGTGCGAGCTTCTGATAGATGGCAGGAAGCTGGCTGAGGGAACCACCCTCCCGGATATCTACGACGACCGCGGCCCGGTCAATGCGGCCGCCCGGCTGGCGGCAAAGTTCGGCAAATTTGGTGATGAGGTCTATCGGCAGGTTATCCACGCAATAGAACCCCAGGTCTTCGAAAGCCTTGAGCACGGAACCTTTGCCCGCACCGCTAAGACCGGTTATCACAACGAACTGCTTGAATCGTTTCCGGGCGGCTGTCGTGCTTGCCTTTGATGGGCGGCTTGTTTTGAGGTGGGTCCGCCTTGCCATAAAGTCAGAAGTCGGAAAGCAGAAACCGGAAATCACCACACGCGCGGACGGAGGTGGCTTCGACCTTACGCCAGCAGCTTCGCTGTCTGATTTGCGGAAAGGCCTCCGGCCTTCCAGGCCGTAGGACATATTCTAATTCTAATACGCTTGCTTCTGGTTTCTGATTTCTAACTTCTGGTTTTTCTCGGCCTTAGATCTCAGGCTCAATCAAGACCACTCTACCATCCTGACGGCGGAAGACGATGTTGACGTGCTCAGTCTGGAGGTTGCGAAAGACAATCAGCTCCTGAGTGTACGCTTCCAAGCTTTCGATCGCTTCCTCTAACGAGAGAGGCTTGATCGGTAGCCTTTCTGTCGTCAGCACCTTACGGCGATCATCGCGGTCGAGCGTGGGCGCCATAACGTTTAAGGTAATTGCCGAAGTGACGCCGGGCCTTCGTTTCTTTGTCCAGCGCCTTTGCAACAAGCGAACCGCCTGACGCTCCAATTTATCCACCGCTCCGTTGATCGAGCACCGCGCATCGGTGGTCTCCTCAACGCCGACCAGGGTACGGTCCCGCCACTTGAGGGTGAGCTCAGCGATCCGGCGGTGCTTCGCGGCCGTCAGGATCAGATGGATGTCGCAGGAGTCGCGCAGAACGCGGGCAAGCTTATGAAGGTGTTCTTCGGTATATTGACGAAGGTCTGGAGTGACTTCAATGTGCCGTCCGGTATATTCAATACGCATGTGGGACCTCGGTGCGTCAAGATGGGCAATATGAAGATCGTCAAATGCGTCATGATCTTTTCCGGCGCTGATGCGTGCTTGGAATCCTCATGTCCTCGCGGTATTTGGCTACCGTCCTCCGTGTGACGTCAATACCCATTTCTCTCAAGCGAAGCATAATCTGCTCGTCCGTGAAAGGGTGCGCCGGATCCTCCTGCTCGATCATTTTCATCACCGTGCGCTTGAGATTCACCAGGGAAGTGGACGCCCCGGAAGGCCCTTGAACGGCCTCCGAAAAAAAGTAGCGCAATTCAAAGACCCCTTGCGGAGTATGGGCATATTTGCTGGCTACGGCGCGGCTGACGGTGGACGGGTGGACGCCGACCTCTTCGGCCACTTCCTTGATCATCATCGGCCGCAGGTAGTCCAAGCCTTTGTCCAGGAACTCCCTTTGCCGGCGGATGATGACCTCACAGACCTTGGTAATCGTCTGTTTGCGTTGTTCGATGTTCTTGATGAGTTGAAGAGCGGAGTTAAATTTCTCTCTCACGAACTTGCGGACGTCGGTGGTGGCTTTGCCGTCGCCGAGCAGCCGCCGGTAGTGCCGGCTCAAGCGCAGTTGGGGAAGCCCTTCTTCGTTCAGAACCACACGGTAGCCGTCATCCACCTTGACCAACGCCACATCAGGCTCGATCAGCCGAGGCTGCGTGTCGTTGTAGCGCTGGCCCGGGCGAGGATCGAGCTTGCGGATCGCTTCCAGGCCCCGCTCAACGTCTTCCACGGAGCATGCCAGGGCGCTCGCAATTTTCCGGTATTGCCTGCTCTCGATGTCCGGCAAGTGGCTCGAGACAATGCGAATGGCCAGCTCATTATCTCCGCCGCCCATCCGGAGCTGGATCAATAAACATTCACGAAGGTCGCGCGCCCCAACACCCGCGGGATCCATCTCCTGCACCAATGCCAGCCCTTCCTCGACAGCTTTTAAGGAATGTTCGCCGGCCTGCGCGACCTCCTCCAGGCTCGCCGTCAGGTAACCGTCTTCATTCAGGTTTCCGATGATAGAGTAGGCTGCGTCACGGACTTCATCCGGGGAGCTGGAGAGGTTCACTTGCCACTGCAGGTGTTCCGCAAGTGAGGTGGGGCTGGAGAGAAAATTCTCGAAAGAAGGCCGCTCGATCTCTTCGGCTGCCGGAGACTTAAATCCCGGGTCGAGGTAATCATTAAAAAACGAGCCGTAATCGAGCTCTTCGAAGGAGTCGTGATGGTTGTCGGAGTTGGTTACCGGGGTTTCAAGCGGGCTGGCCGGCGCCTCGGATTCGGTCTTCCTTTGGGTGTCTTCGAGGGTTTCCACCACATCGCTGACTTCCTCGAGCACCGGATTTTCGACCATCTCCTGATTGATCATTTCTCGCAGCTCAAGCTTATTCAGCGCGAGAACCGTAACCATCTGAACGAGCCCAGGAGTCAGGATTTGCTTTTGCGCAACCCTGAGATGAAGTCCGATCCTAGGCTCAGCTTTGTTCATTAGATTGCAAGTCTGAAATTATCTCCGAGGTAAACTTTTTTGACCTCGGAGTCGTTCCCAAGCTCTTCCGGCGTTCCAGACCGGAAAATCCTCCCCCCGCTGATGATATAAGCCCGATCCGTTACCTGCAAAGTCTCACGGACGTTATGGTCCGTAAGGAGCACTCCGATCCCCGCAGATTTAAGCTGCAGAATGATGTTTTGAATGTCCATGACAGCCAGCGGATCGATCCCTGCGAACGGTTCGTCCAGGAGCACAAAAGACGGAGAAATCACGAGAGACCGGGCCACTTCAACGCGCCGCCGCTCGCCGCCGGATAGCAAATAGGCAAAGCTCCGCCGGACCTTCTGTAATCCAAACTGTTCGAGCAACTCTTCGAGCCGCTCGCGCCTCTTGTTGCCGGCCAGCGGAATGGTCTCGAGAATCGCCATAAGGTTTTCTTCCACGGTGAGTTTCCGGAAGACGGAGGGCTCCTGCGGAAGATAGCTGATCCCGTTTCTCGCCCTTAAATACATGGGCAGGGCGGAAATATCGAAACCGTCAAGGAGGACTCTACCCGCGTCGGCGCTCGCCAAGCCAACGATGATGTAAAAAGTAGTCGTCTTCCCGGCACCATTCGGTCCGAGCAAACCCACCACTTCACCTTGTGAAATTCTCAGACTAATGCCGTCAACGACTTTCCGGCCTTTGAACGATTTGGTGAGGTCCACGGTGGAGAGAATCTGCATAGATCATTGCCGTTGAACATGGCGCTTAGAAAGGGCTGGCGCCTTGCTGCCTCCATCTGCGAAAAGGCTAGCATCGTGAAGATAGAAAGTCAAACGGGGAGCGGTCAGAAACCCCTGTGTTTGGTCGTAAACCGCGGGCGGGCCACCGGTCAGCACAACCTTTCCGGCCGCAGCAAAATAATCGGCCCGCTGGCCGGTTGCCCGCCGTCCCGGCTGCGTCATGGTAACATTGCCCATCGCGATGGCCCTCGATAAAACGGCGGGGCCGCCGCCTGGAGGCTCTGAGAAATAGACATCCAGACCATTCGAGCGCAGGGTGCCGTCCGCGGACTCCATTTGGACGTGCCCGCGATAAACTGCTCTTTGCCCGATGTCGAAATAGAGGAGGTGGTCCGCGTGGATGATGGTGGGCTGGTCGGCGCGAGCTTGGGAAACTCGCGGCTTGTTGCCACTAGCATCTGCGCCTGCCGAAGAGGGGGGGGAAACGAATGAAGTGACCACCCCAGAGCCTGAGCTGACACGCCTTAACGCCTGGTAAACATCCAGCGAGGGCGATTGCACAGAGTCCGGCCCGTCCCAGGCGCGAACATTTCCTTCGAAGCGCACCCATTGCGTATTTCTGTTGTCAAGCAAACGGTCCGCCAGAACGATGAGGGGCGCCGCGGGCTGGCCGCCGGATAGCGTCGGATTTGCACTTTGTCCCGGAAGCTGGAACTCCACCGCCTCAACATTCCCCCACCCCGTCGCAATTCCGGAACCTAGGTTAAGCTCCATATGCTTCGCGCGGACGCGGCCCTTCGCATCCCAAACCACGGGGTGGCCGTAAAGGGTGAGTTGCTGCGTGGCGGGTTGGTAATGTGATTCGTCCGCGCGCGCGCAAAGGCTGCCCTGCCGGAAATGGAAATCTCCCGTTTGGGTAAGAGCTTCGGCCGCTCCGGTAGAGGGATCGAGTGCCACGTTCGTTTCTTGGGCACTGCTTTCCTTTGGAACGCTCCCAGGTGGGTCTGCAGAACCGGGCTGGTCGACGATTTTGGTCCCCAAAACGCCGAGCAGCCTTACCATCCGTCCCAGTGAGTCGAACGATGCCCGGAACTGTCCTGCTGTAGCGATCTCGCGATCACCACCGCTCCTGACCGGGAGCGAGAGGATTTTCCCTGGCCCTACGGTGTGCACCTCCTTAAGGGTCTGTCCTACCTGAAACGTGAAGTCGACTCTTGCGGCGGTTAGCACCCGGGTTTGCGATCCCGCCAGAAGTCCAACCGGCTTTACAGAGGAGCTGCCTCCGCTTCCAGCCGCGGGCGAGTAGCTGATCCTGACCTCGCCTAAAGCAGATCCGGCTTGGGCCTTTCCTTGGGCGCCGCCGAAACTGATTTGCGCGGTTTGCGCCGACAACCGGCGATCACCCCCACCCGCTTTCTGCTCCACATCGAGATTCACGGCTCCGGAAGCCAGGAGATTCCGAACCCGAGACGTGGCCGGATCAACGGCCGCGGTTAGATCCGCGGCTGTTCCGCGAAAGGTTCCGGCAGTCAGGAAGGAAGTGCCCCGCACCCCTCCCGTCAGGACCACTTTCGTCGTCCGGCCTTGAGCGTCCAGATCAATGATCCCCAGCGGCGCCTGCACTTGGCCGGCTCCGTTGGATACACTTACCGGACTGCGGAGAATGATTTGTGAAGCCTGTTTGCTGTACGAAAGGCTTCCAGCCGTGACTCGCGCGACGGATTGCCCCTGTTCCCGCAAAGGCATCTCGGCGGCAACGCTTTTCCGGAGTTCGATTTGGCCCTGTTGGGTATTGTAAGTAAGTCCGATCGCCGCGCCGGAAATCAATCCGTACTGAAAACGGACAGGCTGGCTGGTCGTCACCGTCGAATCGTGCGGGTTATAAGATATGTCGGAGGTATAGAGGAGCACGGGAGGTTTACCGGATGGAGTCTTGGCATGGGCGGCTTGAGCGCTGGATTCCAGCACAATGGAAGCCTCTCCGGAACATGCCATCGCGCCAGTTTCCTCGTTGTAACGGCAGCGCTGTGTCCGAATCGTATCGCGCCGGTTCCCCGCTTTGCCAAACATCACGACGTCCACACCCTCCAACACCGTGCCGGATTCCTGACTGTAAGCCAGCGTTCGAGCCGCGTGGATTGTGAAAAGCCGCCCCTGTTGCCCAGACCGGGTATACGTGATGACCGACTGCCTGCGCGCCAGGTCCGTAGGCAAGTTTCCGTGAGGCGGGCGAATTCGGTTCTTCCGCTGAAGCGCTGCCCAAAGAGCTGCTGCGATAGCACAGGTCACAATGATCAGCGTCAGACCCAGGAGACGCCTTAGTGCGTTACTTTGCCCTACACCTCCTTTGCGGGATTCAAATGCTTTCATCCTGCCGCCTGCTTTGGTACCACCCGGGGACGTAAAGCTCCCTCCCGGCTTCTCTCTATAAGTGTAACAACTTCGCCGGGGATGACGCAGACAAACGGCCACGCAACAGGAATCTACGCCGATCCTTTGGTACGGCGTATAATCCGAACGGGAACACACGCTCGGCACGAACGATATTCCGGCCTTCGTTGGATATCGGAGGGACCTGTGGCTAAGGACTCTTACCCATCGCGCAATTCGGTGCCGCGGCGAGCTACCCTGGCGCACCTCCGTCAGGCCGCTGCGGCCTGCAAAGCTTGCGACCTCTACAAGATCGGAACTCAGACCGTCTTCGGGAACGGCCCTTCAAAAGCCGCAATTATGTTTATTGGTGAGATGGCAGGGGATCAGGAAGACCGTGAGGGAAAGCCTTTTGTCGGACCTGCTGGCAAACTCTTTGACCGCCTCCTTGGATTCGAGCAGTCCAGAAGTAGCACCGGTCCGCTTGGCGGGACCGGGAAATGCAGCCGGGACGGGAGCGCTACTGCGCTCGCCTATTTACTGGATACTAATGTTTCTGAAGCCGCACCTTCGAGCCTTGTGATGCCGCCCAGCGATTGAATTCGTCGATCATCTCGTTGGTCCATCGTCCGTCGATTTGTCCCGGCGTGTACTTCTGCTCGCGCAACATCATTTCCCCCCAATCGTCGACCAGATGGTCTTCCTCTGCATGATCGGCCACTTGCTCGGCAAGCTGTGGCGGAATGAATGTGACCCCTTCCGGATCGCTGACTGCGACATCGCCTGGCATCACAGTCGCCTGGCCGATGCGGATGGGCACATTGATTCCCATCAGCATTACGTTCCGAAGCGCAGAGGGGTCCGTTCCCCGGCAAAGCACCTCGAACCCTTTAATTTCCCCGATTTCGGCGGTGTCGCGCACGGATCCATCTACGATGAGCCCGTCTATAGAAGCCCCGCTACGTTCCTTGGTCGAGACGGATGTTCCCAGATTGGAGCCGATGATTGTGCCATCTTTGATCTTCCCGAAGAGGTTGACGACCATCACGTCACCCGGCTTGAGCGTATTGATGATCCAAGAATTTTCACCTCTAACGGTGTTCCCCTCCTTGACTCCATTAGCCCTGATCACCGAATCGACGTCAGGCCGGTAAGGCATAAACACTGCCGTCACCACCCGGCCAATCAGTCTCTCCTCTGAAGGGTTAATCACCTGCCAGTGCGCTTCAAACTGATTGCGATAGCCCGCCTTCATGAGCACTTCCCAGGCCTGTTCGGCTGTAGCATCCTTGAGGCGCTGCAAGACCGCATCGGGAACGTCCGGGCGGCCGTCCGCAAATCGCGCCCCGTGCCAGCCGGGTGTGAACTCGATCAGTTGTTGCTTGGAAAACATGCCAAGCTGCGCCCGTCCACTGGCGCTGAATGCGAACAGCAAGATCGCCGAGATCAGAAGATTGCGTTTGTATCGCATGGAACTCCGTCTCCTCCCTACACATAAGGAATGTTACGGCTGGCCATGATGCCTTTGATGTAGCCGACGGCAAAGATCTTCCCGAGCACGCCATATCCGGGCTGGACATCGACTTCGCCGTCCAGGATGGGGTCATGGTCGGGACGCAAGGGACCACGGAAGCCATTATCGTAGAAGGTTTGAAACATCTCGCCAAAATTGACCTGGCCATCATCTTGAAACGTCTCAATAAAGTGGTCACGCGTGCCCCGCAGGTTGCGCGCGTGTATGTAGAAAACTTTATTGTCCCGGCAAAACTCTCGCGCCAGAGCCCTGAGATCACCGCCGAAGAGGGAGAAAGCCCCCATTTCGAAAGTGACCCCGTTTACGGGGCTCGGTACGATGTTCATGATGCGGCGATAATTCTCCGCGCTAATCACGATCCGTGCAATTCCGCGCAGCTCATGGACAGGAGGATCGTCCGGATGCAACGCCATTTGCACACCAGCTTTCTGAGCGACGGGAAGCACGGCCTTCTGGAAATACTCGATGTTGCGCCACATTTGCTCTTCGCTGATCCGGCCCCACTGCGTGAGACCTAGCTTTTGGGTGTCCTGAATGTTAAAGGACATCGTAGAGCAGTTTCCGCGTCCCGGATAATGGAGATTGGAGCGATACCAATCAATGCCTGCCATAAAGTCGTAACAGACCATAGAAATCCCGGCTTCTCCGAGCGCCTCGATGGCGGCAATATAGTTCTCGATCTCCTCATCACGACCTGGAAGGCCCAATTTTATTTTTTCCGCCGGTACGGGGTGGCTCTCAATGCCTGCGATCGTTAACCCAGTCTTTTCGTACCGAGCCTTGATCCGCGCTATTGCGTCCGAATACTTGTCACGGGGCGTTCGGGCCAGCACCGATGCAGTGCCCGCAATAGCATGGGTGACGCCTAATTGCTCCGATAGCCTGACCAAGTGGGGGTCGCGATCTCCCCAGATGAGGCATATCTTGATTTTGTCCTCGCTGGCCTTGGCCGTTTCTCCTGCCAGTGGTCGCGGCATTCCTTGGGTGCCCGAAGCTACGGCTGCCGACGCAACTGCCAGCATGCCTTGCATGCATTCTCTGCGGTTTAGCTTCGCCATTCACTGCCTCCTCTCTTACGGGGTCGCTCAACCAGCCTGTCGAAGGCCGAACTTGCGGCCCCTGCAACGGTAGGGTCACGTCAAAGTCAGAATAGGAGCGGTTGTAGCGCAGCGTTCGCCTTGTAACGCTGCGGCTTTTTCGAGCAATCACAAACCGCAGCCTTGAAAATGCTCCTGGCTTGAGCGTGGTTCTGCTGAAAAAGAAAGACTCATGGCGCCGTCAGTTCATCCGCCGCCGACAAGGAGCATTTTCATTCGGTTTCGCGGGCCAACGGCCCATCATGACAGGGCTATAAAGCGAGCACGGCGCTACAAAAAACGTTCTCCGCAACTTTGGCAAAGCCTTGCCTGCAACGGATGGTAGTGGGTCACTTTGATGTAGAGGCGGCTTCATGCCGCCATCTGGCGAGGTAAACTCGCCGCTACAAGTCCAAACTGACCCACTACCCAACGGATCAACCCGTTGACGCACCGAGCCGCCGTTTGCTATGTTTAAGTTCGTTCCTTATACGGGAGGTTTTGTGGCAAGTCACAAGTCAGCGCTGAAGCGCATCAAACAAACGCGTGTTCGAACTGAACGCAACCGCGCGCATCGTTCTGCATTGCGCAACCAGATTCGCCGGCTCCGGGCCGCAATCGATGCCAAGGACCAGCCTGCCGCGCAATCTCTTCTGGCTCCCACCCTGGCGCTTATCGACGGCTCCATTCATAAGGGAATTATTCATCCGAATACAGCCGCGCGGTATAAATCCCGGCTCAGCGTCCGGTTCAACGCCCTCGGCCGTCCCGCCTGAACTTCAAGCCCGGCTCGTAAAGCCTCAATTTCGGGAGTAGTTCTAGCGGCGCATTTACCCCGTCACACAGAATTGCGGCATAAAGCCAGCTCTACGCACCCGAAAGTGAGGGATTACCCCGGCTCACCTTTAACAGTCCCTGAGCAGCCAGAGCTTGCTCAAGCTTGGCCCGGTTTTCCGGTTTCATCGAAACCAGAGGAAGCCGGTAGACTTCCTCCATCATGCCCATCATGGCCAGCGCCGCTTTCACCGGGATGGGATTGCTCTCGATAAAATTCGCCTGCATGAGCGGAAGGAGCCTGGCGTTGAGCTCCCGCGCTTCCTCGTAGTTGCCCTGGAGCAACAAATGCGTAAGGCGGGTCATGAGACCAGGAGCTTCATTGGAAGCTACCGAGATCACGCCGGCGCCGCCCAGGGTCATTAGCGGGAAAGTGAAGGCGTCGTCCCCGGAAAGCACGGCAAACCCCGGCCCCACCAGCGTCAGCACTTCCATTTGCTGCACGATGCTGCCCGAGGCTTCTTTGATGCCCCTGATGTTAGGGATTTTGGAAAGACGGGCGACCGTAGCAGGCTCGATGTTGGAAGAAGTACGTCCCGGAACGTTGTAAAGAATCACCGGCAGATCCGTGGATTCTGCAATTGCCTTAAAGTGCTGGAAGATGCCTTCTTGAGTGGGCTTGTTGTAGTACGGAGCGGCGGAAAGAATGCCCTGTATACCCAAGGTGGTAACTTCTTTGGCCGTCTCACAAGCGCGGGCGGTGCTGTTGCTGGTGGCCCCAGCAATAACGGGAATCTTCCCGCCAGCCTCTTCTACCACGACGCGGATGACGCCCGCATATTCCTCTTTCTCCAAGGTGGGCGTTTCCCCGGTGGTGCCGCAGGGCACCAAAAAGTCGATGCCTTCGCGCAACTGAAACTGCACCAGCCTGCGCAACGCCTCCACGTCAAGCTTGCCGTCGCGGCTAAAGGGCGTGACCAACGCCGTTCCGCATCCTTTAAGGCTCATGACTCTCTCCTTTGGCAATGGCTCAGTTGGTGGCTCGTCGGTAGCGGCGGGTTCAGCCCGCCACGCAAATTGGCGGCATAAAGCCGCCTCTACGCGTCCGAGTCTGAGGCATTACTTCCTTCGTGGTCCAGAGTGTCGGCAAATTGATAGATTCCTCTTTTGCCGGCCACCCAGCGAGCGGCATGGAGCGCTCCTTCGGCAAAGGCCTGCCGGCCGCGCGCCGTGTGACGCAGAACCAGCGTATCTGCTTCCGAATCGAACCCTAGCTCGTGCGTTCCCGGAATATAACCGGCGCGGACGCTGGATACAGGAATTTCCCGGCCCTTCAAAAACGGCTGCACTTGCCGCTTCAGCTCAAGCGCGGTCCCGGAAGGAGCATCTTTCTTGGAGCGGTGATGAGATTCGGTAATGTAGGGCTCGTAGGCAGGGTAATCGGATAATACTTTCGCCAATGCCGCCGCGGCGCGGTAGAAAAGCTGAACGCCAATCGAGAAATTGGCGCCATACACAAGACCCACGCCGGAACTCTCGATGGCGGCGCGGACTTCGCCAAACCGGTCTGTCCAGCCCGTCGTTCCGACTACCAGATTGCACCCCAGAGCCGCGATACGCCGGATGTTTTCCACCACCGCTCCCGGCGCCGTGAAATCTAACGCTACCTTGACATTCTTGAAGTTTTCCGGCGTGATGCCTTGGCAACTCCGGTTCGACTCCTCATCCAGAACCCGCACCACATGGCAGCCCCGCTGGGGCGCCAGGGCAGCGATGGCCTTGCCCATTTTGCCGTAGCCGAGTAGCACGACGTTAAGGAGTGAAGGCTGTGGGGGCTCGGTCATGGTCGTGGCGTCGAATATTGATGATTGAGTTGTAGCGCAGCGTTCGCTTTATAACGCTGCGGCTTTTCCCAGGTTTCCCAGCCACAAACCGCAGGGTCAGACTACGGACCCTGCGCTATAAACGGAAATCTCAGTCATCAATCAGGCCTACTCCAGGTAGCCTTCCGCTTTCATCAACTCCGCGTTCAGCAGGGCCGCGCCTGCCGCGCCGCGAATCGTGTTGTGGCTCAGGGCAGTATACTTGAACTGCAACACGGCGCAATGCCGAATCCGGCCAATCACGATGGCCATCCCTCGCTCGCTTTCAACATCAAGCCGGACTTGTGGGCGATCGTTTTCGTCGCGCACCACAATCGGATGAGCGGGCGCGGACGGAAGATGCAGCTCCTGCGGGCGTGACCGATATTTCCGCCAGACGCCGATCAGATCCTGCAAAGAGGCCTTTCCGTTGAGCGAGACGGAAATCGATTCGGTATGTCCGTCCTCGACCAGCACCCGGTTGCAATGCGCGCTTACCACGATTTTTGACGGCTGGACTTGGACGTCCGTCAGCTTGCCGAGCAGCTTTTGTGTTTCCCGCTCTACCTTTTCTTCTTCGCCGGCGATGTAGGGAATTACGTTGCCGAGAATATCGAGCGTGGGCACCCCCGGGTATCCCGCTCCTGAAATCGCCTGCATGCTCGTCATCATGACCTTTTCAATCCCGAACGCCGCATGAAGCGGCGCAAGCGACATGACCAAGCCTACCGCCGTGCAATTGGGATTGGTTACGATCATGCCACTCCACCGCCGTTGCTGGCGCTGGACACGCACAAGGGCAAGGTGGTCCGGATTCACCTCCGGGATGAGCAGGGGCACATCTTCATCCATTCGGTGATTCGAGGAGTTGGAGACCACCACGTGGCCGGCCCGCGCGAACTCCTTCTCGACTTCGCCCGCGACCTTGGAATCCAATGAGGCAAACAGCAGTTGCGGCGCCCCGCCAGGTTTGCACTCGCCAACCCGCATCGTCCGGACACTTTCCGGCATCGGCTCGCGCAGCCGCCAGCTACAGGCCTCGCCATAGCTCTTACCCGCTGAACGGTCTGAGGCGGCGAGCCACGCGAGATCAAACCAGGGGTGGTTTCGCAGCAGGCTGACGAATCTTTGCCCGACCATGCCAGTCGCCCCTAAGACGCCAACCTCAATTTTCTTCATGTTTTCAACATTCCCTTCCTGAGTGCCCGATCAGAGCAGGCCGCGCTGCCGCAGACCTGCGGGTCCACGAACAGTTTCGGCTTAGCCTCGCTGCCCGCTTCGAGTTCTGCGAGAGCCTCGAGAGCAAGCATTCAGCCAGGTTTCGTAAGGTTAAGCCGGGGAGCGCCGATCAGAGCAGCTTGCGGAATTCATCGATCGTCAAACCAGCATCGCGCACAATCCCAGCCATAGTAATCGCATTAACAGGATTATGCCGTGGGATGGTGATTTTGCGAACACCGTCGGTCATGACGACGTGTTTGCCTTGTCGCAGAACGCGGAAGCCTTTTCAAGGGTTCGAACCGCCGTGAGGTGATTAATGCCGGGCAGCTTCGGCACGGCTATACAGCAACCTCAATTTCCCGAACCTCAGCGCCGTCGAGCTGCTCAACTTCGACGTCCAAATACTCCCGAATAGCGGTCGCGATGTTGCCCAGGGCTTCTTCCTCCGTCGTCCCTTGCGACCAGCAGCCTGGCAAAGTCGGCGCCGATACTGCAAAGCCCTCTTCCGAAGGATAGAGCACCACCGTGAGTTTCATTCGATACTCCTGGCGTCAGTATACCCGGATCTCCACACTCAGGCCAGGATTGGTTCCATAACAGAGTTCACCTATACTCCGCTGCGGCCGTTGCCGGGCGCGCTAGTTCCTCGCTTTGAGCATCCGCACGAGGCGGCAATAGAGATCGACGGCGTTCACCAAGTCGGCCTTCCGGACGCGCTCATGGTCGGTATGGGCCACGTCAATGGGTCCTGGACCGAGCAGGAACGGCTGTCCCCATCGAGTGAGCGATGGCACATCGGTCGAGAAGGCAACGACGTCCGTCTCAAAACCGTCGAGCTTCTCCATGCGGACGGGCAGCGTCTCGCGGACGAACTCGTATTCGCACCGGCCTTTCAGCAACCCCTCGACCTGTGCCGTGAAGCTGGCCGCGCCCGGCTGTTCCGGAACTGTCCGGAAGAGAAGTTGCGCCTGCGCCTCGCCGGGGATCACGTTCGCAGCAGACCCTCCCGAGATCACGCCAATGTTCAGAGTGCACGCGCCCAAAACGCTATCCACAGGAAGGGGAAGTCTGCGGAAATCCGCCAGAAGATCCAAAAGCTTCTCGACTGCGGACTCCCCGAGATGCGGATAAGCGGAGTGCGCTGTCTTGCCACGGGTGTGAATATCGACGCGGAGAATACCCTTCGTGCCCAAAGCCAGCTTGTTAGACGTGGGCTCGCCGTTGATCAGGTACTTGGATCCGCGCGGAACGAGATTCGCCGCTCGCGCGCCGTCGCTGAGTGTTTCCTCGCCCACAAGAAAAAGCAGACCAATGTTTCGAATGCCTTCCTCGACCAGGCGCTCCGCCGCGGCGATTTCAGAAGCGGCAATGCCCTTGGCATCGCACGAGCCGCGCCCATAGATAAATTCCGCATCTTCCCGCGCGGCAACGAAAGGCGGCACGGTATCAAGATGAGTGCTCAGCATAATCTCTGGGTCGCCGCAAGCCGCGAAGACATCGAAGCGCCCCGGCGATACTGCCAAGGGTTCAACCTTCCAACCTCGTTTCACCAGGTATTCGGATAGGAATTCGCAGCAAGCTCCCTCTTCGCCGGTGACCGAAGGAATGCTCACCAGTTTCCGCGTCAGACTGAAAAGCTCGCCAAATGGCTCAGCGCTCGCCATGCTTTTTTCCTGACCCCGGTTCCGGCTGCCCGAAGGGCAACACCATGAGTAGCCGTAGGTACCACCTACGGCGAGATCAGGCCAAGAAAAACGATCAACCCCGCAGGGGTTGACCTGACCTGTGATATTTCGGACCTGCTGGCCTTGCCGGTCGGACGCCGTTGCCTTGCCTCTCGAGTCTCGCTGGCAACCGCCGCTTAGCGTCAGCCGCACGGCGCAACTCCCGGCTGGCCTTAAGCGCCTCGATTTTCACCGGCAGGCCGAGGATATTGATGAACCCTTGAGCGTCCTTTTGATCGTAATCGGCGCCCATCGTGAAGCCACCGATGCTGGTATCGTAAAGCGAATAGGGTGACTCCCGGTCGAGGACGCGAATGACCCCTTTATAAACTCCCAGCGTCACTGTCCCGGTCACACGCTGTTGAGTGGCTTGAACAAACGCATCCAGAGCTTCCCGAAGCGGCGTAAACCACTGGCCATAGTAAACCAATTCGGCGTAGCGGAGAGCCACGTGCTGCTTGTAGTGAAACGTTTCGCGGTCCAAACAAAGCGCTTCCAGCTCGTGATGGGCGGCGTGCAGTAAAGTGCCGGCAGGAGTTTCATAAGCGCCATGCGACTTCATGCCCACGAACCGGTTTTCAATCAGGTCGGTGCGCCCGGCGCCGTTTTGGCCGGCCACGCCGTTCAGCGTCTGCAAAAGGCGAAGAGGGCTGAGCCGCTTGCCGTTTAACGCGGTGGGCACGCCGGCGCTGAACCCGATGCGGACCACCGTTTCGCGGTCCGGCGCCTGGCGCGGGCTCCGCGTGAGCTTCCAGGCATCTTCCGGCGGGTCTCCGAGCTTCGTCTCAAGCGGTCCGCCTTCGTGGCTGAGGTGCCAGATGTTCTGGTCCCGGCTGTAAAGATCCTTCTTGGTGACGGGGACAGGCACGTTATGCTTGCGGGCGTAATCCAAAGCGTCTTCGCGCGACTTGATGGACCACTCGCGCCAAGGAGCAATCACCCGCAATTGCGGGGCGAGCGCCTTGTAGGCCATCTCGAACCGCACTTGGTCGTTGCCTTTGCCCGTACAGCCGTGCGCCAGGGCGTCCGCGCCGCAGGACAAGGCGACTTCAACCTGCCTTTTGGCGAGCACCGGCCGCGCCAGCGAGGTTCCCAGCAGATACTTGCCTTCATAAATGGCACCGGCCTGAATCGCCTTCCAAAGGTAACCGGTGACGAACTCCTGGCGAAGATCTTCAACAAAAGCACGGCTTGCGCCGGTGCCGAGCGCCTTCTGGCGGACAGCCTTAAAGTCATCGTCCTGGCCGACGTCGCCCGCCATAGCAATCACTTCGCAGCCATAGTTTTCGCGAAGCCACGGGATAATAATCGAAGTATCGAGGCCGCCCGAGTAAGCGAGCACTACCCGCTTCACGTTGACCTTTTCGGAACCGTCTTGCACATGCCTCCTTACTCTATTCCGCAAGCGTTGCCTGGATTTTATTGCGGATCCGCGACGCCTGCTTCGCGTCTGCAGTCGCGAGAAAAATGGTATCGTCGCCGGCCACGCTGCCCCGGATTTCGGACCAGTGACTCGTATCCAGAGCCACCGCCACAGTATGGGCGTTTCCCGGATGAGTCTTTACAATAACCAGATTCGAAGCCAGGGCCACTTCCCGAACAAATTCTTTGAGGATGACGGAGAGCGCTGGCTGATTGGGCTGCGACTGCGCCGCCGCGGCGGCAGGAAGTCGGTAGCCCTCCCGTGTCTTCACAACACCGAGCTCTTCCATGTCGCGCGAGACAGTCGCTTGCGTCACGCGAATACCTCGTTCCGCAAGCTTTCTCCGCAGCGCCGTTTGCGTTGCTGGGCTTTCGCTCCGGATGATGTCCAAAATCTGGCTGCGACGGTACAGATTATCCATGAAACAGATGCCAACCGTGAATAATTACTCTACCGGATTTTTTCCCGCAGGTACAAGCGAACGAGACGAGGCGCATCGACAAATCGCTGGCCATGCATTATATTGCTCATTCCCCCTATTCCATTAGAATCGAGGAAGCCATCGTGAAACGAAAGCTCGTTTTGGTTCTCGGCGCTGTAATTTGGCTTGCAAGCTGCGCGGCGCACCCGGTGCCCCGGAGCTTCAAGGTTCTGATCCAGCAAAACGCGCCCGTCAAGATGCGTGATGGCGTGACCCTGCGCGCGGATATTTACCGTCCGGATGCGGCGGGCAAGTTTCCGGTGCTGCTCGAGCGCACGCCTTATAACAAGGCCGCTGAAGTCGAAACCGCCTACAAGGACGCCGCGCACGGATACGTGGTGATCATTCAGGATTGCAGAGGCCGCTACGCCTCGGAGGGGGAATGGTATCCGTTCAAGCACGAGTCTCAAGACGGTTACGATACCGTGGAATGGGCTGCGGCGCTGCCCTACTCGGATGGGAAGGTGGGGATGTTTGGAGGTTCGTACGTAGGTGCAACACAGATGCTTGCAGCCATCAGCCATCCACCGCACCTGGCGGGGATTTTCCCCACAGTGACTGCCTCCAATTACCACAGGAATTGGACCTATCAGGGCGGAGCATTCACGCAATGGTTCGATGAGTCCTGGACTTCCGGCTTGGCCCAGAACACCCTGGACCGGCAAGTGGCCAGCGACACCAACGCGATGCAATATGCAAAAATCGTTCCGCTTGACCGCTACTCCCTCTTCCCCACCCCCGCCACATTAGGGACCGCCGGGCTTGCGGCAGTAGCGCCGTATTTTCTCGACTGGATTCACCATCCCACTTACGACGCCTATTGGCAGCAATGGTCGATTGAAGCCGATTATTCGCGGATTCGCGTGCCCGCTTTTCATACGGGCGGGTGGTATGACCTGTTTCTGGATGGGACGCTCCGCAATTACATGGGCATTAGAGATCATGGAGGGACGGGCGCCGCGCGCGACGGTGAAAGGCTGCTTATCATCGTTGGGGGGCACGCAGGGCTGGGCCCCAAAGTAGGTGACGTGGACTTTGGCGCCGGCTCTGTCGTGGACATGAACGCGCTCATGATCCGGTGGTATGACTCCCTTCTGAAAGGCATTCACAATGGCATGGCCCATGCGAAACCGGTCAGGTATTTTGTAATGGGCAAAGGCGTCTGGGCAGAGGCGGATTCCTGGCCGCCCGCAGGCGAGCATCCCACGAACTTCTATCTTCATTCCAACGGCCAGGCCAACACCTCTCACGGCAATGGCACGCTGAGCACAACGAAGCCAGCGAACGAGGGGCAGGATAGCTTTGTCTACGACCCGGCAAACCCGGTGCCAACCCTTGGAGGCAGGCTATGTTGTGACTCGCTTCATCTCGAGCCGGGCGCCCGCGACCAACGATCCAATGAAACCAGAAGCGACGTTTTGGTCTATTCCACGCCGGCTTTCAGTCAGGACTTCACGATTACCGGCCCGGTCCGGCTGGTGCTTTATGCCAGTTCCTCCGCCGTCGATACCGACTTCACCGCCAAATTGGTGGATGTGAGCCCGGATGGATTTGCGCGCAATCTTACGGGCGGCATCATCCGCGCCCGCTACCGCAATTCCATGCAGACGCCGGAATTCATGAAGCCGGGACAGATCTACAAATTTGATATTGATCTATGGGCGACGGGTAATGACTTTCTGGCGGGGCACCGGCTGCGGCTCGAAATCTCGAGCAGTAATTTCCCGCGCTTCGATCGCAACCTGAACACGCGCGACAGCCCGGAAACCGGAGCGCATTGGGTAAAGGCTACGAACATCGTCTATCATGATGCCCTTCATCCCTCCGCGCTCATCCTGCCCGTTATGGGTCAGCAGTAAAATCGAAGCCCAGAACCCGCTCAGGGCGTTCTTGTAGCCCAGTGTGTCGGGCCCGCAACCAAACCAGAGGGAAACGCTGCCCTCGCCCCCTTGGGGAGAGGGGGCCGCGTAGCAGTGGGTGAGGGGTCGAACGTCAGACCGGCTTTTCGCAATTAACGATCCACGGCGTCCCAAATTGGTCAACGACCATGCCGAAGCGCACCGCCCAGAAGGTTTCCTGGAGCGGCATTTGCACCGTGCCCCCTTCTTTCAGGACTGCGAAGATGCGATCTGCTTCGGCCGCAGAACTCACGTGGAGCAACACCGAGAAACCTTGCGGTTTCTGATAATGCTCGGGCGGCACATCGGCGCCGGTCAGCCGGTGGTCGCCTAAGCTCAGCGTGGCATGCAGAATCTTGTCACCCCAGCCCGGCGGAGCCTGTGCAGCGATGGGTGAATCCCCGTAGGTCATCATCAGCGTGATTTTGCCACCCAGGTTCTTCTCGTAGAACCTGAAGGCAGACTCGCATTCGCCGTTGAATGTCAGATGGGGATTCAAATTCATCATGCACTCCTCTATCAGAGGGACCTAATACAATAAATAGTGCGCCCGAAGCTTCATGAAAGCGTCTAAGTTCTTTTCCCACTGAAGCTCGATGGCGCGCGGGTCCTTGCCCGTCTTAATCGCATTTATCACGTCGCGTGATCCCACCAGCCGCAGGGTTTTGTCAATTTCGAAAGAGCGCGGAAAAAGCGTGTACAGCGCCGAAGCCAATTCGACGCCCATTTCCGGCGAATCCAAAGCTTGGCGGTCTAAAAGAACCATGTTGATGCCGTGGCACGTTTTGCCCGCAAATTTCGAGCTGGCAGGCATGAAATCTGTGGGGATGAAGCGGACACCCTGAATCCTCCGGGCATTAAGATACTCCGCCAATTTCCGGCCATCTATCCAGGGCGCGCCCAGAACCTCAAAGGGTGTATCGGTTCCCCGCCCCACACTGATGTTTGAGCCCTCAATCATTCCGACCCCGGGATAAAGCGTTGCCTCTTCCAGATTCCGCAGGTTAGGCGAGGGATTTACCCACGCGAGTCCTGTATCGTCGAGCCAATCGGTGCGCATCCATCCTTGGATTTTGATGACGCGCAAATCAGCCCCGATGTGGTTTTCGTGATTGAACATCTCCGCCAGTTCTCCCATGGTCATGCCCTCACGCACGGGCATGGGGAAATATCCCACAAAGGAAAGCTGGTCGCGATCGAGCATGGGTCCTTCGACCACAACGCCGTTGATCGGATCAGGCCGGTCGAGAATGAAAAGAGGGACATGGTATTGCGCGGCGGTTTGCAAGGCATAGGCCATCGTCGTGATGTCGGTGTAGTATCGCACGCCCACATCCTGAACGTTGTAGACGAGCGCGTTGATGCCTTGCATCATGGAGGGAGTTGGACGGCGCGTCGCGCCGTACAAACTATAAACCGGCAATCCGGTTTGCGGATCGCGCCCGGAGCTCACGTTGCCCTCCGCCGTCCCATAAAGCCCGTGCTCGGGAGTGAAGATGGCCACCAGCTTGACACCCGGCGCGTGGTCCAGCACGTCAATAGTGCGCTGGCCGTTGAAGTCGCGCCCCGACTGGTTGGTGATCAAGCCCACGTTCAAGCCCTGAAGCGGGGTGAAGTATTCACTCTCCAGCACGTCAATGCCGGTTTCCACATGTCCATTGCGCGGTCGCGGCGGACGGAAACCGTAAAGCAGCTCGTAATAGCCGGTCAGTGAGAGCCTGTGGGTGAGCTCATCGGTGGTGGGAATCCGGCCGTACGCAGACGCGACGGCTGTGGCAATCCTGGCCCGCAGCGGAATCACGTTGCCGTGCGCTCCGGGGTGCACGGCGTTGGTCAGGATGATCACGTAAGTTTGAGAGAAGGGATCGATCCAGATCGAAGTGCCCGTCCAGCCCGTGTGGCCGAAAGACCCAACCGGGAAGAGCTCTCCCCGGTTCGAGGAGAAGGCGGTATCGATATCCCAGCCAAGTCCACGCACGGCAATAGCCCCTGGCGGCGACTGCGGAGTCGACATCTTCATCACGCTCATCGGGCTGAGAATCCGCACGCCGTTGTAGACTCCGCTATTCAGAATCATCTGGGCATAAATTGCGAGGTCCTTGGCGGTCGAAAACAGGCCGGCAAGCCCCGCCACGCCGCCCATCCGGTAAGCCGTGGGATCGTTTACCGAGTACCACGGAATGTTCTCATTCTTCTGGTCCGGAGGCTGCGTCGGCGCCTGCCGGTGTCGTAAATCAGCTGGCGGCCTGAACAGGGTGTCTTTCATGCCTAACGGCTTAAAGATGTGCTGCTCGGTATATACATCCAGCGGTTCGCCGGAAATGCGCCGCACCAACTCTCCCAGCGTTTCGAAATTGACGTCGCTATAAACAAAGTGCGTTCCGGGAGGATTCATAAGCGTAGAATCGACGATCAGTTTCATGGCGGTTCCGTAGCCCATCCACGGAGGATCTAAAGGCAAGTCGGGGAGAAGGCCGGAATAATGCGTCATCAGGTCGCGCACCGTCACACCCTGTTTGCCGTTCTCGCCAAACTCCGGCCAATAGGTTGCGACCGGATCGTCTAACCGGATTTTCCCTTCCTCGAAAAGCTGCATAATGGCGGGCGTAGTCGCTATCACTTTCGTAAGCGAGGCCATGTCAAAAAGGGTATCGAGTTTCGTGCGCGGGCTGCCGGGCCGGTATAACAGGTGTCCGAATGCTTTCTCGTAAACAATCTTGCCCGCGTGTCCGACCACGACTACAGCACCGGGGCAATCTCCCTGCCGGATCGCCTGCCTGACGGCCGGTGCAATTCCGGCGAGATCACGGGCGGCGGCGCGGCGGTCGGTTCCGGCCGTAGCATCGGCGGTCTGCGCGGGCTTGCGGCCGCGCGCGCGAGCGGCGGGCGCCGCGAGAGGGATGACCGCGAGAATCATAATAATTGCGCCTCTTCGCGCCCCGCTCACATGCATGAAATTTTCCTCCATTGGGTCAAACGAGTATGCCGACTAAATGAGGGATAATATCACAGGAGCCCAGCCTGCATTCGGGTATCCCGATGCTGTTTGCCCCATGGCTTGCTCGTCCAACATGCGGGCACTTCAGGCGTTCGCGAAAAACGTATGGATCATCGACGGTCCGAATGTCCGGGACATCGGCGTCATGTTTACTGCCCGCATCACCGTAGTGAAGCTCTCCGACGGTTCAGCGTAAATAAGTTCGCCTGCGCCCGTATCGTTCGAAACGCTCAAACGCATCACTGCCTGGGACCAGTTGCATACCTCGTCCGGTCTGTCAGAGCTGATGGAACGTAGATGCTGATAAGCGCGACGGCTCCTTGCTTGTAGGGCTCCGAGTGTCTTAGACTGGACCGCATGGACGAGATCGTGTTTGAAGTCACGCAGGAAGAGGACGGGGGCTTTGTAGCGGAGTGCTTGACGGAGGGCATCTTCACGCAAGCCGGCAACTGGGAAGACTTACGCCGTAACGTAAGGGAAGCGGTGACCGCTTTTTATTTCGACTGCTCTCAGAGGCCAGCGCGGATTCGTCTTCACCTCATCCGTGATGAGGTCCTCGCGCCGGCGTGAAACTTCCGCGCGATCTCAGCGGCAGCGATTTGGTAGCGATGCTTTGCCGTCACTGGGCCTACCACATTATCCACCAAGAGGGCAGTCACATTGTCCTCGAAACCTCTCAGCCCTTCCGCCAACGGATTGTTGTGCCCTCTCACAGGCAGTTACGCGTTGGGACGTTGAATGCTATCCTGCGCCAGGTTGCGCGACACAAGAACGTCGAGCGAGAGGATCTCCTCCGGTCACTCCGATAAGCGAACCGTCCAGCAAACCATTCGGCTGGCGCAGGCGCCGGCGGTTCGGCGTCTTCGATTTACGGGCAGTTATGATAACGTTCACGGGTGGGCTTAGCGATGACCGGCATAGAAACAGGCAGCGCGCTCCTTACCGATCTTTATGAGCTGACCATGGCGGCCGGCTATTTTGAGCGGCGCCTTACATGCCGGGCCACCTTTGAACTGTTTGTGAGGGCGCTTCCTTCGCAGCGCGGATTTCTGGTAGCCTGCGGGCTTGAATCCGCCCTCGCATACCTCGAGAATCTTCGTTTCACGGAACACGAGATTGCCTTTCTTCGCGAGTACCCCGTTTTCCGGACAGTCTCGAGCGGCTTTTTCGATTTCCTCCGCGAGTTGCGGTTCACGGGCGACGTTTCCGCCATTCCCGAGGGAACGATAGTGTTTGCGGAAGAGCCTCTTCTTCAAGTGACGGCTCCGATCACCGAGGCGCAGATCGTCGAAACCTATCTGCTTTCCGTGTTAAGTTTTGAAACGCTTGTCGCCACTAAATCGGCTCGAGTGGTCCGCGCCGCGGCAGGAAAGGATGTACTCGAGTTTGGCGCCCGCCGGGCTCACGGCCCGGCAGCAGGGATCCGGGCGGCGCGAGCGGCATACGTGGGGGGATGCCACGCCACGTCGAATGTCCTTGCAGGATCACTTTTCGGCATTCCCCTGGCGGGCACCGCCGCGCATTCCTGGACCCAAGCGTTCCCTTCGGAGCGTGAGAGCTTCGTCGCCTTGCTCGATTGCTTTCCGGACTCGGCGATTCTGCTGATCGATACCTATGACACCGTCTCCGGCGCTGAGACGGCGGCGGTGCTGAACCGCAAGATCTCCGGCGTGCGGCTGGACAGCGGGGACCTTCTCCAAAAAAGCCGTGAAGTACGCCAGATTCTGGACCGGCACGGACACCGTGAAACGCGGATCATTGCCAGCGGCGACTTGGACGAGTTCAGGATCGCGGAGCTCGTGGCCACCGGCGCGCCCATTGACTCCTTCGGGGTGGGTACGGAAATCGTCACCTCACGCGATGCTCCAGCGCTCGGCATGGTCTATAAGCTAGTCGAAAGCGAAGAGGCGGGACGGGTAGAATATAAGACTAAGTTTAGCGAGGAGAAGAGCTATTCACCGGGACCGAAGCAGATTTTTCGATTCGCGTCTGGCGGCCATTTTCACCACGACCTCATTACCCGAGCGGAAGAAAGCTGTCCCGGTGCTGAGCCGCTGCTTGAGGCGGTGATGAGGCAAGGACAAAGGATCACAGCGCATTCCTCTCTGGAAGCGGTTCGCGCCCGCGCCCGAGAGAACGTCAAATGCTTGCCGGATGAGTATCAGACCCTCGAGAATGCAGCCCATTATCCTGTCCAGAAGAGCGAGGCCCTCCAGCGGCTTTGGGAGGAAACGAGGGTCCGCCATTTCGCTGAGAAATGAATCACGCCGTAGCTTTTCTGGATATCGACACGCAGGTTGATTTTATGCGGCCCGAAGGATCGCTCTACGTGCCGGGCGCAGAGAGCATCATTCCGAACTTGCGCCGCCTGATGGATTGCGTCATCGAAAGCGGCCTGCCCGTGCTCTCCTCCGCCGATGCTCACTTGCCCGATGATCCCAGCTTCTCACGCTGGCCTCCTCACTGCGTCGTGGGCACGCCCGGCCAGCGCCGCATTCCCGAAACGCAGCTCGCCTCCGCGCTCGTCGTTCCCAACGCTCCAGGCGCGTTCATCCCGCCCGCGCCCCCGGCCGCCCAGACGGTTATCGAAAAAGCCGGCTACGATATCACTGGCAACCCAAACTTCGACGCAGTGATGGATTGCATGGCGCCCGAGCGGCTGGTGGCCTTCGGAGTGGCTACGGAATATTGCGTTCGGGCTTCCGTACTTGCTCTGCTTGGCCGCGGAATCGCCATCGATCTCGTCGCCGACGCAATCCGGGGAATCAGCGAAGCCGCGAGCCGGAACGCGCTCGAAGAACTCATCCGCGCCGGCGCCCGGCTGGTAACCACAGCAGACGTTATCGCCGAACTCTGCGGAGCCAAAGTTCCGAGTCAACGCTCCTGATCCTTGATGGCCGTGATTCTCGCATCCTCTTCACCGCGGCGCCGCCAGTTGTTACGCCAAGCTGGCATCAAATTTCTCTCGCGCCCTGCCGGAGTCGACGAAAGCCTGCGCGCCGGCGAAACGGTAGAAGCCTACGTGCGCAGAATGGCGCGCGAGAAGGCCCGGAACGCCGCAGAACGTTCGCTCCCGGGAAGCTTGGTCCTGGGCGCCGATACGGCAGTCGAAATCGCGGGCCAGATTCTTGGGAAACCCAGGAATGTGAACGATGCAAAGCGAATGCTCCGCCTCCTTTCTGGAAAATCGCACCGCGTCCTGACAGGAATTTGTCTTCTACGGGCGCCTGGCCACATTGATGCGCTCCGGCACGAGACTACGGAAGTTACTTTCCTTCCGCTAAGCGAGGAAGAAATCCGCAGATATGTCGCCACCCGCGAGCCCTTCGACAAAGCAGGCGGCTACGGCATCCAGGGACTCGCTTCGAAGTTCGTGAGGCGCATCGACGGCTGCTTCTTCAATGTGATGGGCCTGCCCCTCCCGCTAGTTTACGACCTGCTCCGGGCGCTACCGGAATGGCGCAACCGCTAACCGGCGAGGTCGCTAATCCGACGATAGTGCCGACCGGACATCTCACGGCAGCGTAGGGGTGTTACGAACATGAGCCTTTTGGGCATGCTTTCGCTCAAAGTCGGGCGCAGCATTGAATGGGATGGGGAAAAGTAAGAGATTGTCGGCGACCCCGCGGCCAACAACCTGCTGAGGCGCAACTACCGCACGCCATGGAAGTACCCGGAGACTTAGCGCGGCAAGCGCTACTTCAGGCTTCGGAGAAGCAAGGTTGCCCGAAGGGCAACATCGTGAATAGCGGTAGGCGTAACCTACGGACAATGAGGCGCAGAATTAAACCAACCCCGGAGGGGTTGACCAACGACGACGCCGTGACGACGATGACAGACGCAAGACAACCGCGCCAAGGTCCACCCCTCCAGGGTTGTCCTTCTGTGGTCGCCTGGTTTCCGTAGGTTGCACCTACGGCTATTCATCGTCCAGCCCTTTTCGGGGCTTGCGGGAAACACTGCAACAAGTTCGTTCAATGCGTGGGAATCGCTCACCGCAAACTTAAGCTAGCGCTCATGATGCTCAGCTCCCGGCCCTCACTCCCGCTCCCCGCCCCGCTGGCGGGAGAGAGGGGGACCGCGCAGCGGTGGGTGAGGGAGTCCGGGCCGAAATTTTCAGGAACAGGGAGTTCTTCGGCACGTCTGGTCTGGCGCTTATTGCCTCAAAGGCAAACCATTTTTGTCAGGGATTCTGTTCGCTGCGATCAGAATGAGGTCAATGAGCCACCAGATGCCCAACCCCCCGCCGGTGATCAGCTTCAGAATTCCGAGTCCAACATAGCCCAGGTAAAAGCGATCCACTGCGAGGTAACCAAGAAAAATCGAGAAGAGCAGCGCAGCAAGCCAGCTCTTATTGCTATAAGCCATCTGTGGCGTGCCACATTTTGTGCATGCCGTCGCCAGCGCGGGCAGTTCCGTGCCGCAGGCCTGGCAGAATCGCGTCCCCTCCCAGGGACGTCGTCCGCAGGCGAGACAAACATTTGCCTGAGAGGAAACCGGGCGCCCGCAATGCCGGCAGTAAGCTGCGCTACTGCTGGTTTGCGAACGTCCTGTGCTCTGCGCCGTCCCTTCGTCCGAACCGGCACTTGCGGGGCCAGCGGCAGGCGCTCCATTTGTCTGCTCCGCCCCGCATTTGCTGCAAAAGCGAACCCCGTCGGCAACCGGTGAGCCACACTGACTACAATACAAAGTATGCTACGTCCCTTCTCGAGCGATTACGCACCCATCCGATGGCGATTTGTTCCTGCTCTTCCGTGCGCGTCCGCGGCAACAGCACTTTCGCAACAAAATATGACAGAATTTCTGCCTGAATTCAAGCAGGCCATTCTGGCTATTCGCTGGCACAACAGCCCCTGCGCAGCTACCATTTGAGAAGGATGAAAGGAGACAACGTGGGCAAGTTTGTGGTGTTGCAACACGCGGACGCTGAGAAGCCTGGGATCATCGCCGATGCGCTGGCATCACACGGACATTCGACTCAGCCCATTCTCACGTTCAAAGGCGAGCAGGTACCGCCGGACCTGGAAGGCGTTCAAGGAGTTGTCATCATGGGCGGGCCTATGAGCGTCTACGAGCAGCGGCAATACCCGTTTTTGAAGGACGAGATTCGCCTCGTTGAGAAGGCGCTTCGGGTGGGCAAGCCGGTTCTGGGAGTCTGCTTGGGTAGCCAATTGCTTGCTGCCAGTTTAGGCTCGAAGGTAAGAAAGGGACAAAAGGAGATCGGATGGTATCCTGTTACTCTCACTGAGCACGCGGCAGAAGATCCGCTCTTGAAAAACATCGAGAGGTCTTTTATGGCGTGCCATTGGCACGGAGACATTTTCGATCTGCCGGGCGGAGCGGCTCGCCTCGCGGGCTCCAGCCTTACAGACTGCCAGGCATTCCGCTATGGCCAGAATGCTTATGGATTCCTGTTCCACATGGAGATGACTTATGAGGTCCTGCAAGCGATGGCGCGGACATTTGCGGACGAACTGAAGGAAGAAGGCATTGAGGGCGAGGAAATTGTTCGCCAAGGCGAAGAATATTTGCCAGACCTTCAGAAGGTCGGGAACATTATCTTCGAACGATGGGCGGAATTGCCCGACAACGTTTAGCTTGGCCGCGCGGCCAGGAGGACGAGGATGAGTACAGCTCCCGCGGATACGCGGCTTGCTGAGCGCATGGCACGACTCGGGACCGAAGGAGCATTCGAAGTCCTCGCTCGCGCCAAGGAGCTTGAGGCGCGCGGCCACGACGTGATTCATCTGGAGATCGGCGAACCCGATTTTCCCACACCGCCTCACATCGTCGAGGCTGCGATCCAGGCCTTGCGAGAGGGCTGGACACACTACGGCCCGTCGGCCGGGTTGCCCGAGCTTCGCGAGGCGGTTGCGGAAGATGCCGGCAAGCGGCGCGGGATCCGCCTCGATCCTGCCGAAGTGGTGATTACTCCGGGCGCAAAGCCCATCTATTTCTTCGCAATTCTGGCGCTCGTCGAGCCGGACGACGAGGTGATCTACCCTAACCCGGGATTTCCCATTTATGAATCGATGATCCGCTTTGTGGGCGCGCGGCCCGTGCCTTACTCGCTCCGTGAAGCAGAAGATTTCGATATCGCACCGGATGTGATTCGGGACCGAATCAGCGAACGAACCCGCTTGATCATTTTCAATTCCCCGCAAAACCCCACCGGCGGAGTCACCAGCCCGAGGCAGACGGCGGAACTCGCCGAGCTACTGGCGCGCAGGGATGTGTTTATCCTCTCTGACGAAATTTACAGCAGGCTCATCTTCGAGGGCGAACACGTGAGCTTTGCGCAGTTTCCAGCCTTGCGACGCCACACCATCATTCTGGACGGATTCTCCAAAGCCTACGCCATGACAGGCTGGAGATTAGGATACGGCATTATGGAGCCTCAATTGGCTCAGCAGGTAACGCGGCTCATGACGAATTCCAATTCCTGCACCGCCAGCTTCACTCAAATGGCCGGCATTGCTGCCTTGCGAGGAGATCAGTCTAGCGTTGACTTGATGCGAGAGGAGTTTCGCCGGCGGCGCAAGGTGATGGTTGAGAGACTTAACCGTATTCCGGGCTTTAGCTGTGTCGAACCGCACGGCGCATTCTATGCGTTCCCCAACATCACTGTTACAGGGTGGAGATCGCGAGAATTAGGCGACGCTCTGCTCGCCGAAGCCGGAGTTGCTTGCCTCCCGGGGACGGCCTTCGGAGACCGGGGTGAAGGGTACTTGCGCTTCTCCTTCGCAAACTCGGTGGAAAACATCGAAAAGGCTCTGGATCGCATCGATGCGTGGGTGCACAGAAACGCCCGTACTGCCACCTCGCCATTGAAGGAGATCGAATCGTGAAAGTAAATACTTATGTGAATTTCCCTGGCTCGTGCGCGGAGGCCTTCCGATACTACGAGAAGCATCTTGGGGCAAAAGTTGGCATGATGATGACCCACGCGCAGTCGCCCGACCCAAGCCTCGTCAAACCGGAGTGGAAGGACGCAGTGCTGCACGCACGCCTTACCATTGGCGACACTGAGCTGATGGCGGCGGACGTCCCAAACGCCGAGCCAATGCGGAGTGCTTATCTGACGCTGAGAATGGATAATGACAGTGAGGCGGAACGCGTTTTCTCTGCCCTTTTCGACGGCGGTCAAGTCTTGATGCCGATGCGAGCAACGTTCTTCGCCTCCCGCTTTGGTCAGGTGCGCGATCGGTTCGGCATCAACTGGATGATTCTCAACGAGCGTCCAGTACAATAAAGACGAGTGCCCAATCGAAGGCCAACGACAAATACAGAGAAAAGGGGACACTTCTAACGAGGTAAGAGAGGGGACGTTTTTAAAGAGGGCTTGAACATCGCCCCCAAAAGCCCAAAAAAGCCTTGACCGCCGCGGCTCCTTTCAGATAAACTTGACGGTTTGAAGATGAGTAGGAAATCCATCCCGGCCGCTAATGCCATGCTGAAATCGGCGCGGTGTTGTTGTTGTGCGCTCGCCAGCGGCCGCCTTCGGTGGAGATGACATCCTCGTAAATTTTCATTTCCATACTGGTTGCATCGAACGCCCGCTGACGAGACCCGGCAGCGGGCGTTTTTCTTTCTTGCGCGATTGCCGGCAGAGGTGAGCAAAGTGCGGTGGGCACGACGAACAAAGGGTAAAAATGACCGTAACACTCCTCGGACTATTTACGGGGATTTTGATTGGCTTGACCGGTACGGGCGGCGGATCGCTGCTCACGCCGCTGCTCCTGCTCTTTACCCCATACCCGGCTCTGGTTGTGATTGGCACGGACCTTGTGACCGGCATGGCAACGAAGCTGGTCGGGTTCCTCGAGCACTGGAAGCTAGGCCGCATTCACTGGCGTCTTGCGGGATATATCATTCTGGGAAGCTTGCCTGGAAGCGCGGCGGGGATGGCGTTCATTTTTCTGCTCAAGACCCACCTCAGTGCCGCTCATCTGGAGACCAGTTTGAAAGTCTTCGTGGGTATAGCGTTGTTCTCGGCGTCCGTGTCGCTGCCGTACGTGCGCAGAAAGAAAATTGGCGTGCCGGGCGCGTCGCGTTTGGCGGCACACCCGACCCGGCTCGGCTTTATCTTGGTAGGGGCGGCGGTGGGATTTCTGGTCGCCGTCACCTCGGTAGGCAGTGGAAGCCTGATCATGGTGTTCATGCTTGTGGCGGCGCCCCTCCCCATTACGGAGCTTGTGGGAACGGACATTATGCTGGGATTTGCTACGACGGTTCTGGCAGGATCCCTTCATTTGTGGATGGGTCACTTTAGCAGGCAGCTCTTCGTTGAACTGGTAATGGGATCAGTACCGGGGGTTATCTTAGGCAGTTGGTTCTCGCAGCGCGTTCCGGAGCGCTATCTGAGCTGGTTTCTCAGCCTCCTTTACGTCTCTCTGGGGACGCGCTTGCTTCTAAGTTGGTAATGTCCGCGGGATTCCGCGGAAACTCTCGAACGAAAGGTACTCCGAACCATGGCTTTCAGTACGACAAATTCTCAAGAATGGACCGTGAACAAGGCCGGACTCGAGCCTCAAGAGATCCTGGCCGTCGCTTTGGCTGAATTCTCGCCGAATATAGGGATCAGCTTCAGCGGCGCAGAGGACGTGGTGCTCATCGATATGGCCGTCAAGATAGGCTCCCCATTCCGTGCCTTTTCGCTCGATACCGGGCGGCTACATCCGGAGACATACCAGTTCCTGGAGAAGGTGCGCGAGCACTATGGAATCAGTTTAGAGATTTTCTTTCCGCGCCCTGACGCGGTGGAGCAATTGGTGCGGGAAAAGGGTTTGTATTCGTTCTATCGCGATGGGCACAAGGAATGCTGCGGCGTGCGCAAAGTGGAGCCGCTGCGGCGTGCGCTTGAGCCGCTTGATGCGTGGGTCACAGGCCAACGGCGCGATCAGAGCCCTTCAACTCGCGCGCACGTGCCGGCGGCGGAAATCGATCCGGCATTCAGTTTGCCCGAGCGGCCCCTGGTCAAATTCAATCCGCTAGCCAATTGGACCTCCAAACAGGTTTGGACCTATATTCGTGAGAATCATGTCCCCTTCAATCCTCTCCATGAGCGCGGGTTTATTTCCATTGGCTGCGAGCCCTGCACCCGCCCCGTTTTGCCCGGCCAGCACGAGCGCGAGGGCCGATGGTGGTGGGAGGACGCAACCCGGAAAGAGTGCGGTCTCCACGCCGGCAACGCACCAGAACTTGTTGCGGCCCGCTAAGGCAGGTTTCAGTTATACAAGAAGTCGTAGAACCCCCACCAGAAGAAAAGAAGAAGCTAACCCTCTCCCGCTTGCGGGAGAGGGTGGACCGCGGCCGGCGCTTTCTCTAGCCTGCGCGGGCCGGGTGAGGGCCATTTTCATAGCTTTGCGGGTGTCGCGAAGCGACATGACCGACTGATACAAAGCAGCGCCCGACCAGCTTGCTGCCTAAGCGGACAGCGTTGGGTTGAGACCCTGCCTTTCCATCTCCGAGGCTTCCCTCACGTCGAGCGGCAACGCCGCAGTCTTCACGCGAAGTTGAGCCCCCAGCTCAGCATATTCACGTTGCGTGTCGAACTCCCACGGGTTACATTCTATACACAACGACATAAGTCCGCGACGGCTATTTTGTTGCAGCGCCGCTCTATGAGCGGCGAAATTCGCCGGTCGCAGACCGGCGCTACAGCGATAGAGCGTCGCGGGCTTATGTCGCTCAGTATAGTTTGTGTCTCGATGGCATCCACCGGCGAGCGCAATTGAGCTCCAAGGAACCACATGATGGACGAAATGAAGAAGGAGAATATCTAAACTCCAAATCCGATGGTCAGCATTCAGAACTTCACCGAAGGGCTCGCGGCAATTCCAGAGCGCGAATTCACGCACGAAAACGTGCTGGAATTCCTGCGCACAAATCGTGTGGAGTGTTCCACCCTCGAACCTTACACTTACTTCAGCGCCGAGCATTACACGCGCAATCTGATTTTCCGCTCACCCCTTTTTGAGCTCCTGGCAATCTGTTGGGAGAGCGGCCAGAAAAGCGCCATTCACAACCATCGCGATCAAAGTTGCTGGATGGCCATGGCATACGGCAAGGTCCAGGTGCACAATTTCAAGCTCATCAGCAAAGACCCCGCCAGCCATTTTTGCGAACTCCGATCTTCCTCGCGTTTCCTTATCGAAACGGATAGCCCGCAGGAAGTAGACCCGGAAGAGCCGATTCACCAGGTGCTGAATCTGGCTTCGTTCGGCACGCGGGCCGTCACGCTTCACGTCTATTCGAAACCCTACGATACCTGCGAAGTCTACGACCTCAAAGCGAAGCGATTCGACGATGTGAAGCTGTTCAATACTACGGAGTACGGCGTCCTAAAAACCAGCGCGAAGCTCGAAAAAGTCCGGCTGTAGCACAGCTCGGCCTTGTGGCCGCAGTCAAACCTGAAGCCGTTGCCCTCAGCCTCGGGCTGAGCGTGTCCCCCACCTTTCACTATCGAGAGCAGGCGGCGAAGCCGCACGTCGCCTCCAAAGATGTGAAAGCTAATTTGGACAAGCCTGCACTGTACCCAGGCCGTTGGCGTGGGCTTTGTTGGTTCGGCCCGTTGGGGTTCAAGCCATGCACTCCCAGGGTTTAGCCGTACCGCCGTGCTACAGGAATTAAGAGCCGGCGAATTTCAGCGGCAACTCAGCGGGACCGGAAAGTGGCAGGTGAAGGTGGCGGTAAGCTGGCTCGTTTGCTTTGCGTCCGGCCTTGGTACGGCTGACGAAGCCCTGTTGCAGCAGAAAAGGCTCGACCATATCGACCAGAGTGTCCACCTCTTCGTTGAGCGTTGCGGAAAGGGCCTCCACGCCAACGGGCCCGCCGTGATAGAGGCGAATGATTGCGGAGAGGAAGTTGCGATCGAGGTCATCCAGGCCAAGCTCATCCACGCCTTCGAGATTCAGCGCCGAGCGGGCGACGTCGGGCGTGATTTCTCCAGCCGCTTTCACTTCCGCGTAATCGCGCACGCGCCGCAATAATCGGTTGGCGATGCGCGGCGTCCCTCGCGCGCGACGCGCGACTTCTGCCGCGCCTTCCGGCTCCAGCCTGATGTCCAGAATGCGCGACGAGCGCACCACGATTTCCGCGAGTTCCGCAACTTCGTAAAACTCCAGGTGATAGAAGAGTCCGAAGCGGTTGCGGAGGGGCGACGACAGGCTGCCCGCGCGGGTTGTGGCTCCTGCGAGGGTGAACCTCTTGAGCGGCACGTTGATGGTGCGGGCATACATGCCCTTATCCACGACGAAATCCACTTTGAAATCTTCCATGGCGGGATACAGGAATTCTTCGATGTTGGCAGGAAGGCGATGGATTTCGTCGATGAACAGCACGTCGCGCTCGCCGAGATTGGTAAGAATGCCCATCAGATCGCCGGTCCGCTCGAGCGCCGGGCCGGACGTGGTGACGATCTTAGAACCCAACGCGTTGGCGATGATGTTCGCGAGCGTGGTTTTGCCGAGTCCGGGAGGGCCGTGAAACAGGACGTGCTCCAGCGCCTCACCGCGCTGCTTCGCGGCCTGGAGAGCGATGGAAAGCTTTTCCACCACCTTCTTCTGCCCGATATATTCATCGAGCGTTGGCGGCCTCAGCGTGCGGTTGAAACTCTCTTCGTCTTTTGAGATGAGCTCGGGTGAGACAAGCCGTTCCCTGGGCATGCTTGGCTCCTCTTCATTTGCCTTTCTTAACTCGCGGCCTCCTGCGCGATGGCCGCCATTTCTTCGAGCATCTTTTGAACTTCGTCTGGCGCCGGCGCTTCGGCATACAGCCGGATAAGGTTTTCCGTCCCCGATGCACGCACCAACAGCCAGCGCGAGTCACCGAAAAGCATTTTGAAGCCATCGAGGTCCTCAATCGCCGAGACCTCATGCCCGGCGATGCTTTTGATTTTGCGCTCTTTCACCAGGCTCAAAGCCCGCTCGATCGCCGGCCGGCCAATCTCCAGGTCCTTGCGGCCGTAGAAGTGTGGCCCAAATTCGTTCGTCAGATCCCGAACCAACTCACCCAGCGTCCGGCCCTTTTCGGCCATCACTTCTGCGAGCAAGAGTGAATTCAGAATGCCGTCGCGCTCGGGGAGATGGCCTTGGACGCCGATACCTCCGCTCTCCTCGCCGCCAATCAGAATATCCCGCGCGAGCATCAGCTCACAAACGTACTTGAAGCCGATCGGCGTTACATGGACCGAAAGGGCGTGCTTGCGGGCAATTTTGTCGATCATCTGCGTGGTCGAAAACGTGCGCACCACTTCTCCCCGCTTGCCACGGTCCTCTACCAGGTGCTTGAGGAGGATGGAAAATATCTTGTGAGAATCGATAAAGCTCCCGGTTTGATCGATGGCGCCCAAGCGGTCGGCGTCACCATCGGTCGCAAATCCGGCGTGAAATCCACCCGCGGTCACGGCCTCCCGCAGGCCGGCCACGTGCGGCTCGATAGGCTCCGGGTTGAGCCCTGGAAAAAGAGGGTTGTGCCCGGCGTGAATCTCCGAATACGGAATCCCTGCCTCGTCAAACAGCCGCGCCATCAGGCCGCTCCCGGCGCCATACATGGGATCTATCGCAAAGCGGAACCCCGAGGCGCGGATGCGTTCCAAGTCAACCAGGGATCTGATTTTCGTCATGTAGGGATTCACAACGTCAGCCTGCGTTATCCCAGCTCTCTTCGTTTTTCCCGTTCTTCCGGCCTTGAGATGTTCTTCAATGGCGCTAATCATCGACGGAGGGGCCGATCCGCCGAAGGACGCCTTGACCTTCATTCCATTCCACCGGCAAGGATTGTGGCTTGCGGTGATCATGATTCCCGCAGCGGCGTGATGCGTGACCACCGCATAGCTCAGCGCGGGTGTGGGCGTAAAATTGTCCGCAAGAATAATGGGAATTCCTTGGGCAGCCAAGGTGTGCGCCGCAACGCGGGCGCTTTCCGGAGAGAGAAAGCGCCGGTCGTAACCCACCACAACGCCACGTCCAGCATCGTTCCCAGCATGGAGGTAAAGCGCGATCGCGCGGGCAATCCGCTTGACATTGGCGAAGCTGAAATCCTCGCCAATCAGCCCCCGCCACCCGTCTGTCCCGAACCTGATCTTAGCCGGCATAAAGAGAGCACAAAAGAAAGTCAAAACCTGAAAGGCAAAAATCAAACGTAAAGCACGTCGCGCTGGGGGACGGTAATCAGAAATGCCCGGCCCACTCCGTGCAAAATGATAATATACCGCCATTGGAGATCGGCACGCCGGGCAATATCCGCAAACAGGCACGCTCGGGAGGCCTTTTACCGACATGTCTCATCCAGCCTTGCTTGCACCGATCGCAAAGGCACTCGCATCAAATGGCGGTAGGAGGAAGACCATATGAAAGCTGCGGTCGTACCCGCTGTGAGCAGTTCGTGGCAGATCAAAGATGTTCCTCAGCCTCAACCTGGACCAAATCAAGTGCTGGTGAAAATGCGCGCAAGCGGCATCTGCTATACCGACGTGCACGAAACACTCGGACACATTCCAGGCCAATTTCCTCGAATCCTAGGCCACGAGCCGGTCGGCGAGATCGTTGCCGTGGCTCCTGACGTCGCCACGCGAAAGGTAGGCGACCGCGTGGGCACGGCATGGATTCAATCCACGTGTGGCCGCTGCGAATGGTGCCAGCGCGGCCGCAGGATGTTCTGTCCGTATCTGAAGGGTACGGGGATCGATGCACAAGGCGGTCACGCCGAGTACATGCTGATGAATGCCGACGCCACCTATCTGATTCCGGACAAGGTCTCCTATGAGCAAGCAGCGCCTATCTTCTGCGCTGGTTATACGGTCTATGGCGGGCTGCGGTGGGCCGATCCCAAGCCGCACGAGCGCGTGGCCGTGCTCGGGATCGGCGGGCTTGGACACCTGGCGGTGCAATACGCGAAGGCCGCAGGCTTCGAGACCATCGCGGTTTCGCATTCCCCCGATAAAGACAAGCTGATTCGCGATCTGGGCGCGGATGAAATTGTTCGCGACGGAAAGGGCCTTGCCGCAGCGGGGGGCGCCGATGTGATCCTCGGTACTTCCAATTCGACCAAGTCAATGGTGGACTGCATTCAGGGACTGCGGCCGGACGGACGGCTTATCACGATGGGCGCTGACGCGGAGCCCCTCTCGATTTCGCTGATGGACCTGATCGTGAAGCGCATTCGGGTGATTGGCAGCCAGCAAAACGGCCCCGAATATCTCTACGAAGCGCTTGATTTCGTAGCGCAAGGAAAAGTTAAAACGATAGTCGAAACGTACCCGTTGGATGAGGCTCCCAAAGCCTATCAGCGTGTTGTCGAGGGCAAGGCCCGGTTTCGCGCCGTCCTCACAATGTGAGCGCCGGCGCTAATCGCCTCCTATATCGAAATCGCCAGTCTGCTGACATTTGGTTCGCACATTGGGAACGCGAGCGGCAACGCGCGGAATTTCCTTTCACGCTTAACAGGGCCTGCACTGCACTTCATTTGCGCGCGGAGAAGGCCGTGTCATCAAGCTGGAGCCCATGCGGCAGCCTGCCAGCGAAGCGATGGAACGCGAATCCCAACCTTCCCGCCGGACAACACGGAGTGTGAGGGAGGGAAAAGGCGAGGCCCACCGTTCCGCCAATGGTGTCCAAATTAGCCAAACCGAGAGCGGCTGTGCAGAAAGCCTGCGGCCTTCCGGGCAAAGACAACAATTGCGTATTCGTGCTGGGCGCGCAGGCTCAGCCTGCGCGCCCAGCACGAACGAGGTTAGGGAGTACGCTCGGTTCCGGAAGGGCACAACCCCTCCGCACAGCAGGCGGCGAAGCCGCACGTCGCCTCGAAAGAGCTGAAGGCTAATTTGGACAAGCCTGACCGTTCCGCTAGCCCTTAAAGGCTCTAATCGGTAAGAATGGAGAGGATGAAGTTCGTGTTGATAGCATCCCTGGTTCTGTGCTCTGCAAACACCTTCGCGCAGTCGATCGAGAAGGATCCAGCCGCAATTGTCGAGCTCGGAGGAGCCACGGGCCAGAACCTGAACGACGGCAGATCGAGCTTCGGCCCGGGCGTCGCGGTTGAAGTTACGCCGATAGAAAACTGGCTGGAACTTGAGGCGGGCGCTACGCCACTTTTCTCTCGTCACTCCACCGAGTGGGACACCGATCTTCTGTTCAAGAAGCCTTGGACTCTTTCCAAAGAAGCGGAGTTCATGGCCGGCGTGGGTCCGGAGTGGGTTCATACAAGGCAATACGGGGAGACAACGAACTCAGTCGCCGGCGAAGCCGTGCTGGACTTTATGTTTTGGCCCTCTGGGAAGCATAGATTCGGCTGGTATCTCGAACCGGGCTACGACTACAGCTTTGGGCCAGGGCATGAGCAATCTGTTGGCATAAGCGGCGGCCTGCTGATTGCAATACCATAAAACTCTCCTTCGCGATCAAGGCCGTAGTGTTCAATCTCAGGGACGACCCGGCGATCTCGGCTCGACCCACTTCCACTCTTCGATGATCTCAGGGTCTTACTGTCGTATGGTTTCGCGCACTTTCGCGAACGTCTTACCGCGCCAGTCCCCAAGTTCCTTGATCTTCTCGTCGATTGTTACGGAAGCAGATTCCCCGGGCACTTTCACGTATACCTCCAATTCTCGCACCTAATTTAGCTGCCCTCAGCGTAACTCGCGACTTGTCCTGAAAAGTCTGATCGGCTGCTCCCCGTCGAAGCTTACGCCCTCGCCACTTTGGGGGAGAGCGAGGTGAGCGACCACGGATTTGCAAGCCTCTTCTGGTTCGGTCGCGCTCCGCAAAGACGAACGCATGCTGCGTGCAGGCGGGGTCACGCCGGCTGATGGGCTGCTACCAGAACGGGGTATAATTGCGATTGCCAGGAACACAAATAGACGTGCTTATTTGAAATTCCCGCGTTTCAAGGGAGGCGCATGAAAGCGCACACCTTCAAATCCCGAATGGAGGGCTCCAAGGTGCGGAAGCTACAAGTTGCTCTAGGTCTCGTTCTTCTGCTCGCTCTCGTAGGCAGGGCCAACGCTCAGAATATTGAAACTGATACTGTTTACGACCACCAGGTCGACTTTGCGCAATTTAACAGCTTCAAGTGGATCAGGCCCCCGCGGCTTGCCGACCCGCTGACGGACAGCCGGGTCCGAATCGCAGTCGATGGGGCGCTAACGGCCAAAGGCTGGCAGGTTATCGGTAATGGCAATGCCGCTGTCGGCGTGTTGGCGAACGGAGCTATCGATCAGCGCCGCAGCCTCCAAAGCTTCTACGGCGGATTTGGCGGCTGGCGCTGGTGGGGATGGGGACCTGACATGTTGCCAAAGACCTCAACGCAGACGTACGACGCGGGAACGCTGCTGATTGACCTCTTCGAGATCCACAACAAGCAACTGATCTGGAGATCCATGGCCACGAAGGCGCTATCCCATAATTCCCAAAAGGACACGCAAAGCATCAGAGACGCTATCCAACAGATGTTCGCCAACTTCCCGCCCGGGAGCTAATTGTTTTCATTGCGCTGGGACGCAGAATGTTCACGGCGACATGCCCGTTGAAGCGCGTCATCGCGAGATTACTGAAGCGCTGGCCACGGCAAGGTTCCGGATTTCCACGACCGGAGGGGCTTTTCATATACACGCTCCAACTCTCGCAGCTACTTTAGCCGCGGTTAGCGTAACCTGCAACCTCCACATCGGGAAAGAAAGGGGGTAGCGCAAAGGTAGCCGCAGTTCGGCTTCCTTTGCGGTTCTTACAGGGAAATATCAACAGCCATGCTGACGACCAACATGAAGCCCCAGGCGAAGAGCCGATGAGGTGCGCGTATTTTGCGCACCTCATCGCTACCCCAACACGACCTCCGCGGTACCCGGTTTCCCCCGCCACGACCCGCGGTTCTGTTCTTTGATCTGCACAACGACGTGTTCATAAAGAGTGGACGCTTACCATGTTAAGAACCGCAGACTTTAAACGGCACAACGTCTGCGCTACGCGGCCCCACGGGGCAGACGGCCGGAAAGCGGGAGAAGCACAGTGTGTCCCATTTTCGAAAGACGGTATCAGGTACCGTTTCGTGTCCGACGGGGAGGGGCTAGGGCCAGGAGGCGTTGCCGGAAGGGCGTGATTGCCGTACCCTAGAAGCATGCGGATAGACCTTACCCCAGACCAGAAGGCTTTCGCCCGTCGCGCGATTGAAGCTGGACGGTTGCGCTCGGAAGAGGACGCCGTACAGGAGGCGCTTGCTTTGTGGGAAGAACGCGAGCGGCAACGCGCCGAATTCCTCCTCACGCTTGACGACGCCCGGGCTTCGGTTGCGCGCGGAGAAGCCCGCGTTATCACGCAGGAGTCAATGCGGCAGCTTGCCATCGAAGTCAAAGAACGGGGACGCACCCGCCTTCTTGCAGAACTCACCACAACCACCTGATGACCCACCGTGTCGCCCATCGCGCCGAGGCCGATCTTGACGACATCTGGCTATACGTTGCCAAGGAAACCGGCAGCATCGAGATTGCCAACCGCCTCATCGACACCATTACAGACCGTTTCTTCACGCTCGCCCGCTTCCCCTGCATCAGACGTTCCCGCGAGGAAGATTTCGGCCCCGGATACCGAAGCTTTCCCGTTGGAGAGTATGTCATTGTGTACTGCGTCGAAAACGAGGAGGTGCTTGTCCTGCGCGTCGTTCACGGTCGCCGTCAGCTAGAGGTTCTTTTCGGTCACTGAAACGCTGGAACTAGTTTGTGGTTTCCCCGTGTCCCAACCGGCGGTTCTGGTTTTCGATCGCCGTAGGCACATGTTCGGTGGACGTTTACCATGCTAAGAACCGCAGACTTTGAACGGCACAAAGTCTGCGCTGCAAGGGCGTAAGACCTTGTGTTCTCAGCAGGATCTTCGGGAACCCCCTCACCCGCCTGCGGGCAGGAGCCGCTCCGGCGCTGAAGCTCTGGAGCGTAAGCAACCTTCGGTGGGCGCAGGCCCGGCCCGCGCCGGCTGGAGAAAGCGCCGGTCGCGGCCCACCCTCTCCCCTCAAGGGGGCGAGGGCAAAGGTTCTTTTCATAGCACGATCTAATAAAGGCCCTGCCCGGTGAGCCTGCGAAGGGCGTCCCTATACTTCTCGCTCGTCTTAGTCACAATTTCGCGGGGCAGCGGCGGAGGAGGAGGCTTCTTGTTCCATCGGACTGACTCCAAATAGTCCCGGACGAACTGTTTATCGAATGACGGCTGTGGCTTCCCCGGTTCATAACCTTTCTCGGGCCAGAACCGCGAAGAATCCGGCGTCAGCACCTCGTCAATGAGAATTATCGAGCCGTTCCACATCCCCCATTCAAATTTCGTGTCAGCAATAATAACGCCCCGTCCTAACGCAAAGTCGCGCGCTTTCGAATAGAGCCGCAGGCTTAAAGACCGGAGTGTTTCGGCCTCGCCCGGTCCGACGCGAGCCGCCATCTCTTCGAACGAGATGTTCTCGTCGTGCCCGGTGGCAGCCTTAGTCGCCGGGGTAAAGATAGGCTCGTCCAAGCGCGCGGACTGCTCGAGCCCGGAAGGGAGCCGGATTCCGCAGATCTCCCCCGTCTCCCGATAATCCTTCCATCCCGATCCGGCGAGATAACCTCGCACGACGCACTCAACCGGAAACGGGCACGCCCTGTGGACCAACATTGAACGCCCGGAAAGGACCTCGGTATAGGGATGAAGCTCCGAGGGAAACTCCCGGGTGTTGTTGGTGATAAAATGGCTGCGAAAAACGTCCGAAAACTGTCCAAACCAGAAGCAAGAAAGCTGCGTTAATACCCGGCCCTTGTCCGGAATGCCTTGCGCCATAACCACATCAAACGCAGACAACCGGTCGGTGGCGAGAATGAGAAGACGCCCGTCGCCAAGGTCATAGATATCCCGTACCTTGCCTCTGGCAAGAAGCTTGATACCTGGCAAAGCCGACTCAAGTAAAGTTTCCGGGTGAGTTGCTGGGTTCACCGCAAGTCCGAACTTGCCCATTGTAGACCATCGATGGGGATTGTCAACCTCAAGCTTCACGCCGCCGCGTAGAGGCGGCTTTATGCCGCCATTCTGTGTGGCGGTCCCGCAGGGCGGGACGCCGTTACAATTGCGTCCGAAGCTGAGGCGTTGCAGGCCTCCACCGTAGCACGGGCCTCCGGGCAGCCGTCGCTTCGTCCAGGCGAGTGAGGCGGGCGGTATGCGGCGCGGTGCGCACCACTTCCGGGTCTGTCCGAACCTCCTCTGCAATAGCGAGCATGGCTTCGATAAAGGCATCCAGCTCCGCCTTGCTGGCAGTCTCTGTGGGTTCAATCATCATCGCTCCGGCCACGATCAGAGGGAACGAAACTGTATAGGGGTGAAAGCCGTAGTCGATGAGACGTTTCGCAATATCGCCCGTGCGGACGCTGTGTGACGCCTGGCGGCGGTCGGAGAAAACACACTCGTGCATGGCGGGAGCGTCGTAGGGAAGGTCATAAGCTTCCTTAAGCTTCTGCCTGACGTAGTTGGCGTTCAATACCGCATCTTCCGTGACCTGTCGCAGCCCAGCGGCCCCGTAGGCAAGTATATAAGCGAGCGCTCGCACCGCCATGCCGAAATTGCCGAAGAAGGCACGCACACGGCCAATGCTCTTGGGACGATCGTAGTTGAGCCGGTAACCTCCTGCGGCAAGCGGCTCCACGGTTGGCAAAGGCAAATAAGGTTCGAGCGATTTCCTGACAGCCACAGGCCCTGACCCTGGCCCGCCTCCCCCGTGCGGCGTCGAGAAGGTCTTGTGTAAGTTAAGGTGCATGACGTCAATGCCAAAATCAGCCGGCTTAGCAACACCAATGAGAGCGTTCATGTTGGCCCCGTCCATATAGACGAGGCCGCCGCGGGCGTGAACGAGGGAGGAAATTTCGCGGATCTGTTCCTCGAAAATTCCGAGCGTGTTCGGGTTCGTAAGCATCAATCCCGCCACTTCCGGCGTCATTTCCTCTTCCAGCGCCGCAAGATCGATGCACCCGCGGGAGTTTGACTTAAGGTTTCGAACCTCGTAGCCGGCAATCGTGACGCTTGCCGGATTGGTCCCGTGTGCCGAATCCGGAATCAAGATATATTTTCTCGCGCCGCCGTGGTCATTGAGGTAGGCTCGAATCATCAGCAGACCCGTCAACTCACCCTGCGCCCCGGCGGCCGGTTGCAGGGAAACGGCATCCATGCCCGTAATAGCGATTAAGCAGCGGGCCGTTTCCGCAAGAATTCTCAGGCAGCCCTGAGCCAGTGTCTCCGGTGTGTACGGATGCTCCGTGGCGAGGCCCTCGAGGCGCGCCACGAATTCGTTCACCCGCGGATTATATTTCATGGTGCACGAACCAAGCGGATAGAGACCTGTGTCGATGCCGTAGTTCCATGTGGAAAGCCGGGTGTAGTGCTGAATGACTTCGAATTCAGAGACCTCGGGAAATCCTTCAAGATCCTGCCGGAAGTACTCGCCGCCGAAAATCTCCTCAGGAGAAATTTCCGGCACGTCCAGTGGCGGAAGCTCGGCGCCCGTTTTGCCGGGGGACGATCTCTCGAAAATCAGGCCCTCATTGCGTGTGATATGAGGCCGTGCTTCCGTGATGCGGTCTTTCATGATTCGTTCCTGCGTTATGCCGACTGAAGCGAGGGAGCACGGCGCTCGCCGGAATGCTCTGCCGGCGCGGCGATCGAGTGAAAATCCCTATACACCGAGGCCATGCGGTCGATCGCATCTTTCGTAATAATTTCAGTGACGCAAATCAACAGGTGATTTTGGAGCTCAGGATAGAACCTTCCCAAATCGAGCCCACCGATGATGCCATCGTTCTGTAAAACCCTGAGCAGCACTGCGGCCCGGCCCGGCACGCGCACCACAAACTCGTTGAAGTAAGGCGCCGAAAAAGGAAGAGAGGCCGGGCAGGCGGACGTGATCTGGCGGGCGCAGTAGCGCGCCTTGGCAAGATTCTGTTCGGCAAGCTGGCGCAGGCCATTCTTTCCGAGAAGGCAGAGATAAAAAGTTGCGGCGAGGGCGCAAAGCGACTGGCTGGTGCAGATGTTGGAGGTCGCCTTCTCGCGCCGGATGAACTGCTCGCGCGTCACCAGGGTCAGTACAAAGCCCCGGCGTCCCGCCGTGTCGCTTGTCTGCCCTGCCAGGCGGCCGGGCATCTGGCGGACAAACTTCTCCTTGGTGGCAAGGAAGCCGCAATACGGCCCTCCGAAAGCAACCGGCACGCCAAAAGACTGCGCTTCGCCGCAGACGATATCGGCCTCGGCCGGGGGCTTCACTAAAGCGAGCGATAGCGGCTCTGTAACCGCTACCACGAGCAATGCACCGTGCCGGTGAGCGAGAGCGGCGATTTCGGGAATGCGCTCCACCGTTCCGAAGAAATTGGGCGATTGCACCACTACGGCCGCCACTCGATCGTCGAGAGCCGCTTCCAGCCGGGAAAAATCCGTCTGTCCGGAAGGTTCATACGGAACTTCGACGAACTCTGTACCCAGATTCCGCCCGTAGGTTTCGACCACCTGGCGATATTCAGGGTGCAAGGTGCGGGCCATCACCACGCAATCCCGCCGGGTAATCCGCATAGCCATGAGCACGGCTTCATTGACGGCAGTTGAGCCATCATAGAGAGAAGAGTTAGCAACCTCCATGCCTGTCAATTGGGCAATGAGCGTCTGAAACTCAAAGAGGGCCTGAAGCGTGCCTTGGGAAATCTCTGGCTGATAAGGGGTGTAGGCGGTGAAAAACTCGCTACGGGAAAGAAGGGCGTCGATGGTGACGGGGCGATAGTGCTGATAAGCTCCGGCCCCGAGCAAGGAAACATAATCGCGGCTGCTGGCACTCGCTGCCTGACGGAAAAAGTCGACAATCTCGCTTTCGGAAAGCGGTCCGGGCAACTGCAAGGGCTCCCGGATTCGCAGATCTTGAGGGATCTGCTCGAACAACATCTCCGGTGATTCGCGCCCCGTCGCCTCGAGCATCCGCGCGCGGTCTTCCGGAGAGTTGGGGAGATAGCGCATCAGTGAGCGGACCCTTTCTTGAGATAGGCCTCGTACTCTTCGGCGCTCATCAGGCTCTCCGTCTCGCTGCGGTCTCGCAGCGCCACTTGGATCAGCCAGCCTTCGCCATGGGGGTCGGAGTTGAGAAGTTCCGGGGAATTCTGAAGTTTTGGATTGATAGCGGTCACTTCGCCGGTCACAGGAGAGTAGATGTCTGCCACAGCTTTCACCGATTCGACCGTTCCCAGCGATTCCTTGACCGTCAGGTGAGCGCCAATCTGAGGAAGCTCAACGAAGACGATATCACCCAACTCCTTTTGCGCATGATCCGTGATGCCGATAGCACCCGTCGTACCATCAACACGAATCCATTCATGATCCTTGGTGTAAAGGAGTTCCTCTGGATACATAAAATCCTCTTATTTCCGTTTATAGAAAGGCAAGGGCGTTTGCCGCGCGCGCACCCGCTTGCCACGAATTTCGATCTCAAGCTCTCGTCCAGGCCCCGCACATTCAGTAGGGATGTAGGCAAGTCCGATATTCTTCTTCAAGTAAGGGGAGTAAGACCCGCTGGTAACGCGGCCTTGTTGCTTTCCGTCGATCCACACTGGATAACCGTCGCGCGCCACGCCCCGCTCCGCCATTTCAAAGCCCACGAGTTTTTTCTGGACGCCATGCTCCTTCTGCCGCGCCAGCGCGTCGCGCCCAATAAAATCTCCTTTCTCCAATTTGCAAATCCATCCCAAATTGGCTTCAAGGAGAGTGGTGTCCCCATCCAGCTCGTGTCCGTAAAGCGGATACGCGGCTTCCAGCCGCAGCGTATTTCGCGCGCCTAAACCCACCGGAACCAGCCCGAAGGTTTCTCCGGCATCGAGCAGCGCATCCCAAACTTCTTCCGATTCCGAAGGCGCAAAGTAAAATTCGAAGCCGTCCTCGCCCGTATATCCGGTGCGCGCTAGCAAGCCCGGAACGCCGCAACATTCGCTCTTGCAAAACCAGTACGTCTTTAGACGATCGAGATCCGCATCGGACACCTTCCGCAAAATCGCGGCCGAGGCCGGCCCTTGCAACGCGAGTTGAGAGTAATGCTCTGAAACATCGCGAACTTCGGCTTCCGCAGGACTGTGGAACGGATTGCGGCTAGCAATATGGTGGAAGTCGCTCGCGGTATTCGCGGCATTGACGCAAATAAAGAAGTCATCTTCACTCCGCCGGTGAATCACGCAGTCATCGACGGCGCTCCCGTTCGGGCACATCAGCGCAGAGTACTGCGCTTGAAAAATCTGCAGGCGCGAAAGGTCATTGGGGGTCAAGAACTGCAGAAGATCGAAGGCCTTGGGCCCGCGAACCTCAATCTCGCCCATATGGCTTACATCGAAGAGCCCCGCTCGCGTCCGGACCGCTAAGTGCTCCTCCACAATGCCGGAATATTCAACCGGCATCTCCCAGCCGCCAAACTCAACCATGCGGGCGCCCATCCGGCGGTGGACTTCATTAAGCGCGGTCTGCTTCAAAGCGATTCCCGGTGAAGTGGCCAAAAACGGCCCCCAGAAAGGAAAACTACGGCAGGCGATGCCAGTGGCCAACGTAACACAGTCGAAGCAGGAGGGTCAAGAAACGCAACGCGCCAAGCAGTCAGCCTTCAGCGGTCAGCCATCGGCGGCAATTTCCGCCATCCATCGGCTGTTTTAGGCTACCCTACATGCGTCTTTGGCGACTTTGACGGGAGCCTTACGCGCCTCCGCAGGGTCACGTCAAAGTCTACCTGAAGGTAAAGACCCCTCACCCGCCCTCCTTCGTCGGGCACCCTCTCCCCTGGGAGAGGGCTGCGGTCTTAATTTCCGTCCCTCTCCTGAGGGAGAGGGTGGACCGCGACCGGCGCTTTCTCCAGCCGGCGCGGGCCGGGCCTACGCCCACCGAAGGTCGCCTTCGCTCCAGAGCTTCAGCGACGGAGCGGCTCCTGCCCGCAGGCGGGTGAGGGGATTTTCCGCGCGTAACACATGGATGGCCGCGGGTGGGCATGCGAACCGGAACTTTGACGGGGGCCTTACGCGCCCCGTTTTTTTCTGATCTCTACTTGCGATAGAATGGCAGTTCGCTGTTGCGCACCTTCTCTATCGCGAGCCGTACTATGCACAAGGTCCTATTCTTATGCTTCATGGCCGCCCTGCTGCCGGCAGGCGTGCAGGGTCAGACGCCAAAAACCCGCCTGGCGATCATCGGGCTGGACCACGACCATGTTTGGGGACTACTGAACGATATTGCCCAGGTTCCTGGCGCTGACTTAGCGGCCATTTCCGACCCGCACCCCGAGCTGATTGCGAGGGCCAAGCGGCGCGTGCCTTCGGGTGTCAAGCTCTACGCCGACTACGTCAAGATGCTCGACGAGGTCAGGCCCGAGGGCGTGATCATCACGACGGAAACCGACCATCATCTCTCAATTGTCCGGGAGTGCGCCAAGCGGCACATCAACGTGGAAATGGAAAAGCCGATGGCGACCACAGCCGCGGATGCGCGGACGATGTTGCGCCTGGCTCAGGAGAATCACATCCTTTTGATGGTGAATTACGTCAACAACTGGTTCCCATCGACTCAGGAAGTGTACCGGCAGGTGAGAGCGGGGAAAATCGGGACCATCGATAAAATCGTCGTTCAGTTCGGCCATCAAGGCCCGCGCGAGATCGGCGTTTCCAAGGAATTCGCCGCTTGGCTTTATGATCCGGTGAAGAACGGCGGTGGCGCAGTGATGGATTTCGCTTGTTACGGCGCAGACCTGGCCGTCTGGCTGGAGGGAAAGCCAGCCAAGGTCTTCGCTCGCGCCCTGACGCTCAAGACCAGCCAACACAACCGCGTGGAGGACGACGTGGTGATGGTGCTCGAATATCCCGGCGCGACCGCGGTGAATGAGCCTTCCTGGGACTGGCCCTACACCATGGAGCGCATTGCAGTTTTCGGTCTAAAAGGGAGTCTTCTTGGGCTTCCCAACGCGCTGCTATACCGCGCGTACAACATGGAGGCCTCAATTGGCTCTCCGGACGGCGAGCCGGAGCCTCTACCTTCCCTTCCCCTGCAGCAGTCCAACCCCGTCGCGTATTACGTCGCTCACATTCGCAACCACGAGCCGATTCAAGGCCTCCTCTCGGGAGAACTCAACGTCGAAGTGAACGAAATTCTTGACGCGGCGAAAAAATCTATCCGCACCGGAAAGGTTGTGAGCCTGCCAGCCGATTAGGCGCGGCTGGCGGTCGCGCGCGCCACATCGCGGCCAGGGACCACATCGATCTGAAGCATCGGATCGGCGGCGGCAACGTACGTCGCAGGCAGGCCGAGCTCCCGCCGCACGATATTGGCGCCCTGCGCGATGGCGCTTGCCTTATAGAAGGCAATTTCGCGGTTCGCGCCCTGTCGCCCAAAACCACAATCGCTTGAAAGGATAAGGCGCTCGGCGGGAATGTGCTTGAGAGCCTTGCGGATCTCGGCCGCCACGTCTTCAGGCCGGTCAGCCTGCAACGTTCGATGGCTGACGACCCCGATGGCGATCTTCTTCTTAAGCTCTTGCCTGAGGGGCTCGAACCGCTCGAGGTCCTTCTGGTTGCGGTCCTTCATCTCGAGTGTCCACACGTCGCCCCGGCAGCGCTCCAGGTAGATTTCGATGGACTTCGCGTAGCTCGTGTCCTCCATCACCCGCTGCATGTTCGGATTACCCCAGCACGTGTGTATCCACAGTTCCACGTCATCGAGCCCCTGCACCTCGCGATTAAAAGCGTCAATCAGAAACTTTACCTCCTCATGGTCTTTGCCGAACGTGTTTGCCATGAAGTGGAACGTCGGCTCCTCGGTCTGAATGCACCGGCAGCCGGCATCGCGGAGCGCGATAAGTTCTTTGTTCATTGCCTCTGCCATATCCCAGATCACCTCGCGCTTGTCCTTGTATTTAGGCGTGTGGATGTCGAGGAAAAGAGCCATCACCTGTGAACAGCAGGTGCCGAACTTGACGGGCTTGCTCGTTTTCGATTGCGCAAGGCGCCATATCTTAGGGTAGCCGAGCGGGCGGTGTTCAATTTTGTCCACCACGCGCGGCCAGCGCCAGCCGGTGTAAATCTCATTCAGCAACGTGCCAGGCGGATAATGGAGCCACGGAGCGGTGGTCTCCTCCGGCTGAAGGTAATCTCCTTCAAATCCAGACCAGCGCTGTAACGGGTAGTGGTGCCAGGCTCGGCCCGCGAGGTCCTCATCCACATGGAAGTCGCCGTGCGTCAGGACATCGAGCCCAGCGCGCTGCTGATCGCTGATCACGACGGCCATGGCATCTTGAAACTTCTCGCGAAAGTGCACGTCGAGCATGCAGGTGTCGAGCGGGCGCCCCGCCATGCTCAGATCGAACCAGCGCGGGCGCGGAAAAGAACCTGTAACCGTAGTCGGAAGAATTAAGTCGGCAGTGGCAGTAAACATGGCGTCCTCCTCGGGCAATTTTACATCGGGTTCCGTCAAATGACGAGGGGCACGGCGCGTTCGTTCCTGAAATCCCGTAGCGCCGACCTTTAGGTCAGCACGTTCCGGTCCCGCCAAGCGGGACCGGCGCGGCATGAGGTGCTGTGCCAAGAAGTGATGCACTGCCTGTGCCTGCATTGTAGTGGGTCAGTTTGATGTAGAGGCGGCTCCATGCCGCCATCTGGCGAGGTAAACTCGCCGCTACAAATCCAAACTGACCCACTACCGCCTGCATTTTCTCCTGTTGTACCTCCATGATAATGTCCCCTTTTGTCCTCGATAGAAATGTCCCCTAAGGTGACCTCCGAAAGGAGATCACCTTGGGGAGAGTTGAAATGAGCAAGAGAGAGTTGGGGAGGGTGGAGGTACTGGCACGAGTGCAGGGTAAGGAGCTTCGCTTGGTGGATGCGGCCGCGTTGCTGCGGCTGGGTTATCGGC
>JASHOS010000270.1 GCA_030040995.1 Terriglobia bacterium | reverse complement strand
TGGTGCAGCTCGAACAATACGAAAGCCCGGAAGATATCTTCGGCGATTATCCCTATTTTTCTTCCTATTCAGATTCCTGGCTGAAACACTGCGAGCAGTACTGCAAACAGATGGCGGAACGTTTTGACCTCAACGAGCGAAAGCTTGTGGTCGAGGTCGCGAGCAATGACGGCTACTTGCTGCAGTATTTTGTCCGGCGCAACGTGCCCGTCTTAGGAATCGAGCCGGCGGCCAACGTAGCCCGCGTAGCGGAGGAAAAAGGAGTGCCTACCTTGGTTCGGTTCTTCGGCACGCGGCTCGCGGCCGAGCTGGCGGCGGAAGGGCGCTCGGCCGACCTGATTGCCGGGAATAACGTTCTTGCTCAGGTCCCGGACCTTAACGATTTTGTGGAAGGACTCCGAATCCTGCTCAAGCCCGAGGGGGTTCTTACGCTCGAGTTTCCTCACCTGCTGCGGCTTATCGAGCGCAACGAGTTCGACACGATTTACCACGAGCATTTTTCCTATTTCTCACTGCTCACCACGGCGCGAATTCTTGAGGCTCACGGCCTGAGGGCGTTCGACGTGGAAGAGCTGGCGACGCACGGCGGCTCGCTTCGCGTCTATGCCTGCCGCGCCGAGAATCGAACGCTTCAGGTCAAGCCGGTGGTCTCGAAGCTGATTGCGGAGGAAGAAGAGTTGGGGCTGGCCTCGGCGGAAGGGTACGCAGGATTCCGGCGGCAGGTCAAGGAAACTAAGCTGGCGCTGCTGAACTTCCTCACCACCGCCGCGCGCCAGGGTCAATCCGTCGCTGGCTATGGGGCGCCGGGCAAGAGCGCAACGCTTCTGCACTATTGTGGCATCGGGAAAGACCTCATTCAGTATACGGTCGACCGCAGTCCGCATAAACAGGGCCGGTTCCTGCCAGGTACTCACATCCCGATTCATCATCCGAGCCGGATCTCAGAGACCAGGCCAGAGTTCGTCATCATTCTCCCCTGGAACCTGAAGGACGAGATCATGAGTCAATTGAAGTACATCCGGGAATGGGGAGGGCGCTTTGTGGTGCCCATCCCGGAAGTCACGATTTACTGAACTCACCACGTAACCCCTCAGTTCCGGCTCGTAGAGGCGGCATTATGCCGCCGTACTGCTTGGCGGGCTAAACCCGCCGCTACGAGTGCACCGGAAACTGGGATTACCTCACCATTTACTGAGGACGGAGGGCAGTCATGAAAGTGGTCCTTTTCTGTGGAGGAGCGGGGATGCGTCTCAGGGGCTATGCGGACGATGTTCCCAAGCCTATGGTTCACATCGGTACGCGGCCCATTCTATGGCACCTGATGAAGTACTATGCCTATTTTGGACACAAAGATTTCATTCTTTGCCTTGGGTACAAGGGCAGCTCCATCAAGGAGTACTTCCTGAACTATGATGAGTCGGTTTCGAACGACTTCGTCTGGTCAAGGGGTGGGAAGGACATCCGGTTCGTAAACCGCGATATCGACGATTGGACCATCACGTTCGTGGAAACCGGAGCCAACGCCAATATTGGCGAGCGGTTGAAGGCGGTAGAGTCCTATTTGCAGGATGAAGAAATGTTTCTTGCAAATTACGGCGATGGACTCAGCGATGTTTCCCTCCCGGCCCTCGTCGAGACTTTCAAGCAGAGTTCCGCCGTGGTGTCTCTCCTTGCGGTGCAACCCACGGCCAGCTTTGACCTCGTCGAATCGGGGCCGGGGGGTGTCGTTCGGGATATTTGCGCACTCAACCGCACCAGCTTTTGGATCAATGGCGGGTTCTTTCTGATGCGGAACGAGATCTTCCGCTACATGCAACCGGGCGAGGAATTGGTGCGTGAGCCCTTTCAGCGGCTAATCGAAAAGCAAGCCCTGTTAGCGCAGAAGTATGATGGCTTCTGGCAGTGCATGGACACCTTCAAGGACAAACAACGCCTTGAGGAGTTAAATCAGGGAGCGGCGCCGTGGAAAGTCTGGGATCGGGCGTCCTGCTCCAAGTCGAACGCTACAGAACTGGTGCTCACCGGCGTATGCTCCAGCTAAGCCTCGACCGAGCAGCCTCGAAGCCGCTCACCGTGCTATGCCTGGGAGCCCACTCCGACGACATCGAAATCGGCTGTGGTGGCACGGTTCTCCGGCTGGCAGAGCAATATGCCGGCGCCGTGTTTCACTGGGTCGTCTTTAGCGCCGCCGGAATCCGCGAGACGGAGGCTCGGCGAGCGGCGATGCTCTTTGCGGCTGGAGGCGATTTACGAGGGCCGCTTCTGAAAAGCTTTCGGGACGGCTTTCTCCCGTTTGCGGGCGCTGAGGTGAAGGAGGTTTTCGAAGAGCTTAAGGCGATCTCTCCGGATCTGATCTTCACTCCCAGCAGAAATGATGCTCATCAGGATCACCGCACCATAGCGGAATTAACTTGGAACACCTTTCGGGATCATTGGATTCTGGAATACGAGATTCCGAAATACGATGGTGATCTGGGCCAGCCCGGCGTCTATGTGCCGCTGGAGAAACGATTAAGTCAGAAAAAGGTGGAATACATTATGGAGGCTTTCCAGTCCCAGCACGGCAAGCGATGGTTTGAGGAAAGCACGTTTCTCTCGCTCCTGCGGCTGCGAGGGATAGAGTGCAACTCTCCCAGCGGTTACGCGGAAGCTTTCTACTGCCGCAAACTGGTGCTGTGAGCCTGGCCGCCGGGCATGAAACCCTTACGGGAAAGAAACAACAGCGGTCGCCTGGTTGGAGTAGCCGCTGTCGTCCGCCGATGTAACTGAGGTCGCCACGTAATAGTACGTCTCTCCCGCTTCTACTGTGGCGTCCGTGTAGGTAGTCCCGGTAATCTCA
>JASHOS010000269.1 GCA_030040995.1 Terriglobia bacterium | reverse complement strand
TTCGAAAACACTGCTACAGGTTCCACCGCGGAATTCTCGATCGACGCCTTGGCTGTCGTAACCACGCCCTCGGGCCAGACAACGGATTATACTGGCACGTTCTCTGCGACGTTTGACGGTATGACGGTCGCGCAGGTGCTAGGCGACCTTTCGAGCGCTGGCTCAATCCAGACTGCGTTCTCGGCGACGTTCACCCCAGTTAGCACGAATGCGGTTCCTGAGCCAGGCACCGCCTCGCTCATAGTCGCCGGTCTGCTCGTCCTGGGCGGAGCCGGTCTCCGTCGCCGTTTCTCCCACTGCTAATCGCCTTTCAACTTTAAAGCTGTTCAAGGGCGCAGCCGCGAGTTCCGGCTACGCCCTTTTTTTTCGCCAATACCTTCTCTACAGCGCAACGTAGAAAGTCGAAGGCCGGGTTTTCAACCCGCACTTCCGCTCGCACCCAGTGTGAAGGCCGGTCTAAATCTCGCGGCGGCCTTCCATAGCTTTAAGCATCGTCACTTCATCGGCGAACTCGAGCTCCGAGCCCACGGGGATGCCCATCGCGATCCGGGTGACCTTAACGCCGAGTGGCTTGATGAGCTTGGAGAGATAAACAGCGGTGGCCTCGCCTTCCACGTTGGGATTTGTGGCGACGATAATTTCCCGGACGGTTCCTCCCTTGAGGCGCCCAATGAGGTTTTTGAGCTTCAATTGCTCGGGACCGATACCCTGGAGAGGCGAAAGCGCGCCATGAAGAACGTGGTAGCGGCCGTGAAATTCGCGGGTGCGTTCGACCCCTGCGACGTTATAGGGTGTTTCTACGACGCAAATCAGTCCAGGGTCGCGAGTGGGATCCAGGCAGTACGCGCAGGGATCATTCTCGGTAAGGTTGTTGCAAATGCTGCAGAGCCGGATCTTATCTTTAACTTCGAGAATAGCTTGGGAAAGGCGCTGCGCGTCTTCGCGGGCGGAGCGCTCGATGTGGAAGGCAATGCGTTGAGCTGACTTCTGGCCGATACCCGGCATTCTTTTCAGCTCATCAATCAGCCGGTTCAAAGGCCCTGCAAATACACTCATGCTCAGGACAGGCCCGGGATGTTCAGGCCACCCGCCAGGCTTCCCACGCGGCTGGCGAGCTGCTCGTCGATTTTGCGAGCAGCTTCATTAGCCGCCGCCACAAACAAATCCTGGAGCATTTCTGCATCCTTCGACGTAAAAACCTCGGGGTCAACGTGAACGGAGATCAACTGCTTCTGACCGTTCATCTTGACGGTCACCATACCGCCGCCTGCCGATGCCTCAACTACGAGATCATCCAGTTGCTTCTGGAGCTGCTCCTGCACCTGCTGCACCTGCTTCATCACTTGCTGCATCTGTTGCAGATTTTTCATGGCTTACTCCCTGCTCAGATCCTTGACTTCGAGGACGACGCAGTCGAACTTTCTTTGAAATGCCGTCAGAGCGGGATCGCGTTGCGCCCGCTCCTGCGCGCTTTCCCTTGCGGGCGCGGGTTCACCAGCTTCCGGGTTCAGTGTAACACATATTCGCACCGGTTGGCCGAGCACCTTCTCGCACGCCGCGCGCAATTTTTCCTGGTGCTCGCGCCCCTGGAGCAGCTCCGCTGCCCATCCTCCCTGCTTCGAATAGACGAAGTGCACCTGCCCATTTTCGAATCGCCAGCCAACCACCGGATTCAAGCAACTGCTCAAAAACTTGGATTGCTCAAATAGGATTGCCTTGATAGCCGTAAACCGCGCATCTTCACCGTTGGCAGCGGAACGGCCATTCCCCTGAGACGCAACCGTGGCGGCGCCGGCATCCTCAGTGCGTGGACCGTGATGTTCGATGGTGCGGCCGACTTCCGGCGCCGGAGGAGCGGCGGGAGGGAGCGTAGGGGGACTGGCCGGGAACCCGGCGCCTGGGGACGAGCTTGAGAACTTCTGCGCAGGCGATGTTGGTGGCGAAGAGGGATTCTTGTTCCACGGCTTGGACGCACCGCCGGGCGCCGGTTGAGGGCGGGAAGGTATTTCCGGTTCGCCCCGCGCCGGCCGCCCTGCCCCACTCTGGCTGCGCAGGGCGCTTAATAAACTTTCGAGAGGTACGAGCTTGCGCGCGTGCACGAGCTTGATCAGCGCTAATTCCAAGTGAAAACGTGGATGCAGAGAATAGCGCATTTCGTTCTGAGCGCGAAGAAGTACCTGGAAGAACCGCGCGAGATCCTCTTCCTGGTAGAGGGCGGAGAGTTCTTTCAGCTTAGTGCGCTCATCGCCCGGCACTTGCAAGAGCGGGCTTTCCACGCCACAGCTTTGCGCAATCATCAGGTTGCGAACATACCGGGTGAGCTCTCCGCAAAAGGCCGTGAGGTCATACCCTTCGATCCCAAGTTGCCCCACCCGCTCGAGGACGCCCCGCGAGTCGCCTGCGTGGATGGCTTCAATCAAGCCGCTCAGCAATTCGGACGGGACAACGCCCAGGAGTTGGCGCGTCCTTTCTTCGTCCAGATGGTTGCCGCAAGCTGCGATAGCCTCATCGAGAAATGAGAGTGCGTCCCGCAGGCTGCCCCCGGCCGCTAAGGCGATTGCGCCAGCCGCCCCTTCATCTGCAGTTACGCCCTCGCATTCGCAGATTTCCTTTAAGCGGGCCAAAATCTCCGCATAGTCCAGAAGGCGAAATGCAAAATGCTGGCAGCGCGACTGGATGGTGGCGGGAAGCTTATGAGCCTCGGTGGTCGCCAGGACAAAAAGGGAACGTTCGGGTGGTTCCTCCAAAGTCTTCAGAAGGGCATTGAACGCTTCGGTGGTGAGCATGTGGACTTCGTCAATGATGAAAACCTTATAGTGGTCGCGAGCCGGAAGATAGCGGACGTTTTCACGCAATTGGCGGATTTCATCGATCCCCCGGTTCGATGCCGCGTCAATTTCCAGCACATCTACGGAATTGCCCGCGGCGATTTCCCGGCAGGAAGGGCACTCGCCGCACGGCGTGAGGGTAGGTCCATGCAAACAGTTCAGCGACTTCGCCAGAATGCGCGCCATCGTTGTCTTGCCTACTCCCCGAGCTCCGGAAAAGATGTAGCCGTGCGCTACCCGGTTCGAGAGGATCGCGTTCTTGAGTGTCTCCCGAACCAACGGCTGACCAGAGACTTCATCAAAAGTCTGAGGACGATATTTGCGGGCTATTACCTGGTAGGACATGGCCTAAGCGCGGCGGCGAGCGACGAGCGGCTAACGGTTAGCGCAGAGTTTCCCGCTTTTGGTAACGCTGCGGCTTGTGCGTCAATTGCACAGAAAAGCCGCAGACAACTTGCCGCGGCGAGTTTGATGGGCTACCCCGCTCTTCACTTGTCAGAGTTCTTGTGATGCCAGACTTCGGGATCTCCGCGGCACACGGAGAGGCTCGTTACCGTTGCTTCCTTCCGGACCTGGCGGGGTTCGCGAGCGTTCGTTGCACAGAGCCCGAAGCCTGACGCAGGCGCTGCGGCTTCACCGGCAACAACCAAAAATGGTAGCACGCACTGGCCGCATGCGTCGAACCGCGAGCTCGCCACGGACAGATTGCGTTGGGCGCCCCGCCCTGTGCTAACCTAATGGCCGGGAGATCAGCTTGTGCATCAACCGCGATGTCCGGGCGTTATCGAGCGCGCAATTTGAACTGGCGATCATCGGCGGAGGAATTAACGGTGCAGCCATCGCGCGTGAGGCTTCTCTGCGCGGATGGAAAGTAGTATTGATCGAGGCCCGGGATCTCGCCAGCGGCACCTCCAGCCGGTCCTCAAAACTTATTCACGGCGGATTGAGATACCTCGATCACGGCGACCTGCGGTTAGTCCGCGAAGCGCGGCTCGAGCGGCGGCGGTTGCTAAGGCTGGCTCCTCACCTGGTGCGTCCGCTTCGCTTTCTCCTGCCCATTTACCGCGGGGATCCCTACTCACCTCTAAAAATACGCTTGGGTCTTTCCCTCTACGACTGGCTTGGCAATTCCGGCTCTCATGACCGGCATTGCATCCTGAGTGCCCGGCAGACTCTGGAACGAATTCCGGCGCTGCGACCCGAAGGTCTGCGTTCGGGAGCGGTCTACTACGATTCAGAGACCGACGACGCGCGCTTGAGCCTGGAGAATGCTCTGGATGCGGCTTCGCACGGAGCGCTGGTCATGAACTATGCGGAAGTTCGCGGGTTTCACAAGAGGAGCAGGGCGAATGAGCAGTTGGACTGCGCCGAGGTTGAGGACAGGCTAACCGGCCGGAAGCACGAAGTAGCTGCCAAGTTCTGGGTTAACGCGGGTGGGCCCTGGGTGGACCGCGTACGTTCGCTCGTCCCGGGGTTCGACGGATCAAAAACGGTTCGCCTCACCAAAGGCACGCACGTCATTCTTCCTTGCATTTCCAGTGATTACGCTCTTTTCGCGGCAATTGTGCCCGGTGAGCGAATCTTTCTGAATCTCCCTTGGCATGGATGTTCGCTATTGGGCACAACGGACACAGACTACGATGGCGACGTGGATGCGGTTAATCCCGACCCTGCCGATGCGGAATACCTTTTGATGGCGGTCAATCGCGTCCTTCGCGAGCCCTTGCGAACCTTGAGCGTCTTGGGCAGCTTTGCCGGGCTTCGGGCGCTGGCGGCGCAGCAAACGCGCAGTCCCTCTGCGAATACGCGTGAACACCGCTTCCACTGCGATCCCTGGGCAGAGAATCTCGTCACCATTTGCGGTGGCAAACTCACCACCGCGCGCGCCCTTGCGGAGAAACTTGTAGACTCGATTACCCCCAAAATCACGCCGCCGGCGGCCCGGAATGGACGGGGCCATCCCTCGCGGTCGTATCCGCTGCCGGGGGGACGGACGGGCCCTTTTGAAGACTTCGCCCAATCCGCTGCCGCCGAAGCCAGAAAGGAGTTCGGAATTCCTCAAGAGTCGGCCAGCCGGATCGTTCGCACTTACGGAAGCCGCTGGCGAAAAGTGCTCGAACCCGTAAGTTCGCGCAAGCTGCTTAGGGAGGTGCTGCCGGGCGCAGCGGGTATCTTAGCAGCGGAGGTGTATTTTGCGATCCACGAAGAGGGAGCAGTCACGCTGGAGGATTTTCTGTTGCGCCGGTCCGGCCTGAGCTGGACGGCAGTTTTGCATCCGCAACTGGCGCGCGCGGCAGCAGAAATATTTGCCGCGGAGCTGGGTTGGAATGTGGGGCAGACGCAGTCGGCTCTGAGTGGGCTTGAAGGAGCGCACCTCTAGTAAAATTGCGACTATGCCGATCAGAACTCTCGATGCTGCTGCGGCCCCGGAGAAGCCCGTCCGTTCCTGTGCCCGGCCGCTGATCATCGCTCACCGTGGAGCGGCGGCCGACGCCCCCGAGAATACCCTGCTGGCTTTTGATTTGGCGCTCGACCGGGGCGCGGAGGGGATTGAATTCGACGTTCATCTGTCGTCGGATGATGTGCCGGTCGTCATTCACGACCCGCGTCTGGACCGGACCACCTCGGGATGTGGCCGCGTCCGCGACCGCAAGTCCACAGCCTTGCGGCGCCTCGATGCCGGAACGTGGTTCAATAGGCGCTATCCGTCGAAGGCCCGCGCGCAGAATACAGGATTAAAGGTTCCGTTGCTTCGAGAGGCGCTGGCGTGGGCGCGAGAACGGAATTGCCGTGTGTTCGTCGAGATCAAGGAGGGCGGAGACGTCTATCCGGGAATCGAGGCCAAGGTGTTGGATGAGATTGCCCGCGTGGGTATCGCGCCGCTGTGCACGGTGATCTCCTTCAATTTTCCCACTCTCGAGCGCTGCCGGAATCTCGACCGCAGCCTTCGTTTGGGCATCATTTTCTCGCGTCCCGTGCACGCCCTCGCTCAAGCCCGGGCAATCTCGGCTGCCAGCTTGCATCCACACTGGATATTCTCATCGCCTCGCTTTGTCCGGCACACTCACCGCGCCGGGCTAGAGGTGGTTGTCTGGGGCATCGACCGTCTCGAGCCGCTCCGGAAACAAATCGCGAGCGGCGTCGATGCCTTAATCACCGAGCATCCCGCGCGGGCCGCAGACCTCCGCTCCCGGATGTCGAAATCAGTGACCGACCAGCTACGCGCCCGCGGCCCTACTCCGGATCCACCCATCGGGTAGGCATAGGGCTTGCCGTACTCTGGATGACTTTCGGGGTCATCGCGGGACGGTAAGCCGTCCCCCCCTAGACCCGGTTATCGCCGGATTAGAAGTCCAATCTCATTGCATCGTGTTCGACGGGGCCGGGGATTGCTGATCCACACGAGAGCTCAATCTTCGCATTTGTGCCTCGACTTGCCTCTCTTCGCGTTCCGTCTGCCGGATTTGCCTCTCGAGCTCCCGAACTTGCTGCTTCATCGCGGGCGTGGAGTACTCAGCCTCCTGCTGCGGATTTGGCTTCCATGCAGGTTCAAGGTGGACTTGAACGGACTGCTCACGGCCGTCACGCACGATCGTTAAAGTCACTTGATGGCCGCCGGAAGGCGCGAGAGCGCGACGCAAACTGGAAACCGAATCCACTTCTGTGGCATTCGCCTTGACAATGCAATCGCCTGCCCTCAGCCCGGCCCGAGCTGCGGGACTGCCGTCCTCAACTTCTGCTACCAGAACGCCCTTACCCTGCTGCACCTTGAAGTAGCTTGCCAGTTGCGGAGTCAACTCTTGAGCTTCGATTCCCAGCCGGGTCGTCGTGCCGGGAAAACCGAAGTTAAAGTACTCCCCGGGAATGCTGACCGGGGGAATGCGGATTTCAGGCATTCTAAAGTTGTTGCCGGAGAAGATGACGGCGGGTTTAGGCGCCGCCATCTTCACGGAGAAATGCATCCTTCGGCCGGCGCGGCTCACCACTAATTCCACAGTTCTTCCCGGAGGAGTTTCACGAATCCTCTGGCTCAGTTGGGCAACGCTCCAGACCTGCATGCCGCCGAATGCCAGGATAACGTCGTTTTCCTTGAGGCCCGCCTGAGCGGCCGGGCTTCCGGGATCAACCTTGCTGACGATGGCGCCGTAATCGCCCGGAAGCTTAAGCTCGGTTACCTTCGCCTGAGTTACATCCGTGAGATCAACGCCAAGCCAGGCCCCGTTGCGATCGTTCACCATCACCCGGAGATTGTTAAGGGTGTCAGCGTAGGATTGCTCAGCTTGGCCATTGAGAGCCAATGCATCGCCATCGCCGGTCGCGGAGGTTGCCTGAGGAGCTTGCTCAGTTTGCCCCAAAAGGACCATCGCTCCCGAAATCGTCATGAAGCAGAGAGCCAACGGGAATATCAGTATTTTATTCTTCATAATCATCCTCCGGCGAACTAACCACTAACCACTGTTTCTTCACTGCTGGCCGCCAATGTCCTGCACTTGCTGGATCAGGCGTCGCTCCATTTCCTGTAGTTGCTTCTGAAGCTCCGTACTCTGCTGTTCGAGCTGCTGTTGAAGCTGCTCGAGCACATCCATTCTTTGCGATTGTTCCTGGGCGCTCTGCTTTTCGATCGCCTGCTGGAGGGCGCGAATCTTTCGCAGACTTTCCGCACGTTCCTCTTGGGCTAAATGGGCTGCCAAGCGGTGATTGAGGTCGTCCAATTGCCTCTCGATTGCGGCTCGCTGCCGGGAAAGCTCAAGTTGAAGCTCCTGAACTCGCCGCATGCCCGCCGTCTGAGCTTCCTGACTCTGCCGCCAGTCAGCCCAGAAGGTTTTTTGAAAGCTTTTCATTCTCTCGACGGCCGTGGGATCCAAGCGCCGGATCAGGATGTTGCCCATCGCCGTTCGCATGTTCAGCGCGGCGCCACCGCCCACGAGCTTGCCTTGTCCAATGACCGGCCCACCTATGAATCCCCCGCCAGTTTTCTCGATATCGACCGGGAAGTCAGAAATAATCCGGTGACCGAAAGGGTCCGCGATGACTGCATGGAGATCGAGAGGCAGGTTAGGTGGCAAAAACACGTCCACGTCACCCAGTTGAGCGTTCAACTGCGAAGGGCCAAAAGTGTTCTTGGTCGCGTCGATTTCCGCCAGAATATGACCAGCCAAGGTTTGCGCTACGACCGGACCCTTGACCTGCAGCAAGTTGATGCTACCGCCCGCGCTTTCTACGGTAACGCCATCACGGGCTCCCTCAATCTGAATGTTGCCGGCCGCCGTATCAGCCCGCACGGTATTGCCACACTCGCCGAGATGGATCTGCCCACCCACTGTCTCAACCTCAACCGGGCCCGACGCAGCTTGAAGAATGATGTCTCCGCCGCCCGTCTGGGCGCTTACCGGCCCATTCACCACTCCGACCATAATCGGTCCGCCACCGGTGTCGAGAATGGCGCGGCCATTCACATCGCCAACGCGGATGCTCCCACCGGCGGTTCGCGCCTCGACACTCTGGCCAATGTTGCCCAGCGCGATGGCTCCCATACCCGTGGAGACCCAGACAGGGCCAGAAACGTCCCCCGTCGTAATGTCTCCACCGGTCGTCTCGGCGCGCAGTTGCCCCTCCAGTTTCTCCACCTCCACGTTGCCACCCTGCGTCTGAATGTTGACATTGAATCGAAGTGGGACCTCGACATCAAACCGCGCTCCCACCGAACCCGGTGTCCCGCATGAAGACTGGCCCGTCAGCATGACGCCGCTGGAAATCGGAAGCGCTTTGAGCTGGTAACGGTCCAAGCAACTCTTCGCTCTGCCTCCGCTTTGGGAAAAGGCCGCCAGGCGCACCAGACATTCCAGCCGCTCCGCCGGTGCAGGACGGACGTTCACCGAACCTTCGTCCGCCCGCAAGACTAAGTGGCCGCTGTTGCTGACCGGAAGCGTGATATGAATATCCTCAGCCCAGACGTTGCCCTCGCGGCGCACCGGGCCCCGCGTGATAGAGGGCTGTTGTGCGCACAGCATGAGGCTGCCGCCCAGGACCGCTGCAGACAGAAGTGAAGCGCGAAATCTCATCATTTGGATTGCTACCGTAGCGGCCGACCTTTAGGTCGGCACCTGCCGGGCTTTACAGGTTGCGGAAAAACGGCTTTTCGGAGCCAAAACCGGCCGAAAATGGCGGTTGCTCGAACGGAGAATCAATAACTTACAAATCTTGACGAGCGCCATTTGGGACTCTCAGGGGAGTTTTTCCGCAGCCTGTAAAGCCCGCGGCGCTACTTCCAGTCACCTGTTTGCGCAAAGTCGTGAAGCGCCGCGAGCGCCTTAATACGGACGTAGTTATTGGGATCATTCTTAGCAAAACTTTGCAGGACCGGGATCAGGGAGACTTCCTGCGCGGACAAGGCGTGGGCGACCAAAGCATCGACTGCCGCCACCCGAACGCCAGGATTCTTGTCCTGACGCGCAGACTCAATGAGTGCCGCTTGGACCTTCGAGCTCCAGTTGATGCCTCGCACGCATCTCAAGGCCTGTAGACGCACGCCGGCATTCGGATCGCGCCGCAAGGCATAGAGCAGGGCGTCTTGAACGGATGGATCGCTAGCCGTTTGCCGGAGCGCGCTGAGCGTGTCCAGGCGGATGCCTGCATTGTCATAGCTCTTGACTGCATCCACCAAAATCTGGCGAATGCGCGGGTCATCGAGCGAGCCTTGGAGAGTGACGTGATGTTCCGCGTTGAGAGTGATCTGTACCTGATTCGTGCCGGGGTCCGGAAGAATCTGGCTAATGCTGCTGATGCGGCCAATATCCGGACTTACCAGCGAACCGGCTCGAGCAGAAATGCTGGGGGTAACCTGGGTTGGAGGCGCCTTCCCGGCATGCGGGCGCGCGAGCCATCCTACGGTGAATCCCGCCATTAAGAATACTGCTGTCGCCGCGACACCGGAGGCGCGGACTCCGGGAAGCATCGGAATCCAGTCCGCCACCAGCCGCCGCCAGCCTAAGTGCTCGGAATCAATCGCATCTTCCAACTTGAGGTGCGACCGTACCAGTAGTTCCGGCGAAACATCGGAAATCACCCTCCGGCCGAGCGCGTTGTGTAACTCGCGGAGCTGTGCGAGCACCTTTCCACACTCTGCGCATGTGGCCGTGTGGCTCTCGACAGCTTGTCCTTCAGCGGGAGTTAGCTCGCCGTAAAGGTAAAGCGTCAATTTGTCTTCGCAGTCTTGGCAATTCATACCGAAGCAGCCTCGTAGAAGCCGTCAGCGATCAGCTTTCAGCAGATAGGCGCGGGGCCGATCGCTGACCGCTGATAGCTTCTTCCTCAAATCAGATCCCCTAACGCCAGGCGCAGCTTTTTCGTCGCCCGGAAAAGGCAATTTTTAGCCGTCTCTTCCGTGGTCCCGCACATCGCGCCGATGGCCCGCAGCTTCAGACCTTCATAGTGACGTAACTCGAACACCATACGCTCGCGGGGAGAGAGCGCTTCGAGCGCCGAGCTTAGCCGAAGGTCGATTTCCTTGGCCTGCAACGTCCGCTCGGGGTCAAGAGCGCCGCGCTCTTCCGCGACAGTTTGAAAGAATTCGGTTTTCCCATCTTCGTCAACCACCGGGCTCTGCACTTCCATGCGGCGCTTCTGCCGCCGCAGATGATCCAGGCAAACGTTGGTTACAACGCGGTAAAGCCAGGTGGAGAAGCTCGATTGAAACCGGAATCGGACCAGAGAGCGGTAAACCTTAAGGAAGACCTCCTGGTGCAAATCGGCTGCTTCTTCCTCCGACCCCACCATGCGCAGCGCGAGCTTCAAGACGTCGCGGTCGTACATGCGGACGAGCGCATCGAAAGCCGCGCGGTCGCCGGCTTGCGCGCGCTCGACCAAGGTGCGGTCGTCCGCCCGTGCCGGCAGCTCTTTCGCGACATTGTTGCCGCTCAATTCCAAACAGGCGCCATCCATGGAAAGTGCTTTCTGCCCGCCCTGCTTATCTTAGACGCAACTCCGGGCAGAATGTGAGCCTGGAAAGAGGAGGGGAAATCCAATATTTTCAGCGGCTATAGGCTCGCATCGCACCCTTGGCAAGGCTCATGACAGTATCCCAGGCAGCGCCCGGAATGCGCCGGGTATTCTCCAGCACTTCCCGCATGGCGGAGAGGAACCAGTCGAGGTCCGGCTTCGTAATGATCAGGGGCGGTAGAAACTTGATCACCTCGGTGTGGTAGCCGGCCACCTGCGCGAGGATGCGATGTTCCTGCATGAGGGGCACAATGACCATCTGTCCGAATACGCCGAAGTTGAGCGCGTGCAGCGCGTCCCATGCCGCCTGAAGTTTGAAGGAATTTTCCGGTCGCTTGAAATCGATGCCGAACATCAGACCCTTGCCCCGAACGTCGGCGGCGAACGGGCAATCCCGCATAATGGTTTCCAATTGCGCGATTACATAGGCTCCGAGCGTAGCGGCGTTCTCCACAATGCCGTCTTCCTCCATCACGGTCAGCGTGGCCAGCGCGGCGGCCATCGCCAGATCGTTCTGGCCAAAGGTGTTCGAGTGGATGACGCAGCGCTCCATAGTGTTGAAGACCGAGTCGAGGATCTTCGGAGTCGTGATCACGGCGCCTACCGGGACGTAGCCGCCGGAGAGGGCTTTGGCTACACACACGACGTCCGGCTCGACGTCCGGCCAGTGCTGATAGGCGAACCATTTCCCGGTTCGGCCCATCCCGCACTGGACCTCGTCCACCACCAACAGGGCGCCGGCCTTGCGGCACAGCGCCTGCGCGTCCGCCAGATACCCATCGGATACCACTTCGCAGCTCTTTCCCTGGACCGGTTCAACAAAGAATCCTGCAACGTCCTTTCGTGCCAGCGTCCGGTCGAGCGCCTCCAGATCGTTGAAGGGTACGGATTCGGTCCAGGGCATGAGGTCGCCGAAGCGCTCGCGAAAAAACCCGGCGCCATTCAGGGAGAGCGAACCTACCGTGAGGCCGTGGAACGCGTGATCGCAGTAGAGAATCCGCTGCTTGCCCGTGAAGCAACGCGCGAACTTGATGGCTGCCTCCACGGTTTCAGTACCCGAGTTACAGAAGAACACGCGCGTAAGAGAATCGCCCTTCTGCGGCGCGGTGTGACGCGTAAGCTTTTCGGCGGCCAGCCCGGCAAGCAGCGAGCAGTCCATGCGAACCAGATTGGGAAGTTCCCCTGAGAGCACCGCCTCCAGTGCCGATCTCACTTTCGGATGGTTTCTACCCAGGGTAAAAACGCCCCAGCCGGTCAGCATATCCAGGTAGCGATTGCCATCGGCGTCGTAGAGATAGCATCCCTGGCCGCGCACGAATCCTTTGTCGAAGCCGATTGTCTGTAACATCTTCACGAAAGCCGGGTTGATATGCCTCGCGTGCAGCTCATATTGCCTGCCTTGCTGATGTCCCAGCCACTCAAGAAAATCTGTGCTCATCGGAATCCGCCCTGCCGAAAACGGCGATGATAAAATTGGCGAGCGTTACAGCCGCGTCGCAATCTCCGGCCATATTGTAACGCGAGATTGCGTATTAACTATAGGG
>JASHOS010000268.1 GCA_030040995.1 Terriglobia bacterium | reverse complement strand
CCACTCGGCCGTAATCCAACCTTCCTGCTGCAGGCGCTGCAGCGCAGGATAAAGAGACCCGTGATCCACGCGGAGTGTCTCTTCGGAAAATCGCTCGATGGCTTTGGCAATGCCGTGGCCGTGCGTTGGACCCCAGCGCAGGGTACGCAGGATCAGCATATCGAGCGTGCCGTAAGCCAGCTCGATTCGTTCACCGGCCTGTCGTTTTTCAGTCATGTTCTTTAGTCGTCAATCTACCACAATACTGGTCGATTGTCTACTATAAGCTGCGAACTATAAGCTGCGAACGCTCGCAACGCCCTAGGTTCGGGCGCAATTGTAGCGGCGGGTTTACCCCGCCAAACGGAATGGCGGCATAAAGCCGCCTCTACGCGCCAGAAACCGAGCCTGCATCTTTTTGCAGGTCTGCGGCTTTTATCCCCAGAACTCAAGAAAAGCTGCAGACTCTCTGAAATGCGAGAGTCTGCGCTACCCGGATCAGGGAAGGACGGAATCCAAGTAGGCCAAATATGCGGCTACGAGCCGGTAACTCTCGTCGTAGTACGTCATATTGATGGCGGCGAAAGTATCCCGGGGGGTGTGCATGATGTGGATGGTGTTTTGGGTCAGCGAATGGATGGTAATCGTTGAAATTCTGCGGGCGCGGAACGACTCGGCGTCGTCGCGCCCCACGCTCTCAAGATCAATTCCCTGAAGCGGCACGGGAAGTGTTTTTGCCACTTCAAACAGGGCTGAAAGGAGCTTCGGGCCGGCATGGTCGCTCCAGACCTTAGGCGTAGAAAGTCCCAGGCATTCAAGGTTGACCATGGCCCGGATTCTTCCCGCCTTTTCCGGAGAGAGGTGGCGAACGTAAAATCGCGATCCCACCAAACCCTTTTCTTCTTCGGTAAAGCCGATAAACAAAAACGTGTGTTTGAGGGGAAGCGAAGCAAGGGCTTGATATAAGCTGGGAAGCATTGACGCGCCGCTCCAGTCATCGACAACACCCATGCCCCTCTTGACGTGGTCCATGTGACCGCTGACAACGACCAAAGATGTCGTTTGTCCTTGTAAGGCGCAGATGAGATTAGGAGGTTGGCCTCGCGTGACCACCTCAAGCGTCAGTTGATTTTTCCCACAACCTGACGCCTCAAACCATTGCTGCAATAGTTCTTCGCGCCGGCTGTTGGAGTAGGGAGCGGCTTGAAGCTTTGATCTAAGTTCTGCTTGGGGTACAAATTTCGGAGGAAGTGAAGCTCCAAATGCAGGGCCCGAGATATTCATTGAGCCGGACAGGCATGCGGATAGCACCAGAGTGATGATGCCGTTCCTCACGAGCCAGAAGGGATTGGATTTCATCGTCTCTTCATCCGATTTTTCTTGACGCCGAGTCTTGTGTCAGGGTGCGACTCGAGTCGTGCCCAATCTTGAAAATCTCGGCAGAACCCCTCACCCGGCCCGCGCCGGCGGGGGAAAGCGCCGGCCGCGGTCCACCCTCTCCCGAGGGAGAGGGCAGGGTTATTTTCCTACCTTCGCGGGTGTCGCGAAGCGACATGACCGATACAAAGCGGTTGCCCGGAGCCCGGTCCTAGCCGTAAGTGAACAGGATAGGGCTGAAACCCTGCCCTTCCGCTCGAACCCGCAACAAGTCCGCACTAACACCGTTTCAATCGGCGATGACCTTAAATCCGTCTGCGATAATGCGCCGGACCGCTTGCGTGAGCTCGTAATTTTTCAGGTTTTGCTTCCGCACCCAGCGTGCCCGGGAGGCGTCAGAGCCTGCCTGGAGCCGCCCCTTTTTTCTTCCGCAGGCATAATCCAACACCACGTAGTGGTACTGGATGGCGTTTGCTCTGCGGACGATGCGCTCAAAAACGGAAAGCAATCCAAGAGGCTCAACATCGAGAGAAGTCTCCTCGCGAATTTCGCGCCGCAGCGCGTCCTCAACTTTCTCACCCAGTTCGACCATGCCGCCGGGGATGGTCCAGGCTCCTTTTTGCGGAGCGTGGCCCCGGCGCACCAGTAGAACGGACTCGTCTTCGACGACGACACCGCCCACGCAGAGGATAGGCCATCGGGGAAACTCGCGCCGGTCGTCTTGCATTATTAATATTCTTGCCTTTTGGGTTTCAAAAAACATATATTGACAGACTCGGTAGCGACCTACAATCCCTGAAGACGCCAAAGAAAAGAGAAGAACGAGTGGCCAAACGCAATGACCCTCACATTTTCGTGACTATTGCCGCGCCGACCCTGGCGGCGGCAGAAGCCCAGGCTGCCTCGGTGGGTACCTCGCAGATTGGGTACGAATGGAGACTTGATTATCTCCAGGATTTCGCGGATCTCGAGCGTAAGCTGCACCAGACGCTATTCGAGCTACGATTTCCGCACTCCATTGCCACCTGCCGGCGGGTTGAAGCGGGCGGGCTTTTCAACGGTTCTGTAGAGGAGCAGGCGCAAGTGCTTGGCGCCGCAGTGCGTGCCGGCTGCCATTGGGTAGACGTGGAAGTGGAGAGCGTGAACTGCGCGGATAGCGGGCTGCTGCGGCAGTTTAAACCGGCAAAGGTCCTGGTTTCCTACCATAGCTACCGGAAAATGCCCCGCTTTGGCGAAGTATACCGGCGAATGAGGCGGTTGCCGGTGCAGGCGATCAAAATCGCTGGTCACGTTCCCCGGCTGGCGGATAATCTTCTTATTCAGAAGTTCCTGAAGACACACCGTGCCGGCGGCGGGCCGAAGCTGGTCATCCTGGGCCTTGGCCCGGCTGGATTACCCTCGCGATTGCTCAGTTTGAAATGGGGCAGCGCATTCACTTACGCTTCGGCGGGCGCCCACCTCCCCGTAGCCTCTGGCCAGCTTCCTGCGCACGCCATGCGCGCGATCTACCGCGTCGAGCGTCTGAACCACCGCACTCAGTTTTTCGGTATTGTGGGCACGAGAGCCTCGGTTTCGCTCTCGCCTTCCATGCACAACACGGCCTTCAATGCCAAGCGCGTGAATGCGATTTATCTTCCCTGCGAAACGAGCCGGCTGGCGGATTTTCTCACTTTCGCCAGACATATGGACTTTTCGGGGTTCAGCGTGACGATGCCTTACAAGCGCGTCATCATCCGTGAGCTTGACTGGATCGATCCGTTAGCGGCGCAGATTGGGGCGTGCAACACGGTGGCGGTCCAGCACGGAAAATGGATGGGCTGGAATACGGACGCCGCGGCCGTGGTTGAGATCCTCGCCAAGCGCCTGCGCCTGGCGGGAAGCCGGATTTTGGTGCTGGGCGCCGGGGGAGCGGCGCGCTCGGCAGCGTTCGCGCTGCGCGGCGAAGGAGCGGAGATATTCATCGCAGCGCGGCGTGAAATGGCCGCCCGCAAGCTTGCCCAGGCGGTGTCCGCCCAAGTTGTTCCTTGGGGCAGCGCAGACGGGCTCGATATGGATGCCGTCATCAACGCGACTCCCGTCGGCATGGCGCCCCACGCCGACGCTGCACCCATCGATCTTGCCCGGCTGCGCGTCCGCGTTGTCTTTGATATGGTTTACTATCCGATGGAGACCCGTTTGCTAGCGGATGCTCGAGGCCGGGGACTGACGACCATATCAGGATTGGAGATGCTGGTCGCGCAAGGCGCGCGCCAATTCGAAATCTGGACCGGCCAGTCCGCTCCTCGCGCGCTGATGGAACAGGCCGCGCGGCAGGGATTCGGCTATACAGAGCTCGACTGATTATGCCTGAAACCGTACCCAGCTTTTCCGAATTTCGGCGCCTTGCCGGCCGGGGCAATGTCGTTCCGGTTTACCGCACCGTCCTCGCGGACATGCTCAGCCCCGTCTCCGCCTTCCTGCGGATAGTTCCGCAGCATGGGCGCGAGAAAAGCGTTCGCCACAGTTTTCTCCTCGAAAGCGTAGAGGGCGGGGAGCACGTTGGTCGGTACACCTTTTTTGGCGGCGACCCCTTTCAGGTGGTCTCGTGCCGCGGCGCCCGGATTACCGTTCGGCGCCATGGAAAGCAGGTTGAGGAGTCCGGAAATATTTTTGAGTACCTGGGCGAGATCGCCAAAGCTTTCCGGCCGGAAATACCATCCGGCCTGCCTCCGTTTTCGGGTGGAGCGGTGGGATATGTTTCCTATGAAGCGGTTCGGGTGCTCGAAAAACTGCCTCCCCGCGTCGAGCCAGACGTGGACCTGGCTGATGCTCTCTTCATGTATTTCAGCGAGCTCGTCGCATTCGACCACGTTCAACACCGGCTCTTTCTGATCTCCAACGTTCTGACCGGGGAAGGCAAAGGCAGTCTGCGCTCAAAGTACGAACAAGCCCTGCGGCGGCTTGATGAATTGGAAGAATCCCTTCATCGTCCTCTCAGGCTAAGAGCATCCCCTCGTCCCCGCGGCGCGCTGCGCCTCCAGTCCAATATGACCCGCGAACGCTATGAAAGCATGGTCGAGCGCGGCAAGGAGTACATTCGGGCAGGCGACGTTTTCCAGGTGGTGCTGTCGCAGCGGCTTACCGTCCCGGTGCGGGTCCCGCCGTTTGAAGTTTACCGGGCGTTGCGTGTTGTGAATCCTTCGCCCTACCTGTATTTCCTGCGCGCCGGTGAAGCCACGGTGCTGGGATCGTCTCCGGAAATGCTGGTGAAAATCTCCGGGCGCCGGGTCGAGTACCGTCCGATTGCCGGCACGCGCCCGCGGGGCGCGACCGAAGAGGAAGACCAGCGCCTGGAACAGGAGCTGAAGACGGATGAAAAGGAACACGCTGAGCACATTATGCTGGTCGACCTGGGCCGGAACGACCTCGGCAGGGTTTGCGAGTATGACACCGTGAAGGTGCGCGAAATGATGTTTGTAGAACGTTATTCCCACGTGATGCATCTCGTCTCATCAATTCAGGGAACGCTGCGCTCGGACGCGGCCAGGCCAGCCAGCACGAATAGCTACGCGGCACTCGCCGCTTGCTTCCCGGCGGGCACGCTGACCGGAGCGCCGAAAGTCCGCGCCATGGAAATTATCGACGAGCTGGAGCCCACGCGGCGCGGGCTTTACGGAGGCGCAGTTCTTTATGTGGATTTTTCCGGGAACTTAAACGCCTGCATTGCCATCCGCACGGCGCTGGTTAAGGATAACAGGGCATACCTCCAGGCGGGCGCAGGCATTGTGGCAGATTCGGTTCCGGCGTTGGAATATCAGGAGTCCATGAACAAGGCGAACGCCATGCTGAAGGCCTTCGCAATGGCCGAGCGCGGCCTTTGAGCAAGGCAGGTAACGTAGGGTAGGGCTTGCCCTGCGCTCATTGACTTTTCGGTGCGGCAATCAAGAGGACGGCAAGCCGTCCCGCTGCATCACCTTCGGCCCGCTGGTTGCCGCTCCGCTGCCCCGCGCCCAAAAGTCGCCCCGGCCGTCTCACTTGTCCCCACCGTCTCAATCGAGACTGCTATTCTTTCACTTGCGCATGAATAGCTTGGTTGACTGCCAGAGCGAACAAGAAATCCGGCTGCTGCTCGCGCGGCAAAATACTGCAGACAGCAATCCGAGCGGCAGGTTGTGCGAAGTCGCAGATAAACCTAGAGTTACGTCTATCGAGCGAGCCGTAAGATCCCAAAACAGCCCCCAAGGACAGGGGTTCATCCATGTAAGTTGCTGATTTTAAAAGTAAATTAGAGGAACGAAGCCAGACGAAGCCAAACTTTGGCAATGTCAGATGCTCACAACCCAATGAAAATACATAAGTTATCGAATTAAAACGTGTAATGTCGAATAACTATTTTGGAAACAGTAGCTTGCGAGGAATTTCTGGGTTTGCTGTGGGTTCGGTATGGTTTCGATAGAGAAAACTGGCTCAAAATCAGGGCGATAGCTTGTTAGGCGTCCTAATGGTAGAATGCATGCTGGAAGTTGTGTCTCTATTGCACGCTGGCCCGTTGTCCGAGGGAAGCCTTATTGGGAAGATGTAAAGTCGCCATACTTCTGTTGGCGTTTTTTGCGCTGACGTCCTGCCGGACAGCGCAGCAGACTCCGTCTCCGACCCGCCCGTCCTCCGCCGTACTTGCTCCCAAACCCATCCCGCCGAAACCTTCGGCCACGGTCGTTCCGGCAGCCACCGCTCCAAGCGCGGCTCGCGTTGTTCCTGCTCCTCCTCCTTCTCCTAACTCGGCTGAGATCAGCAGTGTCATTAATCAAGCCGAGGATGACTACACCGCCGGCCTCGACGACTACCAATCCGGTGACATGGAAAGGGCGAAAGAAGAGTTCGACAACGCTTTGAGCGTACTGCTGGAATCAAAGGTTGGCGTCCTGGGTGATAACCAGCTCACAGAAGAGTTTGACCTGCTGACGGACAACATCAATCAAGTGGAGCTGGCCGCGATTCAGCAGGGCAATTCTTTGAGCGCCCATCAATACGTCCCAACGCCGATCGAATCGTTTGCGGGATTGACTTTCCCTCCTAATGCCAGCGTGATGCAGCAGATGCGGCAAGAAATGCTCTCGATCCACTCCGATATACCGCTCGTCACCAACCAAAGCGTTTCGGGAGCCATTGCCTATCTGACGCAACACGCGCGCGGATACATCACGTCCGTGCTGGAAGGGCTGGCCAAGTACGGTCCTATGATTACGCAGACCCTGCAGCAAGACGGGCTGCCACACGACTTGGTTTATCTTCCGGGTCCCGAGAGCGCCTATAAACCGCACGCTGAATCCCGAAAGGGCGCCAGGGGAATATGGCAGCTTATGGCGGGAACGGCGGAGCTTTACGGTCTGCGCGTCAACGGTATGGTGGACGACCGGGAGGATCCTTACCGGTCTACTGCGGTGGCTGCACGCGACCTCAAAGACCTGTATCACGAATTTGGCGATTGGTATCTGGCGCTCGCGGCTTATGACAGCGGGCCGGGAACGGTGGAGCGGGCGATTCAGAACACCGGCTATGCGGACTTCTGGACTCTCCGGAAACTCCATGCCTTCCCGTCATCAGAGACCGACAACTACGTCCCGATTTTTTTGGCTACCGCTCTGATCGCCAAAGATCCCGAAGCTTACGGCTTCAACATAAAATCCGGGCCTCCGCTCGAGGAGGACCACGTGGCAGTTAGCACGCCCGTCGATCTGAGGCTCGTCGCCAACCTTCTCGACTGCTCCGCCGATGAGCTGGCGGAACTGAATCCCGGTCTCAGAACCTGGGTGACTCCTGCGGATGACCCTGGATTTATGCTGAACCTGCCTCGAGGAACGCAGGCCCTGTTCGAGCAGCGCATTGCGGCGGTTCCTCCATCGGAGCGCCGGTGGTGGAGGGCGCGGAAAATCCAATCGGGCGACACGCTGCGAAGCGTAGCTGCCTACTACCGGATCTCGCCGTCCAGGCTGGCGGAGGCCAACCACTTGAGCATCGAGGACCGGCTGGGAGATGGCTCCTATCTTCTGATTCCGCTTGCTCCGTCGGTCGAGATCACGCGGGGAGTGCGATGGGTTCGGCGCGCCGTTCGTTACCGTATCCGGCGGGGCGACAACCTGGACCTCATCGCCGACCGGTATGACGTGACAGCTTATCAGATCCGCAGGTGGAATCGTCTCGGAAGCTCACACTTGGTTGCTGGACGGACCTTGCTCATCTACCGGTTGGTTGCCGTTCATTACCGAACTGCGCGCCCGCGATACGTACGCCGCCGCCGCGTAGCGCAGCACGACCCCAAAGAGCCGAAGAAAACACAACCCACAGGCGTAGCTCACGCTAGTGTCACATCCAGCCAGTAATCTTTCGCATAGGTCGACTACAATAAAAAATGCGGATAACTGCCGTATCAAGTGGTCATGTCGCTTCGCGACATCCGCGAAGCGATGAAAAGCACCTTTCCCTCTCCCCCGTGGGGGCTGAGCTTTACCCATATCTCCGGCTGGACACGGGGTGGACATGAAGTCGCTACTACGCAGCGGGTTGCGGAGGGCATTGTATCAGGGCACGGCTTCAGCCGTGCCGAGCGAGGCTGGGTCTTAGGGCGGGGCTTTAGCCCCTGACCCCAGCCGCAGCGGCTAAAGCTGCCTATTCCTCTTTCCTCAAGTCAGCACGACTGAAGTCGTGCCCTGATACGGCGCGCGTGTGGCCCTGCTTAAGCGTTACGTAATTGCGCGCATTGTTTTTTTGTGGCCAAGGAGTACAGACAGTGTTCAAGACAATCGAGTGGACCGCGCAAGGTGTGCTGATGATCGACCAAAGGCGGCTCCCCGCCAGCGAGACCTATGTCACCTGCCACAATTATGGCGAAGTGGCGGAAGCGATTCAGAACATGACCATTCGCGGCGCGCCGGCGATTGGCGTTGCCGCAGCCATGGGTGTCGCGCTGGGGGTGAAGGACTCGCCGGCGAATGCTGCTTCCGGCCTGCGTGCCGAGTTTGAGACTATCGCTGCAGCCATTTCCAGCACGCGCCCAACCGCGGTGAACCTGTTTTGGGCAGTCGGCAGGATGCGCCGTGTGTTTGAGGAGACGATGGAAATGGAAGCGCCTGAAGCGGCGAAAATCCGCGCTGCCAAGGAGCGGCTGGTGGAAGAGGCGCAACTCATACTCGCGGAGGACATCGCCATTAATAAGGCCATTGGAAAGAATGGAGCTGCGCTCCTCAACGAATCCATGACGGTGCTTACACATTGCAACGCCGGAGCGCTCGCGACTGGTGGGTATGGCACGGCCTTGGGGGTTATTCGGGCCGGGATCGCCGAGGGAAAGCAAATTCGTGTGTTCGCGGATGAGACGCGCCCCTTCCTGCAAGGAGCGCGCCTGACGGCTTGGGAGCTCGCTCAGGACGGCATTCCGGTGACGCTTATCACGGACAATATGGCGGGCCACTTCATGAAGCAGGGTACGCTGCAGGCCGCCATTGTCGGCGCCGACCGCATCGCCGCGAATGGCGATGTGGCCAATAAAATCGGCACGTATTCCGTAGCCGTGCTTGCCCGGGAAAACAATATTCCGTTCTATGTTGCAGCACCACTTTCGACGATTGACTTGAGCCTTTCCTCGGGAGACCAGATTCCTATCGAAGAGCGCGCGGCAAATGAGGTCACACACCTTTCCGGCGTGCCTATAGCGCCCGGGAACATCGAAGCCCGCCATCCGGCCTTTGATGTGACTCCCCACCGGTATGTAAATGCCATCATCACGGAGGGTGGCGTCGCTCGCGAGCCTTATACGGAAAGTCTGAAGGCTCTGTTTCCCTACGGCAATACCTCTTCATAGACCTGTAACGTTCGCTGAGCGGTAAGCGTCCAGGGGAATTGGCTGGCTCGTGACAGCCCGCGCGCGATCATCTGCTGCCGCAGAGCCTCGTCTTCCGAAGCCTCGAGGACGCGCTCGCCGATCTCGATTTCATTGGCAGGATCGGCGTAGAGTGCGGCGTCTCCGCCCACCTCGGGCAGGGAGGCCGAATTTGACGCCACGACGGGCAGGCCGCAAGCCATAGCTTCGAGCACGGGAAGACCAAACCCTTCCTCAAACGAAGGAAAAAGAAGGACCGTCGCACATTGATAAAGACTCGCCAGCTCGCTCGAGCTGACGTGGCCGGCGGCAATCGCGCGGCCCCCGAGCCCGTTTTCGCGAATGAATTCGTGCGCCGCCTCGCTTCCATATCCGTTTCCTCCAGTCAGCACCATTCGGTATCGTTTCGGAAGGCGGAGCAAGGCTCGCAAAGCGCCAAGCGTATTCTTACGCCTTTGGATCACGCCCACAACCAGCACCATCTCATTCCCGCGGCCCACCCAGCGTTCGCGCTCGCGGAGGCGAGCTTCGGGCCCCAGAGGCCGATCCGGTATGTCCACGCCTTCGGGAATTACACAGACCTTTCCAGGCTCAACTCCGGCGTAGCGACAGAGCTGGTCTGCTGAATACTGAGACGGTGTGATGACTCGCGCCGCGCGTTTGACCGCTTCAATCAATAGAGCGGAAAATTTGCGCTGGAATTCGGGGGTGGAATAGCCGCGCCCAACGAGAGGAAACACGTCGTGGACGGTTACCACCTCACGTCGAAAGCGAAAGGGCGCGGGACGCTGCGCGAGGCTGTGGAACAGTTCTGCGTCCCTGGGAAGCCAAAACGTCCACGGCTCCTGGAAGAGGCGCGTTGCAAATTGCGGTTTTCCCCCGGGAGGCGTTTCGCCAAGGCGCAAAAACTGCTCGCGCCGTTTCCATCGCGAGAGGCGATAACAAATGAGGAAACGGTGGGCCGGCCGAAGCAAAGCCAGGGACTCGATGAGCCGCCGGGAGTAAGCGGAGACGCCTG
>JASHOS010000267.1 GCA_030040995.1 Terriglobia bacterium | reverse complement strand
ACTCCCGCCGCCCCCCAAAATCTTCTCGGTAATTTCGTGTGCCAACAGATGAGCCGACGCCGCAAGCTGCTCTTTGGCTGCCGATGTCTCACGGGTAAGCACGTCTTGAGCGTCCTTGACCATTGCTTCCGACCGCTCCCGCGCGCTTCTCAGCGAGATCTCCCTGTCCCCCAGCGCGTGTTGCCGGTCTTGCTGGCGTGCGGCATATATCTGGCGGCGCGCCGCCCGCACCGCGTCCTCGTATTCTCTGGACTTCTCCTCCGCTGCGCCGGCTTGCTCCCGGGCGCGGGCTATCGCTCCTTCGGTCGCGTCGGCACGCTTTCTCATCACTTCCGCAAGCGGCTGGAAGAAGAGATATTTAAGAATGACCAGAAGAATGATAACAAAGGCTACGGTGGGGAGGCTGTGAAGATAAAGTTGCCCGAGCGACCCGGAAATTTGACTCATGCAGAATCAGTCATCCTACAGTCGATTCATCCTTGGAATTGTGTAGAAATGCCAATCTAGCATGCGTCCCGAAAGAGTGTCAACCGGCCGGCCGTAACCAACCCTAATCCATCGATAACCGAACGTGACGTAGGGGGTGCTTGCCGTCCCCTTGATTACCGCCCCGAAAAGTTGCCAACTCGCACCAGCTCAAGTTTCATAGTGCACAAAGACCTCGTGACTGCATTGTAGCCACGGCGGGATGGTTTTCCGCAAGCGTCGCCTCGCCGCGGGCTGAGAGATCGATGGCCCGAGCTAGGCGGACGCGGTGAGCAGGATCGGAATATCTCGGGTGACAACGATCGTGTGCTCGAAGTGTGCCGCCAGCCTGCCGTCTGCGGTTCTCAGCGTCCAGCCGTCGCTCGCGAGCACTGGTTCGCCACTGCCCGCCGCAATGATGGGTTCTACAGTAATCACCAGCCCGTCGTGCAGTCTTCCGCGAGCAGTTGGATCGGCATAATTGGGCACTTGCGGCTCCTCGTGAATGGTTCTTCCGATCCCATGTCCGCACACTTGCCGGATTACTGAAAAACCGTACCGCCTGACTTCGGATTCCACCGCCATGCCAATCTCCCAAATCCGGTGCCCCGCCCGCGCTACGCCGAGCGCCTTGCGGAAGGCGATCTCCGCACACTCGGCCAGCAGGCTCGCCTCTTCACAGGCTGGCGGCACGGTTATCGTACGCGCGGCATCCGCCATGTCGAGCTTCACCACGTCACCTGGCCGGATCGCTCGGGCGCCCGGAATGCCATGAATGATCTCGTCATTTATGCTGATGCACGTCGCGCCTGGGAATCCGTAGACAAGCGGGGGAGCTGCGCGCGCGCCATGCCTGGCAAGCGCGTTGGCGCCGATCCGGTCGAGTTCGGCCGTCGTGATGCCGGGTGCAACCTGCCGGGCCATTTCCTGCAACGCCAGAGCTACGATCCGGCCGACTGCCTTTAAGGCCTCGAGCTCCTCGGTGGACTTAACGGACATATCGTTTCCTCCGCAAATCGCAGCACGCGCCCGACGGCCTCACGAGCCGTCCGGACACAATCGGAAATCCCCACGCCGGAATAGGCATTGCCTGCGAGGTAGAGGCCCGGGTGCTTGTTCATGGCTGCCGAAATCTTTTTTATCCGCTTCTCGTGTCCCACGACGTACTGAGGCATCGCCAGGGGCCAGCGATCGACGCGGCTGAAGGCAGGCAGCGTTGTAATCCCCAGGATGCCACGGAGCTCGCGCTGGGCCAGTGCCGCCAGATCGTGATCATCCAGCCGTGCCGCCTCCGCATCCTGAACGCCTCCATAAAAGCAGCGAAACAGAGCGCCCCCGCGGGGCGCGCGCGAAGGAAATTTGTGATGTACAAACGTGCAGGCGAGCAAGCGGTAGCCGGAGTTGCGCGGCGCCAGGAATCCAAACCCTGAAGGAGTGGGAGGCGAGCAACCGGAATAGGCCAGGGCTACAGTGGCTGCGGGTGCGTAGGGAATGGCGCCGAGTGCATCTGCCAAGCCTGCATCAACCGGTCGGAGCAGGCGCGCGCATTCACAAGCGGGCAGTGCGAGTATGACTGAATCCGCTTCGAAGCGCGAGCCATTTTGACAGTGAATGACGTATCTTCCGCTATCCGCCTGGGGTAGCGGAGGGGAAGCCTGGCCGCCCGGCCTGATCTCCGTCACCCGCTGACCAAAGTGCAGGCGATCGGCGCCCGGCCCCGCACTGCCGCTGCGAACGAGTCCGTCAACCAGTTGCTCCATTCCACCACGAAGTGTGGTAAAGAGAGGCCGTGCCGGCTCAGAGTTTCTGCTGGTCTTAATTACGCCTCGCCGGAGGCTGCCGTATTGTTTCTCAAGGCCGTAAAGTCCGGGCAGAGCCGACCGGGCGCTCAGTTGATTGGCGTCTCCGCCATAAATACCGGCCACCAGAGGTGCTGCGATGTTTTCGAGCGTTCCCTTGCCGAAATGCCGGCGGACAAAGGAGGCGACTGCCTCATCGTCTTCACGTTCGTTTCCAGGGACCGGCAAAAAACGTTCGCGCAGCGTGGCAATGCAACTTGAAAACGGAAATAGCGGCGAAGTCAACGCGGGTCCGAGCCGCTGAGGTACGAAGAGCTTCAGCCCGGCCGGCAAAGGAACCAGGTGATTGCGATGAAGGATGTAGGTGCGGCGCTGTTCGTCGCACGAACCAACGAGGTCATCTCCCAGCCCTAACTCTTTGGCAAGCGCGATGCCCGCAGCCTTTTCCGTCAGAAAACTATCCGGCCCTGCCTCAATCACGAAATCGCCGGCGCGCTCAGTGCGGATTAGTCCTCCGGCACGATCGCATGCTTCAATGAGAAACTCCTCGACGGGCGCGCCATCTCTCCGCGCCTGGGCCAGGGCATAAAAAGCCGTCAGCCCGGAGATACCGCCGCCCACGATGGCAACACTGCATTTGGTGTGGTTCGACAATTTCGCGTTTTGTGGCGCCGGGCTTTGGCCCGGCAGGTGTCGACCTAAAGGTCGGCACTACGGGATACCAAGGGCCAAGCCCCTATAATGTGTTCCGTGGCGAGCGTCGCGAGCGCCGCAATAAAGAGGGGGCTATCATTAAGCGATTCGGTCCGCCACACCTCGATGCCTTTCCTCTGGCCGTAATCACGGAAAACGATGTCGATATCGTACAGGATTTCGACATGGTCGGAGACAAAACCCACCGGTGCAATCAGAGCTTGGCAGTTTCCTTCTTCTGCCAGGCGGTCGATGACGGATTCGACGGTAGGACCAATCCAATCCTCATTCGTCATGCCGGCGCTTTGAAACGCCACCTGCCAGTTCTTGAGGTTCAGAGACTCGGCCACGCGCCTCGACGTCTCGTGAACCTCGGCTTGGTAGGAATCTCCAGCGCCAATGGTTCTTTGGGGGACGCTGTGCGCGGTAAAAATGACTGGGATCGTTCGGCCTGGCTCCGGTCCGATATTGCAGATACTTTGGCGGAGCTTTTCGGCATAGGCGGCAATCAATCCGGGATGATCATGCCAGCTCTCGACGAAATCAACATAAATTGGCGGACGAAGACTGGCAGTAGCATCGTTTAGTGACTTCCGGTAAAGTCCGATGCTGGTCGAAGAGTTTTGTGGGGCCAGGCAGATGGCGACAACGTGAGTGATGCCAGCGGCGCTCAAAGACTGGATGGCATCGCTGATGAACGGCCTCCAGTTGCGCATACCAGCGGCTACGGGAATCCACCCATCGCCCCCAGCCGCAGCAAGCTCTTCCGACAGAGCTTCTGCCTGCCGCATCGTCACTCTTAGCAGCGGCGACCCGCCGATCAGGGTGTAGCGCTCCGTAATGGCGCGAACTGAGTCCTCAGGTAGCTTCCTTCCACCGCGAACGTTAAGCAGAAACTCAGGAATGTCCTCGACGCAGTCCGGGGCGCCGTGCGCAAGTAAGAGCACGCCCCAACGCCGGTTGGAAGACTCCGAGTTCAAACGGCTTCCCAAAGACATCTGTGCGCTTTTCCCTCGTTATGGGTCAAATATAGCATTTCCCTGATCCGTCGATAGCACCCGGCGAATACGGTAGATCCCACCAGCCATGTGGTCGCACCCCTCGGTGGTATCCACCTCTGGCGAGCAGCGTAGGGGTAGGGCTTGCCCTACTTTCGTTGATTTTCGGGCGACAAGCGAGGGGACGGCAAGCCGTCCCCCTACATGGCCTTCCCGGAGCATGGGTGGCACAGACATCGTCTTGTGATATCTGCGAGTCGCTGCTATCGCAGACATAAAAGACATGTCTGCGCCACCCGGCTGAATGCTGAGAGCCAGCATTTCTTTACACTTCTGGCACGCTCCTGCATACTGGCTTCTATGCCCCTCGGGCCAAAATTTTATTTCAAGTTGCAGCGGATCAAAGCCGAACTGCGGCGCTATTTCGGGCCGAAGGAGGAATCCTACGACACTTCGTATCGCATGTGCCCTTCCTGCCGGGCGCTTATCGGCCGCAAGGCTTCCACCTGCCCCATGTGCGGTGTTCGCATCGGCGGAGCCCGGTCGCGCCGAAGCGCCACGCCCGGGCGCGTGATGGGCGGCGTTATCCCCGTGCCGAGCACCGCGAACAGCGTGGTGATTGGTTTCACGATCATCATGTACGCGGTCAGTTGGATCCTGACGGCGCGGGCCGCGTCGGCGGCCCTGCAGTCCACGCCCGCGCTGGGTGGAATTTCTGCCGGCGTACTCGCCGAGTTAGGAGCCAAAGGGCCGTGGATCTTTGCCGGCCAGTACTGGCGGTTGGTGACGGCGATCTTTCTTCACGCCGGCCTCATCCACATCGGCTTCAATCTCTGGTGCCTTTTCGACGTGGGTCCCATGGTGGAATCGCTGTTTTGCGGCTCCAAATACATTGTCCTTTACCTGACCACTGGCGTTTTTGGATTTATCGTCAGCGCCTTGTGGGCGCCTTTTGGAGTGTCAATCGGAGCTTCGGGCGCCATCATGGGCCTGATTGGGATTCTGATCGGCTCCAGCTTTCACCTGGGCACGATGGGGAAAGACTTGCGGCGGCAGCTTTGGAGGTGGGTGATCTATATTGCGATCTTTGGTTTGCTGCCATGGTTTGCCGTGGATAACGCTGCGCACTTCGGCGGGTTTATTTCCGGCCTACTGCTCGGCTACTTGGTTTCTACCGGCGAGCCCCAGACTCGCGGCAGCGAGAATCTTTGGAGCACCCTAGCCATTATCTCGGTGCTTGTTATTGCGGGATCATTCGCCCTCATGGCCCTGAATCTGACGGGAGGGTTGAGGTAGGAGCAATCAGCACTCGGCAGTCAGCGATCAGCAAGCGGAAGCGGGGGACTGATGGCTGACCGCTGACCGCTTCTTATGCCTGATTCCACCAAATCCGCCCATTGGTGGGAGATGCTTCCCGACATCTGGGAGTTTTTGCGGCCGCGCCGGGGACATCTGGCAATTGGCTTTGGGTTGATGGCCGTCAACCGGCTCGCCGGACTTGTTTTGCCTGCCTCCTCAAAGTTCCTCTTCGACAACGTCATCGGCAAGCGCCAGCTTCAACTGCTGCTTCCGATAATTTTAGCGGTGCTCGTTGCGACTGCCGTGCAAGGCCTGACCTCGTTCGGGCTCACCCAGATTCTTTCCAAAGAGGCTCAGCGCCTCATCGCCCAATTACGCGTGCGCGTGCAGAGCCACGTGGGGCGCCTCCCGGTTGCCTATTACGATTCGAACAAAGCGGGCGCGCTGGTGGCGCGGATTATGACCGATGTCGAGGGTTTGCGCAATCTTCTTGGAACAGGGCTGGTGCAGTTTGCCGGCGGCCTGATGACGGCTCTATTCGCATTCATTATTCTCATGAAGATTAGCGTGACAATGACGGCGGTGGCGGTGGGAATTCTCCTTGCCTTCAGCCTTGTCCTGCGCAAAGCCTTTGCCGTGATCCGGCCGATTTTCCGGGAGCGGAGGAAAATCAATGCCGAGGTCACGGGAAGGCTTACCGAATCGATCGCCGGCGTGCGGGTAGTGAAGGGATATCATGCCGAGCAGCGCGAGAGGAAAGTGTTTTTCGACGGCGTTCAACGGCTTCTGGAGAATGTTTTGCGAACGCTGAACGCGACGTCGTACATGAGCCTTGCCTCCACCGTGCTTTTAGGGGTTGTGAGCGCCTTGATGATGTATATGGGCGCGCAGGAAATCGTTGGGCAGCATATGACGCCTGGAACATTCGTCAGTTACATCCTGTTTCTCGGCATGCTCGTTGCTCCGGTGGTTCAGGTGGTGGGCGTGGGAACGCAGTTGAGCGAAGCGATGGCCGGACTGGATAGGACGCGCGAAGTGCTTGCGGAAACGCCCGAAGACGACGACGCGGAGCGGACGGTCCCCCTGGGCACAGTGCGCGGCGACGTGCGCTTCGAGCATGTATCGTTCGCTTACGAAGCGGGCAAGATTATTCTTCACGATATCAATCTCGGCGCCGGGCCCGGGACCGTTACCGCCCTCGTTGGGCCGTCGGGCGCGGGCAAATCAACCGTTGTGGGGCTGGTTTGCGCGTTCTATAAGCCGGTCGAAGGCGCAATTTTCGTGGATGGCGCCGATCTCCGGACAGTACGCCTCGATTCATACCGCACTCAGCTTGGCGTGGTGCTGCAGGAATCATTCCTCTTTGATGGAACCATCCGGGAGAATGTCGCGTTTTCGCGGCCCGGCGCGCCGGAAGCAGAAGTATTGAAAGCGTGCCGCATCGCCCGTGTCGACGAGTTTGCCGAGTCGTTCGAGCACGGGTACGACACCGTCATCGGCGAGCGCGGCGTCAAGCTTTCCGGGGGTCAAAGGCAGCGCGTTTCTATTGCCCGTGCTATTCTCGCCGATCCCCGGATTCTAATTCTGGACGAGGCCACATCAAGCCTGGATTCGGAATCCGAGAGCCAGATTCAGGAAGGCATGTATTACCTGATGCGAGGGCGGACCACGTTCGTCATCGCCCACCGGCTTTCAACCATTCGTAAAGCCGATCAGATCCTGGTTCTCGAAGGAGGGCGTATCGTTGAACGCGGAACGCATGAGTCGCTTTACGCCGCCGGTGGCCGGTATTTCGAACTCTATACCAAGCAATACGGTGTGGAATCGAATCTCTTCCTCGCCCCCGGCGAAGGCGACGCCGAGCCGCCACCCATCCCCGCAACTTTTCCTGCCGATGGCTCGTCTGAAACCACCCAGGAAGTTCCGGGCGGCGAGCCGTTCCGCGTGATCCCGAGCCGCGAAGCGTAACGCGAGGCCCTGCGCGGCCTTGCGGCAACCAAAGTCGATAGATCACTGCCCTCGCCCCCGGCGTCATCCCAGCCCTCTCCCGCGTGCGGGAGAGGGGGGACCGCAAAGCGGTGGGTGAGGGAGCCGGCGCCTTCTCCAGCCGGCGCGAGCCGGGTGAGGGGGTCCCGGCTGAGATTTTCAAGGAGTTTCTCAGTTCGGGGCTCGCGGCGCCGGTCCCGCCCGGCGGGACCGGCATCTCGCCAAATGCCGACCCCTCTTGGCGGGGTCGGCGCTACACGGCGGCCAGACGAAAACTGAGCCATTACCATGCCCCTCAATTAATATTGCTTAGTAGAAAACGCCGTTGTACAATCGCGCGCATGAAAAAAACACTCGCTTTACTTTTCCTGCTTCAATTCGCCTTCGCAGCCGGATGGGCCCGTGCTCAAGGGACCGGCTACGTTCAGAGGACAGACCCCGCAATTAACGCGATTGTGCCACGCAACGCGCGCATCGAGCGGGTTGTAACCGGTATGAACTGGACCGAAGGCCCGGTGTGGATTCCGGCAGGCTATCTGCTCTTTGCCGATATTCGCAACAACCGCATCATGAAGTGGATTCCGGGCGGCGCCGCAACCGTATTCATGCATCCCAGCGGCTACCTGGGAAAAACGCCCTATTCCGGCCCGGAATCCGGCTCGAACGGCATGACGCTCGACCCGCGCGGGCGGCTCTCCGTGGCTGGCCACGCCCAGCGGGACGTGTGGCGGCTCGAATCGCTTAGCCCGGACGCCACTCGAACCATCCTTGCTGATGGATACCACGGACACCGGCTGAATAGCCCGAACGATCTGGTCTATGGACCTCACGGCGCCCTTTACTTCACCGACCCGCCTTATGGATTGCCGACTCAGTCGGATCACGATCCAATCAAACAACTTCAAGTGAACGGCGTGTATCGCATTCTCGACGCCGTGTCGCATCCGGCGGGCGCCCGTCCCGATGAAAGTAAGCTGCAGCTTCTCATTTCCAACCTGCCTCGGCCCAACGGCATCGCGTTCTCGCCGGATATGAAGTATCTCTACGTGAATAACTCCGAGCCACAGAAGATTTGGATGCGCTATCCTGTGAATCCGGACGGGAGCATCGGCCACGGTGTCTTGTTCTATGATGCGACTTCCGACACCGCCCCCGGAGACCCGGACGGGATGAAGATTGACCTGAAGGGCAACATTTACAGCGCCGGCCCGGGAGGCGTGTGGATATTCTCGCCTCAAGGCAAGCACCTTGGCACGATCCGTCTTCCGGAAAGAATGGGCAACGTCGCCTGGGGTGGACCGGGCTACCGGACACTCTATATGTGCGCCGATACGAGTATTTACAGCATCCGCTTGAGGATTCCCGGCGAACGCCCCTGATACCCTCCTGTCCGCAGATTGCGCAGATTTCGCAGAACGGCTGGCAGAATCTCCGCAAGGGCCCGAAGGGCCTCCCCACCGCCGGTTGCCCGGCGGGTGACACCGTGAGTAGCCGGTGTGACCTACGGACAACGAGGCGCAGAATTAAACCAACCCCGGAGGGGTTGACTAACCGCTTCGCCGTAAGGATCCCCCACCCTTATTAAAAAATTAGTTGACAAGCACGGCGTGGCGCGATAGTCTTAAGCTTACTTCTTAATTTCGTAGTTTGCGGAGGAAAAATGCCCCGGAAAAAATCGCCGATTCTCACGGAATCCGAGTTGCGCCTGATGGACGTGCTCTGGGAAAAGGGTGAAGGCACAGTGGCGCAAATCGCGGCGGCGCTGCCAGCGCGCCTGAACCTGGCCTATAACACCGTGCTGACTACCATGCGGATTCTGGAAGCGAAGGGTTACGTGCGGCACCGCCGGCCGGAGGGCCGGGCGTTCATCTATCGTCCGCGCGTGGGGCGGGCTGAGGCGACGCGCGGGGCGGTGCGCGACCTGCTACGCCGGTTTTTTGGCCATTCGCACGAAGCTCTGGTGCTCAACATCTTGCAGGACGGGGAATTGGGCGAGCAGGAGCGTCAAAGGATTCGGGATGTTCTTGCCGGATTCGATAAGGAGGCGAGGCCATGAACGAACTGCTTGCGGAAATGAATGGGATGGCGGCATCCGGCCTCGCGGCGCTGCTGAACACGCTCTGGTACGGCGGGGCGGTGGTCTTATTGACGTGGGCGGGTCTACGGTGCTGGCCGAGGGTGAATGCGGCGACGCGGTACTGGATTTGGACGGCGGTGCTGGGATTCCTGCTTCTGTTGCCGTTCCTGCCCGGGTTTGCCAGGCAAGCCCGCACGGCGCTGGCAGCGCGGGAACAGGCGGCGGGCTGGCAACTGGCGAGGCTGGCGATGGGCGTAGCATCAGTGCGGCGGCTGAAAGCGCACGCTTGTAGCGCAGCGTTCGCCTTTCAACGCTGCGGCCTTTCTCCGGGTGACGAGTTCGCCACGCCGCTGCTCCGGGAATTTCACAACAGACCAGCCTTTTCGAATCACAGCCCTCTCCCAAGGGAGAGGGTGGCCCGCGCTGGCGCTTTCACCCGCCGGCGCGGGCCGGGTGAGGGGTTATTTCCGGACTTCACGGATCCCAGGCTGCGGGCTGACCGCCTGCGGCGCCCGGTGCGACTGCTGACCTCGACCGAAATCGGTTCGCCGGTGGCCGTGGGCTACCGGCGTCCGGCGGTGATTATCCCGTCGGGCTTGTTAGAGCGCCTCGAAGAAGGCGAGCTCCAGAGCGTACTCCTACACGAGTTAGCGCATCTCGCCCGCTATGACGACTGGATGACGCTCGTGACGCGCGCGCTCGGAGCGCTTCTGGTTTTACATCCTCTGGCGGCGATCGTGCTCAGGCGAATCGAGCGTGAGCGCGAGATGGCGTGCGACGATTTCGTGGTGGCGCATACAGGCTCGGCGCGGAGTTATGCCCGCAGTCTCGCGCGGCTACACGACCTGCGCTGGAGCGCGGGCTCGCGACTGCTGGCGTCAGGGATTTTAGGCCGGCATTCATCGTTAGAGGATCGTATTGAGTCGCTGTTGCGGCACGGGCGCGAGTTCTCGGCGCGCCCATCGCTGGGAAGTCTTGGAGTAAGCGCATTGCTGTTTGCGGTGCTATTGGCTGCAAGTGGCCTGATCCCGAGTTGGATCGCGATTGCACAAACCAAGGCGGCATTACCGACGCCAAAATTTGAAGTCATTTCCATTAAGCCGTCCAAGCCAGGCACGCGCGGCGGGAGCATGCATATTCCTCCCGGAGGATTTACCACCACGAACGAACCCCTGAAGATGATCATCGGATGGGCGTACAACTATAAACGCCCCGGCTTTTCACTGAATGAAGATCAGATCAGGGGAGGACCAAGCTGGATCAACTCCGAAAGGTTCGATATTGTCGCGAAGGTTCCAGACTCACTAATCGACCAGGAAGAGAAGAAGCTCCCCTTCGACCAGTGGGCGGATCAAATCAGGTTGATGGTTCAGTCGATGTTCGCGCAGCGATTCAAGCTGAAGGTGAGCTATGAAACCAAAGAACTGCCCATTTATGCGCTCGTTGTAGCAAAGCACGGCCCGAAGCTTACCGAATCGAAGATGCTGCCTCCCGGTCCGCTTGGTTCTTATCCTCCAGGGCCGCTAATGCACATGGGGAGAGACCAGCTTGCTGCGATGGGAGCGCCTATTGGCATGTTGGCATATGCCCTCTCGCAGCAACCGGAACTCGGCGGCCGCGAGGTTGTAGACCAAACCAGGCTGAAGGGGCGCTATGTCTTCGCTCTGAAGTGGACGCCTTGGCAGAGCAAGGCCGGCGGTATGGCTGCCAGTCCGGGGTTCGGAGGAGATACAGCAAACGGGGTGGGAACGGCGCCCGCGCCTGATTCTTCCGGACCTTCGATCTTCACGGCGATTCAGCAGCAGCTTGGGCTGAAACTGAAACCGGAGAAAGGCTCGGTCGAGGTGCTCGTCATCGATCACATCGAGCCGCCGTCGCCCAATTAGGCCCGGAGTTTGTAGCGCAGCGTTCGTATTGCAACGCTGCGGCATTTCCGTGCAGTTACAAGCCGCAGGGCTGAAAAACGAGCCCTGCGCTACAAGAGGCGTTATGTCACGATTGCGACGGCTGACGCTCACGGACAAATGGTTCTTCGTAACCTGCAATATTTTCCGAGCCCGCTCTCCATTCGGCCTCGAAGATTTCGAGATCCTTGCAACTGCTCTGGATCGCGTGCGTACGCGACGAGCGTTTTTTCTTATGGGATACGTATTTATGCCGGACCATTGGCACGCATTGATCGGTGTACCTGCAGGCCAATCGCTTTCTCGCATCATGAATGCTGCCAAAGTCGCCGCGACACGAGAGATCAACCGATTTCATGGGACCCGCGGCCCTCTGTGGCAGAGTCGTTACTTCGACCGGATCATGCGAACTGTCAGGGAGTACCACGAGACGCTTGAATATATGCACCTCAACCCAGTACACAAAGGACTTGTGGCATCGCCCGGAGAGTGGCCCTGGTCAAGTTATCATTCCTACGGAGGTCCTGGCCCGGAAAAACTCGTGATGGACCGTGTTCGAATTCCTGCGGATGGGAATGCCTATTTGTAGCCTGCAGTCCAAGAAACCGCAGGCATGAAAGTTCCGCTACAGCGCCGACTTGTAGCGCAGCGTTCGCTTTCCAACGCTGCGGCTTCTCTTGGGCCGCCCAACGAAAGGCCGCAGGGTCAAACAACGGACCCTGCGCTACAAACAATGTCTTCCATTCAGCGGGTTGACCAACTGTCACACTATAATGAGAAGACATGGAACCGGTGGTGATTGCGGGAGGAGGGCTCGCGGGGAGCGAATCGGCCTGGCAGCTTGCCGAGCGCGGCATTCCTGTCAGGCTGTTTGAGATGCGTCCCGCGCGGACGACGCCAGCGCACAAGACCGGTCAGCTCGCCGAGCTGGTTTGCAGTAATTCGCTGAAATCGAACACGCCAGGGGCTGCTTCATGGCTCGTGAAGGAAGAGCTGCGGCGAACCAGCTCGCTGCTCTTGGAAATAGCCGATGCGAACGCCGTCCCCGGAGGGATGGCCCTGGCGGTCGATCGCGACAGGTTTTCGCGAGCGGTAACCGACGCTATCGAACGCCACCCGCTCATTGACCTGCTCCGGGAAGAGCTGTGGGAAATCCCGGCGGGGACGCTCACCATTATCGCTACCGGGCCACTCACTTCGGACGCGCTGGCCACGCGGTTGCAATCCCTCACCGGCGCTCAAAATCTCGCCTTCTACGATTCCATCAGCCCGATTGTAGATGCGGAGAGTCTTGATATGCAGCGCATCTTCCGCGCGTCGCGCTACGGCAAGGGCGGCGAGGACTATCTCAACTGCCCTCTGAATGAGCAGGAATATCGTGCATTCTACGAGGCGTTGCGCGCCGCCGAAATGGTGGAAGCCCATGCCTTCGAAGACACCCGTTATTTTGAGGCGTGTCTTCCCATTGAGGAGCTCGCGCGCCGCGGCATTGACACGCTGCGCTTTGGTCCCATGAAGCCCGTAGGGCTCACGAACCCGCGAACCGGAGGGCCGCCTTACGCCGCAGTGCAACTGCGCGCGGAAAACTTGCGATTTTCGAGCTACAACCTCGTCGGCTTCCAAAATCACCTGAAGTTTCCGGAGCAGAAGCGCATTCTGCGCATGATTCCAGGGCTCGAAAGGGCCGAGTTCTTGCGCTTCGGCCAAATCCACCGGAACACTTATTTGAATTCTCCTCGGTTGCTTGCGCCCGACCTCAGCCTGCGTCTGGCGCCCGAAGTCTTCATTGCTGGCCAGCTTTCCGGCGTGGAGGGCTACGTCGAATGCATTGCGACCGGATTACTGGCCGGTCTTGCGGCGGCGCGGCGGGCGGCGGATTTGCTGTTCGAGCCGCCGCCCCGGTCGACGGCGCTCGGGTCGCTCGTCCATTTCATCACCCATGCTGACCCCGCGAATTACCAGCCTACAAATATTTCGTTCGACCTGCTCCCGCCGGCCGAAGGATTGCCACGCCATATCGCGCGCAATCGTAAGGCCCGACGGGAGGTGCAATGTGAAAAAGCATTGAGGGATATCGAAGGATGGATTGCCAGAGTTGGTAGCGCGGACCAGCGCTTTTCAGGTCCGTGGCTTGTCCCCGGTTTATCAATGAAAAGCCACAGACCCAAGGGCGGCATCTGCGTTGCAGCGTCGTGAGATCGCGTTTTTTGGCAAACTTTCTGGCTCCTGTCATTCTGAGCGTAGCGAAGAATCTCTGTATTCCGTTCCACCCTAGAAATGCAGGGATTCTTCACTCGCTGTGCTCGCTCAGAATGACATTCTCCATTGCTTGCGGCTCTGCCGCGCTGAGTTACGGAATGCCGGACGGGTGGCGCGGCCTTGGGGCTGCAACCAAACCAGCGCGAAGCCCTCTCCCTCGGGAGAGGGTGGCTCGCCGCCGGCGCGGGCCGGGTGAGGGGGGCCCGAAAGCGGCGGGCTGACTGCTGATCGCTTATCTATGGACGAATGGATTGAACGTTTCATCCAGTACCTTCAGTTCGAGCGGAACGCTTCCTCGCACACGCTGCGGAACTATCGGAGCGACCTCGAACAATTCCGCGATTTCGTGAAGCGCGCGAGCCCACAAGCCCCTCCTGCCATTCAGAGCGTGGATGCACTCCAAATCCGCGCCTTTCTCGCCGAGCTTTTCGATCGCCAGCGAAAAAAAACCTCTGCCGCCCGGAAGCTCGCAGCCCTGCGCGCTTTTTTCAAGTTCCTATGCCGCGAGGGCGCGCTGGCGGTGAATCCAGCGTCCGTGATTTCCACTCCCAAAAAACCCAAGCTTCTACCCCGAATTATGACCGAAGAAGAAACGAATGATTTTCTCGATCAGGTGGCGAGAGAGTCCGAGAGCGGTGGTCTGGCGTTGGCTCGCGACCGCGCGATTTTAGAGTTGCTTTACGCGTCAGGGTTGAGGGTGAGCGAGCTTGCCGGACTGGATGTGAGAGACATCAATCTGGGAGATGGCTCGCTTACGGCGCTCGGCAAAGGCCGGAAAGAACGGATGGTCCCTTTTGGGTCCAAGGCCAAGAACGCCCTTTCCAACTATCTTCCTGTCCGCGAAAAAATCCTGAAGCAGGCGAAAGCGGCTGGCTCCGCGCTTTTTCTCAGTCTGCGGGGCGAGCGCCTCACCACGCGCTCGGTTCATCGCATTGTGAAGAATTACGTTCGTTCTTTCGGACCCAATGTTCGCGTGAGCCCTCATTCTTTGCGTCATGCCTTCGCTTCCCATTTGCTTGCCGAAGGAGCCGACCTGCGAGCCATCCAGGAAATGCTCGGCCACGCGAGCCTTTCGACCACTCAGAAGTACACGCAGGTTTCGATCGGTAAGCTGATCGAGGTCTACGATAAGACACACCCCAAAGCGTAGAGACAAGAGACAAGAGACGAGAGACGGGTAGCACAGCGCGGCAGAGCCGCGACCAAATTTGATAGACACTCTGCCCTCGCCCCCTCGGGGGAGAGGGTGGCTCGCGGCCGGCGCTTTCTCCAGCCGGCGCGAGTCGGGCCTGCGCCCACCGAAGGTCGCTTACGCTCCAGAGCTTCAGCGACGGAGCGGCTCCTGCCCGCAGGCGGGTGAGGGGGTGCTCACAAAGATTGCTAAGAAACAAGAAATTACGACCTTGCAATACAGAGTCTCTGGCTTTGAGGAGTGCGCGTCCTTGACAATGCTCGCTCGAAGCTCGTAAGATCGAGGGTTTGTAGATACACGGACATCCACGAACGGAACATGGACAAGAAGAAACTTGAGAATTACCGTCACCGGTTGCTGGACAAGCAAAGCGAGCTTCTCCGCCTGGTTTCGAAGTCTGATCAGGACGGCAGGGAAGCTGATGAGGAGGGCACGCAAGACGTTGCCGACAAGGCGTCTAACGCCTATACCAAAGAATTTCTCTTCCATCAGAGCAATGACAACCGGCAGATACTCTTTCTCGTGGATGAGGCTCTCGACCGCATCAAGCGCGGCAGCTATGGCGTGTGTATTGAGTGCCACGAAGACGTCCAACCCAAGCGTCTGGAAGCCGTTCCCTGGGCGAGGCACTGCATCGAGTGCCAAGCCAAGCAGGATGAAGGTTTGTTATAGCGGCTTGATCATGTGCGGCGCTGGCGGCATTACGTGGCAAACGAGATCCATTCTTACCTGTCTGCTGTTCCCAATCCCCTCCCACTTCTTCGCACCTTGCTGCGCCGGTCGCTTGATGGATTTTGCGCGGTAGCGTTCCCGGCAGCTTGCCCGCTTTGTGGCGAGGAGTTGTCCTTCACGCGTGGGATAGGCATTTGCAACGCGTGCTGGCTCAGTCTGAATCCGTGGAGAGGCGCCATTTGTGATAGTTGTGGTATCCCTCTTGCGTCGGAGATAGTGGGGGAAATCTATCTTTGCGGCGCGTGCCGGCGGAATGAGCACTATTTCGATCGTGCGCGCAGCTACGGCTTGTACTCCGGCCACCTTCGCGAGGCAGCCCTCCAATTGAAATTCCACGGCAGGGAACGCTGGGGCGGAAAACTTGGAGCGTTGCTGATTCATCCTTGGCGGCAGCTTGCCGGGTCCGTCAAGGAAAGCGCCCCGCTTCTGGCGCCGGTTCCGCTTCACCCTTCGCGCCAGCGGGAACGAGGGTTCAACCAGGCAGACTTACTGGCTCGCGGATTGTTGCTAGAACTGAGGAAATTAAAATCTGCTGCTCTGCCACATTTTGAACCCCGATGCCTGCGCCGGGTAAAGGCTACTGCCCCTCAGAGCGGACTCCATCATCGCGCGCGGCTGGAGAATGTTCGCCATGGCTTTTCGGCCAGCGCTGAACGCGTCCGCGGCCGCGACATCATCCTGGTCGACGACGTAATGACGACGGGCGCCACCGTCTCGGCGTGCGCCCGCACTCTAAAGCAGGCAGGCGCGGCGCAGGTGATTGTGCTTACGCTGGCGCGCGCCACCCCGCAATTTCCGGACGGCGCCATGCCGCCTGGCGAGCCCGCGCATCGTGTTGACGGCATGAGTCCTGCACAGACATAATGGGTGTCTTGCACTGGCCGGAAAGCGAAGCGAGGAGGGTGAGGCGGGAGCCCCCAATTGCTTTCCGTTCCCCGTCGCCGGTCTGATCGTTACCCATATCTCCGGCCGGACACCGGTGTCCAGCAAAAAATGTGGGACACACTTAGGTCAGCGGTAGAGGCCAGTGGGTTGCGGCGGTGAAGAACCTTGTCTGAACCGGACAAACATGTGCTGCATGCTCCGGTGTTGGTGCTCAACGCGTCCTACGAGCCCATCAACATCACACCGGTGCGCCGCGCGGTGGTGCTGGTGTTCAAGGGAGTGGCGACGACGGAGGAAGAAGACGGAAGCTATCTTCACTCGCAGCGATTCTCTTACCGCGTGCCTTCCGTGATCCGGCTGCGCGAATTCCGCCGGATTCCCCACCAATCGCGCGCTTTGTCGCGCAAAAACATCCTGCTTCGTGACCGTTACACCTGCCAATTCTGCGGCTTCGTGTTTTCTGCAAGCGACCTGACGCTTGATCATGTGATTCCTCGTTCCCGGGGAGGGCGAACGGACTGGGACAACTTGGTTGCATGCTGCCATCCGTGTAACAACGTCAAGCGCGACCGGCTTCCTGAAGAGGCTGGACTCAAGTTGCTGCGCGCTCCCCGTCCTTTCACGCTCCACACCAGCCGGCAGCTTATGCGAATGGTGGGCAACTCTGACCATCGCTGGCGAAAATATCTGTTTTACTGAGGGTGTGAACCGCCGCTTACGAGTCTGATTTCCTGTCTTGAAAATCTCGGCGGAACTCCCTCACCGGCTTGCGGGCATGAGCGGTAGCTTAAGGCTCCGCGGGACCGCAGGTGGCGGCAGCGTAGGAGCACAGCGTTGCGGGCCGGGTTAGGGCGCAGAACAAGTTTACCCTGGCCGGAGTATAAGCCTCACTTTCGGGAGCGGCGATTCGTGGTAATCTATCAGGGAACCTGTGCTGGAGAGGTGGCCGAGTGGCTTAAGGCGGCGGTTTGCTAAACCGTTGTACGGCTGAATGGCTGTACCCAGGGTTCGAATCCCTGCCTCTCCGCCAGCCACACCGCAACCTCTGAACGTCAGGCCTGCACCGCTCGGTCGGAATATTGCGACGACGCACGAGCCGCTGGCCTCTATTTTCCGCACTCGTAGCTGAAGCTGAATCCGGCGATTCCGGCGCCGCCCGCCACGTTTGCCGTCCGATCTTCCTTCAGGCAATGGTGTTTCTGAATCGTCACGTAGTTGCTGCCTGGGAGCAGGCTGGTTTCGGCCATACCATCCAAGCCCGTCACTGCTTTTACCGTCTCCATCACGGTGCCGCTCGACCAGAGAATGTCGAGCACGGCGCCCTCCAGGGGTCTGTCTGCGGAGTCGACGATGCGGAAGAGAACCGGCTTATGCCGCATCTGATTCGCCTCGTATTCTTCATCGTTCAGCATAATCAGTTTGAGGTTGGCGTCCGGTTGGGAGGCGCTGAGGTCTGCGTGCTCGAAGAAGCTCGTCTCGTAGTCTGCCCCAGGCTGGCGCACCGTGACCCAATAGCGGCCGTCCGGCAGGTGCGAAAAGTTAAATGCACCGTCGTTTCCCGTTATCGCCTGCGCGATCAGCCGCTCATTCCAATCGCTTAGCGAAACGAGAATTCCCCAGTCCGGCTGCATCTGGCGCCCCAGGACTGTGCCGGAAATCGATCCGGCGTTCGCTGGCGGTGCTAGCTGAAGTTTAATTGAAAGGCGGTTGCTTTCCAAAGACCCTTGCCAGACGTGTACACCCAAATCACGATCGATCGCCGCACCATTTGAATAAAACGCGCCATAAGCTATCGAAACGGTGTACACACCCAAAACCGGTTCGGGTCCTGCAGGGGGCGGTGCCTGGGTTGCAGGGGCAATATGAATGGCCACTCTCATCTGATAGTCGCCGCCGGGAGTCACACGGACGAGCCTAGGCCACGGCATGCGCGCGGGGCGGAGCAATGTCCCCACGGCTGGGGTGCGCGAATCTGCGGCCCCTGCGGCCTCAATATGAGCGAGCAGTGTAGAGCCGTCCCGGACTTCGGCCATATTGCTTTCAGGCGCGCTTGCCGGACCGCGTAATGGCGCGTAGAGCCAAAGGGTGTTCTGGGAAGAATTGTGAAAATCAAGGATCAGTCGAAGCGGAAAAGGCTCCGTAATAGCTGTGTTCTCTGTCGAGATGCTGACTTTTAAAGGCTGGGCAGGGGTGAAAGTCTGGGCTTTTGCAAGCGAATTCGCTGCCCGAGCGAGGACGAAAATCGTGGCGGCTGCGCTCAAAAAAAACGGTCTCATCTGTCTCATTTATCTCCACGCTCTCATTCCGCGGTGCTACGGTAATTTTAGCTCTCTTACGGCGGGCGGAAGCGGAGCAGTTGCGGCGACTGCCGGTTTCCGGACGCTCGAAGGAGAGCCGATTGGGGATGTCAAGAATCGTGCCCGGTTGCCGGTTAGGACAGATGCCTGGGAACTCGAGGGAGCCTAGGCCGTCTGTTGAACTGAACGGCTGGGCGCGAGAGAAAGGCTCGAGCGACTCTGATTGCCTGGCCAGCAATCGGACGCTCGGGTCCCGAACGCTCCCCGTATTCACCTCTTCAAGATCGCCTCAGGTTCTACAGCTGCGTAATTTCGAATCCTACGCGAGTTCCCTTACCACCTCAGCTACAGCCTCGCCGGTCACAGACCGGCGCTACAGCCGCGCGTATTCGGGTGTTTCCGGTAATAAGGAACGAACGCCCCTCGATATCCGTTTTTTTTATCGTGTTCATAAGGCTCTCCAAGCCAAAAATGTTCTTGACAGGAAACCCCCAACTTCGCTATGCATCTAAGTAGACGTAGTGGAATATTATCCACTACACACAAAGTTACGGGCTCTGGCTGCGGGGGCGCTGACTATGGCCTTCATACGAAAACGCGGGAATAGCTATTATCTCGTGCATAACGTGCGCCGGGAGGGCAAGATACAGCAGTTGCATCTAGCCCGCCTCGGGGCACGCCCGCGCATTAGCGACACTGTAATTCACGGAGTTGAGTCGAAGCATCCGTTTGTCAGGATCAATTGGGACGATCTGAAAGAGAGAACGTCCCGTGATTTAGTGAAGCCTGTTCAGGACCACTCCGATTATCTTCGAAACTTAATCACCCAGGTGCGCAACGTTCACCTGGACCTTGCGGATCTGCACTTTCCGGGGTTAGGAATGACGCGGGATCGAGCGATGGAGACTCAACTCGTCACAGAACTCAAGCTACTGAGGGGAACGCTCGACGTGAAGCTGAATGCATCCCGGAAGGGAATGAACCTACGAGGAGGATTTTAGGGGGAGGGTTAAGAAGCTATGAACTCACAGGCGACGCTGCTCGATCCCACGCTCAGAAGTCCGGAGGCTCGAGATTTTGAGAATGCGTTGCGCAAGCGGCTGGTGGGCCAGGATCGTGCCGTGCGCCAGTTGGCTCGCGCCTATCAGGTGCACCTCGCGGGTCTAGGAGCGCCGGGTCGTCCCATAGTAAACATACTTCTGCTTGGTCCCACCGGGTCGGGAAAGACCCGGCTCGTTGAGGCGAGCGCTGAGGTCTTATTTGGAAAGCCCAACGCTGTGCTTAAGATCGACTGCGCAGAGTTCCAGCACAGTCACGAGATTGCAAAACTGATTGGCTCGCCGCCGGGTTATCTCGGTCATCGCGAGACCCAGCCTCTCATCACCCAGGATGTCCTGGATGAATACCACACGGAGAGCCTGAAGCTGTCACTCGTTCTCTTCGACGAGATCGAGAAGGCGAGCGACGCGCTCTGGCAACTCCTGCTCGGCATTTTGGACAAGGCCGCATTGACGCTCGGTGATAATCGCCGAGTGGATTTCTCGCGGGCCATGATTTTCTTGACTTCTAATCTTGGCTCGCAGGAAATGTCAAAACTAATGAATGGAGGAATGGGATTTTTCTCGGGCAGTGAGGAAGATGAGCGCATCCTGGACGAGAAAATCTACCGGACGGCCAGCGACGCGGCGCGCCGGAAATTCTCGCCGGAGTTTATGAACCGGATTGATAAGGTGATTGTGTTCCGCACCCTGCAGCCGGGACATCTGCGGGAGATTCTGGATATTGAGCTCGAGCGGGTGCAGGAGCGCGTGGTGTCATCTGCCAGCGAAAAGCAGTTTGTGTTCGAATGCACCGATAGCGCAAGAGACTTCCTCCTCCGCGAAGGAACCGATACCCGTTTCGGCGCCAGGCACTTGAGAAGAGCCATCGAGAGGCACCTGGTGTTCCCTCTGTCGAATTTGATTGCGACGTGCCAGATCATGCTGGGCGATCTGATCGTGGTTGACTACGATCCTGAAACCAACCGGCTGTGCTTCCTGAAACAGGCGCAGGGAGCACTGGTCAGTGCGGCCACGGAGGATGTGAGCGCAGACTCGGCGGCGATCCCGCTCTCGTGCGGCCAAGCCGCCGTATCGACCGCGCTTGCGAGCCGGGCTTGGCGCGAATAAGTACGTTCGGGCTAAAGCCCGTAGCCCCTCAGTTTCGGATGCGTAGAGGCGGCTTCATGCCGCCATTTGCGTGGCGGGATAAACCCGCTGCTACAGTTGCACCCGAAACTGAGGGCTACGGCTAAAGCGGTGTCCCATTTCCGGGAATAAAGGGCGGACGCGGTTGAATCTTAGCGATTCGGGCCGGAATGCTGCTGGGGAAGGCCTTAAGGCGAGCATTGAACCGGCAGACGTCGCTGTTATAAAGATCCCGCCGCTCCGCGATTCTCTCCTCGATCTCACAAACGCGCGCCTGGATTTGGCCAAACGCGCTGTTCTTCTGCAAGTCAGGATAGCGGCTGGCCACAGCCAGGAGTCTCTCAATGGCCTCATTCATCGCGGCAGCAGCCTGCGCCTTTTCCTGAAGGGTCACCGCGCCCGTCGATTGGGCGCGGGTTACCCTGACGAGTTCCAGCGTTTTCTCATCGTTCACCATATAGCTGCGGCAAGTTTGGATAAGGCGTGGCAGCTCATCCTGCCTTTCTTTCAACAGCAATTCGATGTCGGACCAGTCCTTATCCATCTCTATTTTTATCTGCCGGAGGCGCTTCGCAGTCCGGGAGAGATAAAGCAAGAACGCAGCAATGACAACGACAGCGATGATAAGCGGGGCGAGCAGTTCCACTTTTGTTTTATCCTAAAATCGAACGGGGAAGCGCCGGGCATTTGCCATGCTAGCGGAAGTGCAGCCTAAAGGGCAAACTGGCAACCACGGTAAATTTGTTCTAGATTTTATGCTCGTCAACCCCTGTGGGGTTGCTCGATCGTTGAGCTTTTTGTTTCCGTAGGTTGCACCTACGGCTACTCACGGTGTCGCGCTCCGCGGGACCACAGGTGGCGAAGCCGTACGTTGCCTCGAAAGACCTGAAAACTAATTTGGTCACCGCAGCGTGAGCTAAGGCTTGCGCAGTGTCGTAATCTCACCTAATCTTCATCTAAGTGATAAAGGGCATGAAGACATTCAGTAAAAAAAAGATCGAGATTAGCCCTCCGCGCCAGACACCGCGCGGCTGTTGCTCTGGAGGCACAGCAGCCTCAAGGATCGGGTTGGCGCTAATTTCAGCCGTCCTCTCGCTCTTGCCGGCCTCTCCCGGACTGGCACTGGGAAAGCAATACGTGGTCAAGAAGATTGCGCCCGGGACGTTCGTCTGGATTCCTGATGACATCATAGACCAGAATGGTGATCCGCGCTTCAGTCGCGCGGGCAACGTGGGCTTCGTCATTACGGATCAGGGCGTAGTTGTGGTGGACACGACAAACAATCCTTTCCACGCGCGCGAGGTGCTCTACGAGATTCGCCAGCGCACGGCCGTTCCCGTGACGCTTACGGTTGACACAGGCTCGGCCGGAGACGAAATGCTCGGCAATGAGGTGTTTGCTGAGCAGCATTCCGCCATTCTCTCGACAAGCGCAGCGGCGGATCAAATGCGCTTGTACGAGCAGCAACTCGCCCGGCGCATGCCGGTTGAGCCGGAGCTGCCCTATCACATGCGGGGGATTCACTTCACACTGCCGGATCAGACGTTTCAGGGTGAGATGTCTTTCGCGGTCGGAGGGCTGCGAATTCAAGTGGTGAGCCTGTCGTGCACTCCGTCCGGCCGGATGGGCGCCGGTGATGCCGCTGTCTTCCTTCCCCAAGCCAAGGTGGTATTTCTTGGTAGCCTCTACGTCAACGGTTACGTGCCCCGAATCGGCTCAAGAGACATCCGGCGCTGGATCAGTGTTCTCGGTGAAGTTGAAAAATGGGATGCAGATACTTTTATTCCCGGCCACGGGAATCCTGGAACTAAGCCAGACCTCGAGCGATTCCGCGGTTTGCTCGAGTGGCTCCAAGGGCGCGTGCAAGGAGAAATCCGGCAGGGAAAATCGTTGGTTCAAACTGAGCGTGAGTTGCTCGGTTCGAGCACGCTTTATCTTCGGGCTCGTGAGCTTGCTCCCGAAACTATTGCTGCCGTTTACGAACAGCTTATGTCCTCCCATCCTGTTGCCCGCGATGTGCAGCCGGTAGCGGATCCTTCTTCGAGCTCGCAACCGCGCCCGGATTCTGGCCGGCGGCACGCGCCTTAGCGGGGGTCCGCCAGATGCGCAGAGGAGGGAATCAGAGGACGTTCAGACGGAAGCGAAGCATCTCAAGACGATGTCTGTGCCACCCGGCCTACACTAGATGCAGATGTGAAAACACTGATTGTCAACGGCGACGATCTCGGACGCTCACCGCAAGTGAATGCGGGAATTCTCGACGCTCACCGTCACGGGATATTGACGAGCGCGAGCTTGATGGTGGCGGAGGAGGCATGCGCCGAAGCAGTGGCGGCAGCAAAGGATTGCCCTGATCTCGACGTCGGCTTGCACTTGGTGGCGTGCAACGGCAAGAGCCTTCTTCCGGCTCGCCAGCTCCGAGGTCTTGTGGACGAAGCCGGCTATTTCCCGAGGAGCGAAGTTTTGGCCGGGCTGCGCTATGCGTTCAATCGAGAGCTGCGAAAGAAATTGCGGGATGAGTTTCGCGCCCAAATCGAGCGCCACCTGGAGATGGTAGGGTATTTGAACCATATCAATGGTCATCATCATCTCCACCTACACCCCTTCCTGGCGGATATGGTAATTGACCTTGCCGCAGCCTACCGGGTGCCGTTCGTTCGCATCGTACGCGAGCCGATTTTGACGGCTTTGGCGCTGGACGGCACCCACACGGCGCGCAAACTGAGAGACTACCTCCTGTTCAATTGGCTCAGCGCCCGAGCGCGCCGGAGCGCTGAAACGCAAGGGATGCGGTCCAACTGCTGGACGTTCGGCTTTCTCGCAACCGGCAACCTTACTGAATCTTACGTGCTTCGAATTCTCGCGCGTCTCACGGCAAACAGCGTTACAGAATTCTATTTTCACCCCGCTCTGGCTGTAGATCATCAAGCTCCCCAGTGGCCGTCACAAGTGGCCGAGACCGCCATCCTGACGAGCCAAACAGTCCGCGCCGTGATCGATGCCAATGCCATAAAACTCACAACCTACCGGGCGCTAGCGGCGCAGCGATGAAGTAGTGATGTAGCAGCCGAGCCGCAGCCACGGACCCCACCTAGCCGTTACTAACCTTTAGCGATGTTGTTATCATGTAATGGTCAGAGGCTTGCCGGGGCGATATAGTAAGCACCCACAAGGGAGTAAATCGAAGCGCACAATCCCAGGTTTCAAGGGCGCCGGCGGAGGGCCTGAGGTTGCACTTTTCAGAAGCGAATAACGTGTCGGTCTGAAGGCGGCCGCTACGGCTATTGCGGGAGGGCGCCATGCCGAAGCATAAAAAGGATAAACCGTCACCCAGGAAAGTGACAATGCCGACTGACAAACCGCAGAAAACGACGCGAGCGGATACGCGCAAAGATGCCAAACCTCGGCCGTTTCCGATCGTGGGCATCAGCGCCTCAGCCGGAGGTCTTGAAGCTTTCTCGGAGCTTCTGCGGGCTCTGCCCGAAAAAAGCAGCATGGCGTTCGTGCTGGTGCAGCATCTCGATCCCAGCCACGGAAGCGCACCGCAAGAGATCCTTTCTCGCACGACGAAGATACCCGTGACGCAAGTGACGGACGGTGTCACGGTCGAGCCCGATCACGTCTACGTGATTCCGGCCAACACCAGCATGTCTATCAAAGACGGCGTGCTCCGTCTGGCTGCTCGCGTCCACGAGACCACGCTGGAAGAGTACAAGTCTGCGAACGAAGAGGTGCTTTCCGCGAATGAAGAGCTGCAGAGCACCAACGAAGAGCTGGAAACGGCTAAGGAAGAGCTGCAATCAACGAACGAAGAGTTGACGACGCTCAACGAAGAGCTGCAGAACCGGAACACGGAGCTGACCCTGGCAAATAACGACCTGCACAATCTGCTTGCGAACGCGAATATTCCTGTCGTCATCGTGGGCAACGATTTGCGGATCCGGCGATTTACTCCGCCGGCACAGAAACTGCTGAACCTGCTGCCGGGCGATATCGGGCGGCGGCTCGGCGAAATCCGGCCCAATATCGAGAAGGACGATCTGGAGCAACTCGCCCAGGAGACCATTGACAGCACGATTATGCAGGAGCGCGAAGTGCGTGAACTCCAGAACGGCGCATGGCACATTCTGCGGGTGCGGCCTTACAAGACTTGGGACAATAAAATCGACGGCGCGGTGATCAGCTTCCAGGATATCGACGCTTTGAAGCGGAACCTGGAGCAAGGACACACCTACAGCGACTTTCTCATTGAAAATGCTCGAGAACCAACCCTGGTTCTCGACAGCAGCTTGCGTGTGACGGTGGCTAACCCGGCGTTTTACCGGACCTTTAAAGTTTCCCCGGCGGAAACGGAAGGAAACTTCGTTTATGATCTCGGCAAGGGAGAATGGAACATTCTCACGCTACGCAACCTGCTGCAGACCGTCGCTCGCGGCGATGCACGCCTTGACGATTTCGAGCTACGCCAAACCTTTCCGGATATGGGACCGCGTGTCATGCTAGTGAACGCGCGGCCTATGCACACGGCAACCGGCAGGGTGATGATTTTTCTTTCCATTGAGGACAAGTCCGAGCAGACGGAGCGGCTGGAATCGCTGAAGAGGCAAGCGGCGTTGCTCGACCTGGCTCACGATGCCATCTTCACCCGGAACTTTGAAGGTACTATTCAATACTGGAACCACGGAGCAGAGGAGCTCTACGGATGGGAAAAGGAGGAGGCGATTGGAAAGAGCGTTTATGATTTGCTGAGGACCGAGTATCCGAAACCGATCGAGACAATCCTCGACGAGATTGCTGGCGCGCGCCGTTGGAAGGGCGAACTAATTCACACCTGCCGTGACGGCAGCCGCAAGACGGTGAGCAGCCGCTGGGCGCTGACGGAGCCCGGCAATAGCGAACCTATCGTGCTCGAGATCAACACCGACGTCACCCGCCGCAAGACCTCGGAGGACGCTTTGCGCATCCTTTCAGGGCGCCTCATGCAAGTGCAAGACGATGAGCGCCGGCGCATCGCGCGGGAACTGCACGATTCCACCGGACAAAAGCTGGCAGCACTGAGGATCAATCTGGATATGGTCGTCGGCAAAAAAGGTGGTGGGAAGGACGGCCGCCCTTTGCTGAAGGAATCCATAAATCTTGTGGAAGAGCTCACGCGGGAGATTCGGACTCTCGCGCAGGTATTGCACCCGCCGTTGCTTGAAGAGGCAGGACTGCACTCCGCCATTCAATGGCTGGTGAAAGGCTTTTCCAGCCGGGCCGGGATCAAAGTGGACTTGGCCATCCGTCCCGACTCGAAGCGGTTGTCGGGCGAAATCGAGCTGGCGCTTTTCCGCGTAATTCAAGAGTCTCTCACTAACATTCACCGCCATTCCGGTGCAAGCGAGGCCCGGATTGAGATGGATCAAACTCCTCAGGCTGTGATCCTCACCATCAGCGATAATGGGAAGGGTGTCCCTGAAGATGTGCTGGCAACTTTGACCGATGCCAAGCAGCCCTTGGGCGTTGGACTGTTCGGTATGCGGGAACGCCTGGCGCAGTTCGGGGGCAAACTGGAGATTAGATCCGGCTCTAAAGGAACGGTGGTCAAGGCAGAAGTTCCTACATATTCTCCGCCTTCCTCATGATGGCTCAGGAAAGGCGCAGTCAAAGAAGAGGTAGCGCAGACCTGCGTTTGTTGCAGGTCTGTGGCTTTTGTGCGCGGAACTCGAGAAAAGCCGCAGACTCTCTG
>JASHOS010000266.1 GCA_030040995.1 Terriglobia bacterium | reverse complement strand
CATGCCCTCGGCAGCCATCAACACGATCCGGGCCCGGAGCACGAGTTTCTGTGCCGTGCTTCGTCCTCGTATCCACCGATTCAGTATCGATCGTTGTTCTTCGGTCACTCTCAACGGCTTCGCTGGTTTCCACATGAGCGAAGCTAACACAAAGAAGGCCTCATTGTCTACCTATTTATGTGGCATATGACTAGCAGACTTACCGCGCGAAGCCATAGAGGCCGACCTTCATAATCGAGCAACGCTTTGTCGCTCCCCATGCGGCGGCTGTTGCCTTCCACAAGAACGAATCCTGCGGTTTTGAATTGCTCAATCACGTTTCCTTAAATGCGAAGTTTCGGTCGTGTAGAGGCGGCTTTATGCCGCCATTTTGTGTGGCGGGCTAAACCCGGCGCTACCGACGCGCCAGAAACTAAGAAGCTGTGGGAGAATCTGCACATCCCACCACAAAGACACTAGGACACGGAGAAAGACGTTTCGTTTTCAACCCCTGTGCCTTGGCGCCTTTGTGGTGCAAACGATCTATTCACACGTTCTAAGGCATTACCCCAAGCCCGCGAATACGATTGCTTCCGGCGTACACATTGAAGCGGCCGTTCCTCAGGAAGCCAATCAAGGTCATACCCGACCTCTCAGCAGTGGCAACTGCCAGACTGGAAGGCGCACCAACCGCGGCGAGCACCGGAAAGCCTGCCATGAGAGCTTTCTGCACCAGCTCAAAGCTTGCCCGGCCGCTCACCAACAATAACGAGCTCCTTAAAGGCGTGCGGTGGTCCAGAAGCGCGTGGCCAATCAGCTTATCCACCGCGTTATGCCGCCCGACATCTTCCCGCACCGACTCCAATTCGCCCCCCAGGTTGAAGCGGGCGGCGGCATGCAAGCCTCCAGTGGTATCGAATGCGCTTTGCTCCCGGCGCAGCCACTCGGGAAGGCCGTGAATGATCTCGGGTTCCAGTTGAATTTCGTCTCGCGGAAGCGCTGGACAAGCATTCACCTTAAGGTCACGCAGGGAGGCTTTTCCGCAGACACCGCAGGCCGATGTCATCAGGAAGTTACGTCGGGCGTGCATGCCCGCGTTCGGCCGTGAACTTGCCAGCTCGATCACCACGACGTTTGGGCATCCATCGCTCGGCCGGCCCACGGAGCGAATCTCTGAGAAGTCACTGATGATCCCTTCGGAGAAGAGGAATCCGGCAGCCAATTCGACATCGTCTCCCGGCGTTCGCATCGTCACCGAGAGGCTCTCGCCGCCCAGCCGGATTTCGAGGGGTTCCTCGACTGCCAACATGTCTTCGACTCTCGATGCCTTGGAGCCTTTTACCCTCCCGATTGGAGCCGGAATTGCTGCGGCATTCATAAGCCCTTCCCTACGGCTTTTACGAGATCGAGCATCACTGCAAGAGCATGCCGGCTGTTCTCACTGTTGAGCCTGCGTAGCAGTTGCAGGGAACCCGGCGCTCGACGGCCTTTTTCTTCCTCAGCCCCCCCTACGGCGGTTCGAGCCAGGCTGTCCAAAACATCCGAATTGAGGTTGGCAAAGAATTTCGTCAACAGAATGAAATTCCGAATGGCGCGGATCACGGCGGGATTATCCAGGGCGGAGGTCGCCGTATCCGCTAACCGATCACTCGCGCCCAGCATCCCGCGCAACAGATCCAGGACGCCGTGGTCGTGCAATTCCTGCAGCACCTCGTATCCTTCCAAAATGGCTTCCGCATGTTCTACCGGAGCGCGCTCTAACTTCGCTCGCAACTCCTCGCGCGGGTCGCCAGGCGGAACTTCCAAAGGAATCGGTTGCGCCATGTTGTGATCTATTCCTTTCTTGCACCCGGCGGAACTCGAACGGCGCCGTTGCCAGGCATTCGGTAGTCGCTCCGCTTCCATTTACGCTCGACTTCCACCCCCTGCTGAGGTGTGGGATGGCCGAAGCGCGAATTGACTCGTGGAAGCGGGCTCTCACCCACCTCATCCAAAACCTTCAGGCGAACGCTGGCCTCTTTGTAGGCCGGCGTGTCAGTGGCGGGATCGGTATGGCTTCCCGTCAGGCGATTCACTGCCCTCTCCGCCGAGTTCATCGGCATATACAGTTCGCGCCCGTCTACTCGATCCGTGACCAGAGCGCGTACGCGCACCTGGCCATACCGCGAGATGAGCTGCACCCACGTTCCGCTCTGGATCCCACGCTCTTCAGCCAGCTCGGGTGAAACTTCCACAAAGACGTCCGGGCTTTTCTGCCGGATGCCCTCGGTGCGATAGGTGAGATTTCCCTCGTGGAAATGCTCCAGCAGCCGGCCGTTGTTCAGGTGCAAATCATACTCAGAGTCGGGCTGGTCCACCGGCCCGGTCCATGAGACGGGAAACAACCTCGCCTTGCCGTCCGGAAAGTGGAATTGTTCCGTGTACAGTAATGGCTCGTCCGTTCCGTCCGGCGCTACCGGCCACTGCAAGGACTTGTAACCTTCGAGGCGCTTGTAATTCACGCCAGCGAATATTGGCGCTAAGGAGGCTATTTCATCCATTACTTCGGAAGGATGCTCGTACTGCCAGTTGGCTCCCATTTCATTGGCAACGTCCCGAATGATTCTCCAATCTGGCCGGCAGTCGCCGAGCGGCTCGAACACTTGATAGAGTCGCTGGATGCGGCGTTCTGTGCTGGTGAACGTCCCGTCTTTCTCCAGGCTGGGCGCGCCCGGAAGAACCACATCCGCATAGCGGCACGTGTGGCTGAAAAAAATATCCTGGACAATGAAGAAGTCGAGTTTTTCAAATGCCGCCTCCACGTAGTTGGCGTTCGAGTCGACAATGGCCATCTCCTCGCCGATGATGTACATCGCCTTGAGCTTCCCGTTATGAATGGCCTCGACCATCTGGTGATTGTCGAGACCCTTGGTGGAGGGGAGCTTCACCTTCCATGCGGCTTCGTGGTGGGCACGCGCTTCTGGATCGTTTACTGATTGATATCCGGCGAGATTAGTGGGCTGGGAGCCGTTGTCACTCGCACCCTGCACGTTGTTATGACCGCGCATCGGATATGCGCCAGTTCCAGGTCGCATGTAATTGCCGGTGATCAGCAGAAGGTTCGAGATGGCGGTCGCGGTATCCGAGCCCATGCTGTGCTGCGTAACCCCCATCGCATAGACAATGCACATGCGGTTCGCTTGCGAGATCCTTCGGGCCACCTTCGCGAGCGTCTCTACCGAGAGCCCGGTAATGTTCGCGGCTGCTTCCATCGTGAACGGCTCAAGACTCTTGCGGAAGTCATCGAGTCCATTCACCCACTTGTCCAGGAACCGCTTGTTCTCGAGATCGTTATCCAGTAGATAGCGGCTGACGGCATTGAGCCATACCAGGTCAGTGCTGGGCTTGGGATGAAGGAAGAGATCGGCGCGCCGGGCCATCTCATTTTCCCGCAAGTCGCTAACGATAAGCTTTTGACCGCGCAGTTTGTGCGCGCTCTTGATGCGGGTCGCAATCACCGGGTGGCTCTCCGCGGTGTTGCTGCCGATGATCACCACCAGGTCGGCCTGCTCGAGATCGGTGATCGATCCCGAATCGCCGCCATAGCCTACAGTGCGGAAGAGCCCTACAGTCGCTGGGTTCTGACAGTATCGGGAGCAGTTATCGACGTTATTGGTGCCGATCACAGCTCGCGCCAGTTTCTGCATGAGAAAGCTTTCCTCGTTCGTGCATTTGGATGACGAGATGAAGCCCATTGAATCCGCACCTGACTGGCTCCTGATTTCAAGCAGCCGTCGCGCGACCAACGCGAGCGTCTCATCCCAACTGGCTTTGCGGAACGCGTCATTTTCTCGGATCAAAGGTGAGGTCAGCCGATCGGAGCTATTGATGTGTCCCCAACCGAATTTCCCTTTAATGCATGTAGAGATCCCGTTAGCCGGTCCGTGCTCGGGCACAATTTTCAGGATGTGTCGGTCTTTGGTCCAGACATCGAAACTGCAGCCGACGCCACAATAGGTGCAAACCGTCTTCGTTTTGCGGATGCGCTGCTCCCGCATGGCTTCTTCAGCTTCGGAAAGTCCAAGGATTGCGCCATATCCAGTTTCGGGTTCGATGCCCTTCACCACGTCGATCATGCGGTTGAGGGCGGACTTTCGTAGAGCGGTGAAAAAACCCGCGTGAGTGATCATCGATTTTTCCATCAGTGCATTGCAGGGACAAACCGTGACGCAGTGGCCGCAGGATACGCAACTGGATTCCCCAATCGTTGAGCCACCGTCCCAGAGCACCCGCGGATGTGGGTCCTCCCAGTTGATGGAAAGGGTTTCATTGACCTCGACGTTCTGACAAGCCTCAACACAGCGGCCGCAAAGAATGCATTGGTCCGGATCGTAGCGATAGAAAGGATTTGTCTCGTCCGTTTCGTACGGTTTTGAACGGAATGGGATACGTTGGTGTTCGATCGCTAGCAGTTTCGTCGTGTTATGGACGACGCAGTTCCCGTTGTTGTTGTCACAAACCGTACAGTAGAGGAGATGGTTGCTCAGAATCCGGTCAAATGCTTCCACCTGGGCCGCCTTTGCCTTCGAAGACTTCGTGGAGATTTTCATCCCCTCAACAACCGCGGTTGCGCATGCCCGAACTAGCTTTCCATCGAGCTCAACCATGCAGGTGTCGCACGTCTGAATGGTCCCGAGTTGCGGGTGATAGCAGACATGGGGAATCTCGCTCCCAATGCGATTGATGACGCCAACCAACAGTTCGCCTGGCCGGGCTTCGCGAGCAATCCCGTCAATGGTTACGCTAACCATGCTTCCTCCCGGTTAGGGTTTCGTTTCCCTCATTCTACTGCGCCTAGCCCGATAGTGACCGTCGGGGTGGCGCAGACATGGCCAAAAGAGGCCATGTCTGCGGTTTCTTGCGGCCACCATTGTAGAGGCGGGTTTATCCCGCCACAGAGAGTGGCGGCATAAAGCCGCCTCTACAGCATACGCCACATGGTTCATTGCCTTTGCACTAGATCCACGCTTTCTCCCCGAGCGCCACGCCCATCGTGATGGCGTTCGCGCAATACATCAGCCAAATTCCGGTAAGCTTCGCCTTGGTTTGGTGACAGAAGTTGCACCGTGATGATGACGGCGGGAATCAAGTAGATAAAAGTTGCGCAAACCCACATCAGGGCCCCGGCACACTCCTGGTCCGCGAGAGGCGAAAGACTGAAAAGCTGTGGCCTAGACAAATAGGATGGATAAACAACACGGTCACAAAATGTCAGAAATGCGGAAAGGGCATCACATGGCAAAGTGGCAAAGAAGAGGTACAACGGGACGCGCCAGCGAGGCCATTTCGCAACGCTTGGCCAAGGCTCGGTCACTGGCCACCAGAATAGAATACCCGTCCAAAAGAAGCAGGCGTGTTCGGCGCCGTGCCATAGGCCCGACCGCAGAGCCAGCTCGAAGGCGCCAGGCAAATGCCACCCGAGCAAGGCCGCAGTAGCAGCCAGCCAGCAAAATACCGGATGAGTGACCGTGCTTCCAAGCGCTCGCAAGAATCGCCACCTGAGCAGCGGGCTCAGCACGCCACGGACAAAACGCCGCGGCAATCCGTCCAACATCGGCAGCGCCGGCGCTCCAAGCAGAATCAAGGGTGGCGCGGCTAGCATCAGCAGGACGTGCTGCACCATGTGGACCGTAAGTAGGTTGTCATCAAACGCCACGAGAGGAGAACCTACAGCGATCCAAACGAAAAACAGCCCGGTGATGAATGCAGCGGCCCGCCACACCGGAATCGTATGCGAAAAAGCCTTCCGATGACGGAGCCATCCTCGCGAGTAGATGAATGCAGCGATGACTAGCGCCAGTACGATAGGGATCGGAAGGCGCCACGATTCAAGGAGCGCTTGTGCTGAAGAGGGCATAAACGGCTGATTCAGGCCGCAGATTAACGCGGATTTGCGCCGATGAAAACAGACAACTGACTCTGCGTTAATCCGCGTTTATTGGCGGCTTGACTCCATTCCCGGTTTCTCATTCGCCGGTCAGGGTAGCATCGCGTGCCGGCGCCTGGCCAACTGGATGCAGCGTGGCCAGAAACGCCACGAGAGCGGTGACTTGCGCTGGACTCAAGTTATTGCCGTAAGCGGGCATGTTGCCTCCGCCTTGCAGCACCTGCCGGATAAGTTGGTCTTGTGTCATACGCACGGCGACGCTATCCAGCGCCGGTCCTCTCTCGCCGCCTACCCCGCCCAGCGCATGGCAGTTCCGGCACTGTTTGGCCTGGAATACCAACGCGCCCTGGCGCTCGAGTGGGGTACGGCCCTGAAGATAGCGCACCGGCACCGGCGCCCCGCTCCACGCATTCATATTAGGCGACCAGGGAGCGTAGCTTGCCAGCCGGGTGAAAGTCCCCAGGGCGACTGCCAAAAGGAGCACTGTGAGAACGGCAATGGGCCGCCGGCGCCAGCTCTTCTCACCTTCGCCAGAAATGAATGGCAGTAACAAGAGAGCGGCAATACCCACCAAAGGAGCGATCAGCAGGAATGAAGTCTCGAGCTGGGGTGGAAGCAAAGAAAGCAGAGCGTACAGCCATAAGAAAAAGAAATCCGGGCGCGGCACCGTTTGGATAATGGTCGGGTCCGGTTGGCCGCTCGGTCCGAAGGGCCCGAAAATAACCGCGCAGAGGGCCACGGCCGCCAGGACGCAACCGGCGAAGATCAAGTCTTTCCAGATCGCGCCCGGGACAAAAGGCTCTCCATCCTTCTGCAACAGTTCCTCATACTGCTTCAGGTAAGTGTCGCGCCGCACCAGCCGCCCGGGCATAGGCCATTCGTTGATTCCGAGCTTGAGGACCATAAGCAGGTGCAGGGCCACCAGTCCGATCAGGATTCCCGGGATCACAAATACATGCAGGTCGAAGAAGCGAGAGAGCGTAGCGCCGGCAATGATCGGCCCGCCCAGCAACAGGTGGACGAGCCAGTCGCCGATAAACGGGACGCGGCCCATAATGGAGGCGCCGATTCCCACACCCCAATACGCGTCCTGGTCGAAACGCAACACCTGGCCAGTAAATGCCATGCCCAGGGTCATCAGTAGCAGGAACACTCCCACTACCCAAGTGAACTCCCGAGGATATTTGTAACCTCCGAATAGGAACACCTGGACCATGTGGACAAGCACGAGGGCAATCATGAAGTTCGATCCCCATCCGTGCATGGCGCGAACGAACCAACCGAGAACGACGGCGTGGTTGAGAGTTTGAAGGCTGTTCCAGGCTTCCGCGGCCGATGGCACGTAGATCAGAGCCAGCAGAATCCCTGTCACCACCTGGAGAATGAAGACGGTCAGGGCGGCACTGCCAAAAACATACCACCAGCTTGCGCTCGACCGCGGCACGCGATGGAGGGCCGTGGCGCGAATAAAATCCTTGAGCTGGACACGCCGGTCCAACCAACTGCCGACGAATTCTAGCCGACGCAAGGCTTCCTCCCTCCCGCCACTGTGCCAGCGTCCGCGGCCAGAGTGGGCAATTCACCTGCATAAATGAACAACCGATCGCCGTCAATCTTGTAGGGATAGGTGAACAAGCCCCGCGGCGGCGGGCCGGACGCGCGGGAACCGTCAGCATAATAGACGCCACCGTGGCACGGGCACATGAATAAGCCCGACTGCGCAAACCAGCGGACGGGGCAACCCAGGTGTGCGCAGTTGATGGCAAACACTTGAAAGTTCTGTCCTGCGATATGTCGAACCCAGCACGGAATATTAGCCGTCTGGCCATCGGTGGGACTCGCTGTAGGATTGTGGAATGTGGCCAGGCGCGTTTGGCCTTCCGGGAACCCGCTGAACGGCCCGAGCGAGACCCAGGCCTTGTATCCGTGGCCCGCCGTTCCTCGCAGCGGCGAGAGCAAGTAGCCGACAAACGGCACAGCCAGTATCGCGGCCATGACCCCATTGATCAGGAGGCCGAGCTTGAAGAGCGCGCGCCGGCGGGAAATTTCATTCGATTCGCTCATTGCGATTCTCCAATTGGTCGGGGTGGCGCAGACATGGCCACCTTTAGCCCTGTCTGCCCCTCACGGCCTTCGGCTGGCGAAACCACGTGAAAATGGCTCCGGGCCCTAGATTGGGGACTGGAGCCGACGGCTTTGTATCAGGGCATGGCTTCAGCCATGCCGTAAGGGAAGCTAGGAATAGGGCTTTACAGGTTGCGGAAAAACTCTCCTGAGAGCCCCGAATGGTGCTCGTCAAGATTTGTAAGTTATTGATTCGCCGTTCGAGCGACCGCCGTTTTCGGCCGATCCTGGCTCCGAAAAGCCGTTTTTCCGCAGCCTGTTTAGCCCCTGATCTGCCGGTCTTGAGCGGAACAGCGGCTAAAGCCGGTTTCTATTTGCAGCCTATCGGCACGACTAAAGTCGTGCCCTGATACAAGGCGCCCGAGGGCCAGCACATTTTCGATCCTGCGATTTTCCCTGTCGCACACATCGCAAAGTGCGCGCCACCCCTTTATTCTCCAGTTGAAGCTCCCGGGCCCGACGGATAGGGCTGGCCGGGGAATTTCCGCCGCTGCGCGCCGAGCCAGGCCACTACATCCGAGATTTCTTGCGACGACAGGGGTCCGGGAACATGATCGTGCCAATCCGGCATGGCCGTTCCGGGCACGCCCACAATGATCATAGTCCGCAGCTCCTGGTCGGTAACCAAAGCCAGGAACGATCCGTTCACAATCGAGCCTGCCACCTCACCCCCCCGGCCGCCCGGCCCGTGGCACATGGCGCAGGACGTCAGATAAACGCCCGCGCCGCGCGCCGCGTTGCCTGGAGTGGAGGAGGAGCGAGGCGGCGGAGTATTGCCCCCCAGCGCGCTTGGGTTCGCCCACTGGGCCCGCATCCCACTCACCAATGCATCAATTTGCCGATCGGTCAGTGTGCCCCCTGCGCTCTGAGCGAACGCCGGCATTACCGTGCCGGGCAAGCCGTTGGTTATAATCCGCCGAAGCGTAGCATCATCCACCAGTGCCTGGTACACAGGGCTGCCAAGAGAGACAGCCGCTCCACCGGTGCCGTTGGCGCCGTGGCATCCAGAGCAATTCTGATGATAAAGCGTATTGAATTTCAGCACGTCGCTGGGCTGCACCACTTCCGGTCCGGGCCCTGGCCGCCCGGGCAGGTGGCTGCAACCCGACAAGACCATGACCATGACGGCGCTCGCAACAGCCAGCGGGAAATAGGAGCGTGTGTCATTACGGCTCATTCTTCCTCGCTCCTCCCCCTCTTTCATCCATGATCCCCGGCGCTTCGATCCCCGCCCGCACGGCAAACGGCAGGAACTGGCGAGTTCGCACGCGTCGTTGGCGCACGACCACAAGTCCGGCCACGATGCCAAACGCGACCTGAGAGATCACAAACCAAGTCCAGTTGATACGCTGGTTCAGCAGAGGGTTGATGATCCCCAGGCTTGTATGCAACAGCCCCGACCACAGGATCGGAGCGACGAAGCCGCCCAGAAGAATCGGCCGGCGCCCGAACATAGGTAGCAGGACACCGTAAAGCAGCCCCACCAGCACCGAGGTCGCCAGGTGCAGGACAGCGGCCACCAGCAGCAGCACAGGATTAAACGCCGTGAGGCGCTCTGTGGAAAGCAGCAACGGCTGGGCATAGACTACCGAGGCCAGGAGGTTGATCGGATACCAGATGCTGTGATGGGATACGACGCCATAGAGCATTGCGAGCGCTGCCATGGCCACGCTTCCGGCGAGTCCTCCCTTGATTCCAGCCCCAATCGGATAGGTCTCGATCGGAATCCTGGCGCGATGCCTTTCAGGAAGGGCTGGGATTCTCGCCACTTCGGGCCGGGCAGTGACGACGGGCGCCACTTCAAGCTTCACCGGCACCGTCTCGTGCGCTTCGTGGGGTAGTACCTGACGAAACCACCCGGCCGAGGCCGCTACGGCCAAAATGGCGCCCAGAACGCTCACGGCAGCGCTGGTGAGCAGGCCCGTGAAGAGTAGCGCCACGCCGAACGCCAGAACGATGGGCCACGCCGTGGACGCCGGCATCTCGACGCTATCTGCCACGCCTGTTCTTTCCGGATTGTTCTGTGGTTCCAATGGTCTACCTTCCTCGTCCTGGGTAGCGCCGCGCGGCAGAGCCGCAACCAAACCTGTGCGAAGCCGCTGCCCTCTACCTCGGGAGAGGGTGGCTCGCGGCTGGCGCTTTCTCGAGCCGGCGCGGGCCTGGTGAGGGGCTCGCCGGAACATCTCGCCAAAAAAACAAGATTTCACGACCTTGCAACGCAGACCGCCGCGTTTGCGGTCTGCGGCTTTTCGCTCAACCGACGGACAAGCCGCCGACTTCGGAAAAGCACGAAGTCGGCGCTACAGCTCACCTTCCGACGATGTACACCGTGGTGAATACCACCACCCACACCGCATCGACGAAGTGCCAGTAAAGCGATAGCACACCCGTTTGATAGGCGTGTTCCCGCTTCACCTTGCCGGCTAAAGCGAAGAGCATCACCAGACTGAGCGCCACCAGGCCTACGGTCACATGAAAGGCGTGCAGCCCAACCAGAGAGTAGTACGTGGTGCCGAATAGGTTCGTCGAGATCGTCAGCCCCTCTTCGTAGATCAGGTGATGCCAATCCAGCCCGGTTTCGACCAGGAAGACAGCTCCCAAGGACAACGTCAGAAGCCACAGCAACTTGAAGGTTCCGACTCTTCCTCTTTCCAACGCCCTCACCGCCAGATGAATCGTGAGGCTGCTCGAAAGCAGGCAAATCGTCGCGAAAATAGGTATGCGAAGCACCTGCTGCGGCGTCGGCCCGCTTAGACTCTTCCCGATATAAAAAATGTAGGCGACGACAAAGATGGTGAAGATCGCTGACTCGGCGATAATCAGCGACAACATCCCCACCTTGCCGCGCGAAGGGAGTTGCCACGGCGTCTCACTCGGGGGTATCGCTAAGGGGACCGTGCTCATCAAATCGCCTCTCGAACCAGTAGCGCCGGCCTTTAGGCCGGCATCTCAACGAGTACCGGCCCTGGCTCCGGCATGACCACCGCCGCTTGCCGGCCCCGCCCAGCGGGGCCGGCGCTACACCAGCGGCCTAACCCGGACGCCATTACTCGTATTTCCAGTCCGGATCCTCCGGATGCTTAATGTCCCACAGCGGCCGCCGGCTTCTGACCTCCGGGATCGCCGCAAAGTTGTATGCGGGTGGCGGCGACGAGGTAGACCATTCCAGCGTCCAGGCATCCCACGGATCGTTCCCCGCCAATTTTCCTTTGAAGTACGATCGCACCAGGTTGAGCGCAAAGCACAACATCGCCACAATCTGGAAAACAACACCAATCGATGCAATGATGTTCCAGATTTCCCAACCTCTTCCTGGCTCATACGTGTAAATCCGCCGCGGCATCCCCAAAACGCCCACAATATGCAGGGAATCAAAGGTGAGCTGAAAACCGATGAGAAACAGCCAGAAATGGACCTTCCCCAGCCTTTCGTCCAGCATTCTTCCGGTCACTTTGGGGTACCAGTAATAGAAAGCCCCGAAAGTGGCGAAGAGAATTCCACCGACAATGACATAGTGAAAGTGAGCCACGACGAAGTATGAGTTGCCAAGCTGCCAGTCAAAGGGCGCACTCCCCAGCATGATCCCGGTCAGGCCGGCAATGAGGAACTGGAACAAGAACCCCAGGCAGAACAACATGGGCGTGGCATAACGAATTTTGCCGCCCCACATCGTGCCCAGCCAGTTGAATATCTTGATCCCGGTAGGGACTGCGATCGCCATCGTGCTGAGCACGAAGAAGGCATTAGCATATGACGGCATCCCGATCGTGAACATGTGGTGAGCCCACACGCTTATACTGATGAACGCGATGGCCACCGCGGCTCCCACCATAATCGGATAACCAAAGATGACCTTGCGCGAAAATACCGGGACGATTTCAGAGACAAACGCGAAAGCGGGAAGGATAAGCACGTAGACCTCCGGATGACCGAAAATCCAGAAGAAGTGCATCCAGATCGCGGCCGAGCCTCCCGCTTGCGTATCGAAAAAATGGCCGCCCAGGTAGCGGTCGATCATCAGCATCGCTTGCGCCGCCGTCAGCGGACTTATAGCGAGCAGCACCAGGCCGGCCATCACGAGATTTAGCCAGGCGAACAGCGGCATCTTACCCAAGGTCATCCCGCGGCACCGCATGGAGAAAATGGTGGCGATCAGGTTGATCGCCGTTCCGATGCTGCCGACGCCCGAAACCAGAAGCGCAATGGTCCAGAAGTCGGTGCTATGCCCTACGGAGAATGCGGGAGAGGTCAGAGGCGCGTAAGCCCACCAACCCACATCGGGCGCATTGCCGGCGCCATAAAGCCCATTGCCGCCAATAAAGCTGAAGTAGAGCAGCAAGCCTCCGAAAGCGGTCATCCAGAAGCTAAAGGCGTTCAGGCGAGGAAAGGCCATATCACGCGCCCCAATCATGATCGGGACCATGTAGTTGGCAAACCCAAACAGGATCGGCATAGCCACAAAGAAAATCATGGTCGTGCCGTGCATTGTGAACATACGGTTGAAAACTTCGGGCGAGACGAAATGCTCGTGGGGAACCAGTAACTGGATGCGCATAATCGTGGCTTCGACCCCGCCGATGACCAGGAATATCAGGGCGTAAATGATGTACATCAGCCCGAGCTTCTTGTGATCAACGGTAGTCACCCACTCGTGCGCAATTTCAAGCCACGTCCTGCGGGTTTCCTGCGGTAACGGGATACCCTGCGGCAGTGGCATGGAGTCCGACGCCATCGGTTTCCTCTCGTACCACCGGCCCCGGAGGGGCCCTGCTGGTAGAGTAGCGCCGGCCTTCAGGCCGGCACGTTTCCTGCAAACACCCCCAACCACCATTCCCTCTCCCGCAGGCGGGAGAGGGTGGCGAGCGGCCGGCGCTTTCTCCCGCCGGCGCGAGCCGGGTGAGGAGACCCTTCTCATGCTTCGGCGTGCCGCAAAGCGACGTCAGCCCCTGATACAAAGCCACCGGCTTAGTGTAGTGTCATGAGATAAGCCGCCACTTCATCGAATTGCTGCGCAGTCAGGTTCATAGCCGGCATCAAGCATCCGGGCTTGATCTCATCCGGATTCTGAATCCAAAGCCGGAGGTTCTTGGGCGTGTTCAAAGCCGCGCCGGAAGCGATCGTATCGCGGCTCATGAGGTGCGTCAGATCCGGCCCAAACCGTCCGTCCGCAACCGTGCCCTTGATGGTGTGGCAGTTGATGCATGCGGCGGTCAGGAACACACGCCGGCCTTCGGCGGCCAAAGTACTCATCGGAACGTCCGGTGGGTCCGCCTGCTGCTGGGTTCGCACCCAGCGATCAAAGTCGGCGCGCGGCTGGACGTAAACGCGCAGCAGCATCTTGGCATGCTCTACCCCGCAGTATTGGGAGCACTGGCCGAAGTAGATTCCCGTCTCGTGCGGCTCAATCCATGTTTGGTTAGGATGATTCGGGATCAGGTCCGTCTTGCCCGCCAGGCGCGGCACCCAGAAGCCGTGGTCCGTATCTGCCGAAAGCAGTTTCAGAAAAGTGGGCGTAGGATGCTTCGGATCGCTCACAGGCACGTGTAATTCGTTCGCAGTTACGAAGCCGTATTGCGGATAACGGAACTCCCACCAAAACTGGTGGCCAACAACCGTCACCTCGATCGCTCCCGGCGGCCGCCTCGCATCCTGAATCTGGTGGATGACGCGGGCGGCAGTAACGAACAGCACGAAGACAATGAGCACCGGAAGCACGGTCCAGGCGAGCTCAATTTCGTTGCTTCCGTAAATTTGCGGTGGTTCGCGGCCGTCATCGTCAGCTTTCATCCTGAACCGCACTGCCGCATAGACAAGCAAGCCGAAGACCGTCCCGAATATGGCCGCTATGATCGCTAATACAAACAGAGAGAATCTAAAAATCGTATGAGCTGGCGTTGAGGCGGGAGAGAAAATACTCGTGGAACTCGAAGACTGGACTGGAGTCGCCCCAAAAGAAGTGACGAGCGGCCAAAGGAATGTAAAGAGCGTCACAAGAAGTTGTCGTGCGCGCCGCATACGCAAGTTGCTGCAGTATAGGATTTGTATTCCGCGCCTGTCTATCTCAATCCGTCAAGCTGAGCCGGTAGCGCAACGCGGCCTTACGGCCGCAACCCAAACCAGAGGGGAATCCTGCCCTCGCCCCCTTGGGGGAGAGAGTGTGGTCCCGCCAAGCGGGACCGGGCCTGCGCCCACCGAAGGTCGCTTACGCTCCAGAGCTTCCGCGACGGAGCGGCTCCTGCCCGCAGGCGGGTGAGGGATTTTCGGAGCAGTTGTTCATGTCGCTTCGCGACACCCGCGAAGCATGAAGAGAACCCCTGCCCTCGCCCCCTAGGGGGAGAGGGCGGCGCGCAGCGCCGGGTGAGGGGGTCCGGGCCGAACTTTTCGGAACAGGGCAGATCGCGCGCACTGAGGTCTCGTTTTCACATTGCTGTTGATTATGAAAAGGTCAGGACCTGCTTCGCTTTCGCTTGACCACCCGCAATCCTTTCATACGCCTTGATCGCTTTTGCGAAGGGAACAGCCTCAATCGCGGGCGGCTTGAGCGCATTCGATTCAAAGCCCGGCAGTAATGCGCTGGCCATTTTTCTTACATCGGTTGGAGTGAACTGGACGCTATCCACGCCGATTAAGTGCAGGCTGTTGTGATAGAAGTCTACGAGATCAAAACTAACCCGCCGTTCACCCGTGCTGGTGATCACCACTTGCCGCCCGCCGCGCCGTAACGATCGGAGGGAAGGCTCAAACATTGGCCCGCCTACCGTATCCAAGACCGCGTCCACACCCTTACCGTCAGTCTTCTCCAGTGCGCGGTCGCGTAGTTCGCCGGCGCCCACGTCAATCGCGGCATCGGCCCCCGGAATAGCCTCCGCCCCGCGGTCTGCTCCAATGACACGCGCCCCTTGCCATTTTGCAATCTGCGTGGCGGCCTGCCCGACTGCGCCTCGGGCGCCGACAATCAAAATAGTCTCACCCGCCTGAACTTTTGCGGCGCGAACCAACGCAGCCCACGCCGTCGTGAACGGTACGCCGATTACCGCTGCCTCTTCCATGCTCAAATTTGCGGGTTTCCTGCAAAGAATCTCGATAGGAACCGCTACGTACTCGGCGTGAGCGCCATCGCGGACGATTCCCAGGCCCGCACCAGTTCCCCATACTTCCGCGCCCTCGAGCTCTTGTCCCTCAACCACAATACCTGCGAAGTCTCGTCCTGGCGTGCGAGGCAGGGTCGTGGCTCGAAAACTGCCTGAGACATTCTTAACGTCACTTGGATTGATCGCCGCCGCTTTGACCTGAACGAGAGCTTCTCCTTTAGCAGGCTGCGGCTTATCTATCTCCTCAATCGCCAGCACCGAGGGCGATCCAAACTTCCGAATGCGTAGCGCCTTCACGGTAACTCTTCCCTTTGAGATGCGTCACAATTTCCGGCGGTCGCACGTGAGCTTCTTTCGGGTCACGCTTGAATTCCAGCAGCGCAGTAGCGCCGACCTTTAGGTCGGCACTTCCGCAACGCGAAACTGGAATTGCAGGCTGCGCCTGTCTAGGGGTAGGCCTCGTGCCTGCCCCGGCCACGTCTGCTGAAAGCTAACTGCTTGCTTCCAATCGCAGGGCGGCAACCCGAATCCCGAACCCCGAGTCCCGACTCGCTAGCTTCAGGCTTCCACTTGACGCATATTCACCAGATGTTCGCTGAGGAACCAGACATGCATCTCGTTCGTGCGCAGCAACTGGCTCACCAGAAGATCATTGGTGCCGTCGTCGCCCAACTCTGACGCGCGCTTGGCTAGTTCTCGGACGTGCCCGATGACAATCTGATGCCCGTCCAGCAGCCGGGAGATTTGAACTGGAGCCGCCTCCCTCCCGCGAGGTGGGCGCTTGATCCGGGTCGTCTCGGCCACGTCTGCGGCCATGGCCAGGCTCACTCCTCCCAGCATCTGAATGCGCTCGGCAATGGCGTCGATGAGCTCCGACTGCTCATCGAAGTGTTTATCAAAGAGAAGATGGAGTTGGTAGAAAGTAGGACCGGAGGTCTGCCAGTGGGATTTCTTATAGAGGTCGCGCATCGTCATGGTGTCGGCAAGAAGCAGATTGAGTTGCTCAGTCATTTCCAGGCGGACAGGTTCTTCAAGCTCGATCGGCACCAGGTATACCGTGCCATAAGCCTGGATCTCTGGCGCTGATTGGTGAAAGTGCGGCTGGGCGCTGAACCCGTCGTGGGTTCTGTTGCTGGTGAAAATCTTAGTCTTCGTCATATTTGCCTCCATCAGTTGAAATCTTCCCCTCCACTTAGATTTACCGGGTGTCGAGATGAGTGTCACGTCCAGAGCCCGCGCCTGAGTAGAACACAGCCAAGTGGTTAGGCCATCCTGGCGTTTCACCGTCCCGCGGTGTCGCGGCGGCAGACGGACCTCGGTCCCTCGCGATCCGGGCAGGAGTTGAGGAGATCGTCATCCGTGTCTTGGTGTCTTTGTGGTGAGATGTGCAATTTATTTACACGTTCTCAGGCACTACGCCGCGGCGCTCACCGACCCGTGCGGATCCAGCACAAACTTCTTGGCCGCCCCCCTGTCGAAATCGATATATCCCTGGGCTGCCTGTTCCAGAGAAATCACCGTAGCGTTCACTGCCTTGGCGATCTGCGCCTTGCCGTGCAGGATCGCCATCATGAGCTGCCGGTTGTAGCGCATCACAGGACACTGGCCGGTGTGGAAGTGCAGGCTCTTAGCCCAACCGAGGCCGATGCGAATGGAAAGATTCCCAAGTTTTGCGGACTCCTCTACGGCGCCAGGATCCTCGGTGACGTAGAGACCCGGAATGCCCACGCCGCCGCCCGCGCGTGTGACCTGCATCGTCTGGTTCAGGACGGTAGCGGGCTGCTCACGGTGAGCTTCGCCCCCTACACCCCGTGCCTCAAAGCCCACGCAATCGACCGCGCAGTCCACCTCCGGTTCGCCGAGCAGTTGAGCAATCATCTCACTGACCGCGCTGCGCTGCTTAAGGTCAATGGTTTCGCACCCAAAGCTGCGTGCCTGGGCGAGGCGTTCATCAATTACGTCTCCCACGATCACCACAGCCGCCCCGAGCAACTGGCAGGCGTGCGCGCACGCCAAACCGACTGGTCCGGCGCCCGCCACATAGACCGTGCTGCCCGTGCCCACTCCCGCGGTGACCGCCCCGTGATATCCGGTTGGGAAAATATCTGACAGCAGCGTCAGATCGCGGATCTTCGCCATTGCTTGGCCTTTATCAGGGAATTTGAGCAGATTGAAATCGGCGTAGGGGACCATGACGTATTTCGCTTGGCCGCCGGCCCAGCCGCCCATATCCACATAACCGTACGCGGCGCCTGGACGGTCAGGGTTCACGTTAAGGCAAATCCCCGTCTTACCTTCTTTGCAGTTCCGGCACCGCCCGCATGCAATATTGAACGGCACGGAAACGAGATCACCCCGCTTGATAAACTCCACGTCGCTCCCGGCCTCAATCACTTCTCCGGTAATCTCATGGCCCAGGGTCAAGCCAGCCGACGCGGTCGTCCTCCCCCGCACCATGTGTTGATCCGAACCACAAATATTCGTGCTGATCACCTTGAGGATCACTCCGTGCTGGCATGCCCGATGCCGCCCTTTGTAGTCCAATTCCAGTTTAGGAAACGGAATGTCTTCCACTTGGACTTTCCCCTTTCCTCGATAGACAACTCCTCGGTTCTTATCTGCCATGATGATTTCTCCTTATCTGCGAGCTGTAGCGCCGGACCTCCGCCCGGCACAGGTGCCACCCCTCCGCTTTGCCCTGAACGTGTCCCACATTTTTTGCTGGACACGGAGGGCGTATCAGTCGTCATATCGCTTCGTGACACCCGCGAAGCTATGAAAAGAACTCCTGCCCTCGCTCCCTTGGGGGAGAGGGCGGCGCGCAGCGCCGGGTGAGGGGTCCTGCCGAGATTTTCAAGACAGAGCACTAAAGCCGTGCCCTGATACAATGCCCTCCGCAACCCGCTGCGTAGTAGCGACTTCATGTCCACCCCGTGTCCAGCCGGAGATATGGGTAAAGCTCAGCCGCTTTGCTCAGGGCGGGCCTCGAAGGCGGGAAATGACTTATTTGAACGCGCCTTTGGCCGCCGCTTCGGCCACGTTGTGATCGTTTTCCACCGTTGAGCCGCTGACGCCAACCGCGCCGACCACCGTCCCGTCACTGTCCCGGATCGGTATACCGCCGGGAAATGTGATGAGACCTCCGTT
>JASHOS010000265.1 GCA_030040995.1 Terriglobia bacterium | reverse complement strand
TCGATCTTCGGGAAGCCGAACGCCTGTACCTATGGCGAGCCCTGAAAGAGATGCCCCTGCCACGCCCACTCCGGCACGCTGCAATAGCTCCCTGCGGCTAATGTTCACGTTACTCCATACGGGGCTGAAGTCTCTTGTAAGAAGGACTCGCAGCATTCGCTTCTAGCTACTGTATCAGGTGGTCATGTCGCTTTGCGACACCCGCGACGCCACGAAAAGAACCCTTGCCCTCGCCCCCTTGGGGGAGAGGGCGGCGCTCAGCGCCGGGTGAGGGGGTCCTGGCCGAGATTTTCAAGACAGATGGTCATCTCGCTTTGCGACACCCGCGAAGCCGGGTAGCGCAGACTCTCGCATTTCGGAGAGTCTGCGGCTTTTCTCGAGTTCCTGGGATAAAACCCGCAGACCTCCAGGAAACGCAGGTCGCTACCTTTCTGCGTCTTTTCGAATATGGCTGGGTTGATGCTCCTGTGTCCCAATTGCTCTCGAGTCTCAAAGAAAATCGCCCGATTCGTCTCACCTTTCGCCACCGTCTCAATCGAAACCGCTAAACTTTCACTTGTAAGGTGGTCTGCGGCGCCGGCACACTCGTCTTCACCGCCAGGCGTCCAGCCGCCCCGGCGAAGGCATTTTAGCATCTCTCGCGCCGCCGACCGGCACCTCCCTCCGTAGGAGTGCCCGCCAGGAGCATGTTATGGATGAAATTGCTTCCATCGCCGCCGCGCAGCTAGCCGCCAACTCTAGCGGCGCGGCTCGTCTGCGCACCTGTCCGCCGCAGACAGTAATCAGAGCAGCAAAGTGCGCGAAGCCTCACATAAAGCTGGAGTTAGTCCTCGCAGCGAACCGCAATAACCAGAAAATCGCCCCCTATGCCATTATCGATCCTCGTAAGCAGTTGATTTTAAAGGAAAATTAGAGGAACGAAGCCAGACGAACCCAAACTTTGGGCGTGCCGGTGGCAACTAAGCTACTCAAAACAAGCGGCTTATTTGATAAAAACGTGTAGTGTTGAATAACCTGATTTAAAAACAGCAGCTTGCGAGGAACGGTGGCTTCGCTGTGGCTTGGGTATGGCTTCGGTATGGAAAATTGGCCAAAATCTGACCAAGAAGGTCCGAAGGGCGCAGACATTATCAACGCTGTCCAAATTAGCGTTCAGAATCTTTGGAGGCGAGGCGCGACTTCACCATCCGCCCAGGCGCGATGCAAAAAGGCTTTGCGTTTCCGGAACCCGGCAGCACGCGGGGCTAAGTCTGCGGTTGGGTCAAAGGCAGCCGCACTTGGAATCGCGTGTCGCCCGGCTTCGACTCGACTTTGATCGTGCCGTGGTGATTATGGATAATGCGGCACGCCGTATCCAGACCGAGGCCAGTGCCCTCGCCCACTCCCTTCGTGGTGAAGAAGGGATCGAAGATACGCGGCTGGATTTCCGGGGGAATGCCCGGTCCCGTGTCTCCGACCTCAACGAGAATGCCGTCAGGCTCACGGGCGGTTCGAACGCGCAATTCCCCGGCTTCCCCCATCGCATCGAGCGCATTATCGATGAGGTTCGTCCAAACCTGGTTCAATTCGCTGCCGCGCGCGCAAATACGAGGCAGATCGGGCGCATAGTTGCGCGCCACGGTCACGCCACCTTTGAACCGGTAACCGAAAATGAGGAGCGTATTTTCCAAACCTTTCTGGATGTCTACCTCCTGGCTGGCCGCCTGATCCATGTAAGAGTATTCCTTAACGGCGCTCACGAGGTCCGAGATCCGGCGCGTGCTGTTATCGATCTCGCGAACGAGGCCGTAAATCGCCAGTATTCTGGCCGCCCTGGCGAGGGCCGGTCCCATGACTGCGTTTCCAATCTCGGCGGCCAGCCCTTCGAGTTCAGCGGGCTCGATGCAGGACTCTGCCAAAACAGGGGCAATCTTCCACGCTTCCGCCACGCCTCGTGCCTCCAGCCATTCCGTCAGGCGCTCTTCGCGGTCGCTGACTTCCAGCGGATTGGACAACGTATTCGGCGCCCGGTGCGCGGCGTCCGCCTCGAACCGGGCGATGGCTTCCCTCTGCATATTGGTGAGCGGGTGTTGCAAGAGCCTGAGACTGGCGTCCCGCACCGCATCGATGGCTTCCAGCAAACTGCTCGCGGAGCGCCGGGCGGCAGACGCAGGATTGTTGAGCTCATGCGCGAGGCCAGCGGAGAGTTTCCCGAGAGCCATCAGCTTCTCATGCTGCGTTTCCAGGCGTGTTGCCTCGCGGATGCGGTCGGACATGAGCGCCACGAGCCGCTTCCCGAGCTCCGGCATGCGGCGAAGCATTTCCGGAAAGTGATCTTTGTGCAACCGCAGTATTCTCGTTTGCACGATGGCGCGTCCTGTACCCGAGGCGCGGGTAAGGCGCGAATAGGGAAGCATACCCGTCACTTGGCCCGCCTGCATCGTGAAAAAAGGTCCATCCGGGACATCCTGGCGTTGGTAGCGGACCTCGCCTTCAACAACCACCACGAGATACTCCACGGGGTCGCCTTGACGGAGGTAAACGGCGCCGGGCTGCAGGCGAACTTCCTCGAAGCGCTCCGCCAGCCAGGTAAGTTGATCTTCGGGCAGATCGGCAAACACCGCGATGTTGTGCAGCTCACTCAGGATGGTTTGAATTGTTTCGCTTCCAGGTTTCTCTGGCATGCTTTAGGCCGTGCTCAAATATTGATGGATAAACTGCACTGCGATTGCTCCTTCACCAACGCCCGACGCCACGCGCTTCACCGAACCG